>CAYWAK010000112.1:0-9188 GCA_964455755.1 uncultured Ardenticatenales bacterium | reverse complement strand
TCGCGGCCTGCTACCCAAAACGCGCCCAGGCGCGTTGCCTCCGCCGATTTGCCTTTGCCTTCCGTTGGGGTTATAATACCGCGACTCGTTGATGCTCGTGGATTGATGACAGCTTTATGGCCAAACGCAATACCTCAGAAGCAGATTCAAACCGATCGCAACGCCCAACCTTCTCGCTTGCCGGCGCAATGCCATTGATCATTCTGGCGCTGGTATTACTGGGAGTCTGCGGCGGCGCTCTTTTCCTGCGCGCGACGGGACGCAAGCTGGCCGTTCTTCCGGCCGTGACTGCCACGTCTCTGCCCGCGCCAACATCTACGGCGACGGCGCCACCGACCGTGACACCCATCCCAACGAACACGCCCGTGCCGCCAACGGCTACGCCCTCGGCCACGGCGACACCCGCCCCGCACGTCATGGTAGACGCGACGGTCATCATCTCAGGAACCGGCGGCCTCGATTTGCGTCTGCGCGCAGGCCCCGGTACCGACTTCGTTACCCTGAAGATTGTGAAGGAAGGCGAGCGGCTGCTTGTTTTGGAAGGCCCGCAAATTGCCGACGATCACACCTGGTGGCGTATGCGTGAAGAGCACGGCGTTGTGGGCTGGGCTGTCGAGGATTGGCTGGTGCCCGTTTCTCCCGACTCGTCAGAGCCTGTTTCCAGTCCCACTGCAACGGTCGTGCCGACACCCTGATGATGCCCGAACCCCGCCCGAACTACGACACCCTGTCGATCACGATGAGTGCGGCCATTTTCCTGGCCATCTTGCTGGGAACGATGGCCTCGACGTGGCCGGCTGCCACAGGTGTGCTTGGTACACCCACGCCTTCACCGACCGCCACGTACACGGCAACCGCAACGGCTACGCCCGTTCCGACCGCAACGCCTACGATAGCACCAACCGCTACGGCCACGTTGGTAGCGACGCCCACCCAAACACCCGGGCCAAGGATTGCTCCGGCTGCGCCGGTCGTCATAGATGGACACTTCTGGCTGCGCCGGCCTATCTCGGCTGAGTTTCATGATTGGGTGGCTCACTTCTATCCCTATGGCTCGACCGGCGGCGGGCAGTATCCGATTCACCATGGCGTAGAGTTTGTGAACGACGAGGGCACGCCCATCATCGCGGCGGCGGCGGGCCGAGTCATTGTGGCCGGCCCTGACCATCAACAGGCTTTCGGACCGCAAACCGATTTCTATGGACTGCTCGTTGTTGTGCAATTGGACAAAACCTACCGTGACCAAACGGTGTATAACCTCTATGGCCACATGTCCAGCGTCCAAGCCCAAGTGGGTGAGCACGTGGAAGCCGGCCAGGTGCTCGGTCGCGTGGGCATGACCGGCGTTGCTTTGGGCCCCCACTTGCATTTCGAGGTGCGCGTGGGTGCGAACACGTATACCCACAACCGGAACCCGGAGCTGTGGTTACAGGCTCGCCCCCGAAACGGTACGATCGCGGCCCGCGTCCTGGACCAGGATGGCCGGCCTGCGCATGAGTCCCTGGCCACACTCCAACGTGAGGGTGAGGACAAAATCTACCGCGAGGCCACCACCTATCCCACCACAGAAGTAAACGCCGATGATGTGTGGGATGAAAACCTGGTCTTGGGTGACGTGCCGGCGGGCCAATGGAAGCTCGCCGTCCGCGTTGGGAAGCGCACCCTGGTGCAAGACGTCACCGTGGTCCCCGGCAAACTGACCTTGCTGACTTTGCAGCCCTAACAAATGGCGATGAATTGCAAACCAAGTTTGACGCTGTCTCGCAATTCGGTTAGAATAGAGATAGAGTTGTCTTGCACAATCCTCTGCTGCTGTGGAGAAAACTGTGATCGGTAAGGTTATTGGCAACCGCTACGAGATCATCACCTTCCTGGGCCGTGGCGGCATGGCTTGGGTCTACAAAGCTACCGACCGTAAAACGGGCACCTCGGTAGCCTTGAAGATACTCTATCCGCAATTCTCCGACGATTCTTCGTACATCGAAAGGTTTATTCGCGAGGCCAAACTTGCCCTGACTCTGGATCACCCCAACATCGTCCACATGCTCGACTATGGGGCGGACCGCGACACGCATTATCTGGTCATGGAATTCATAGAAGGCCAAGACCTGAAGGAAGTCCTCCGTGAGCGCGGAAGCGCCCTGGATGTCGTCGCGGCGTTGCAGGTTGCTCGGCAGGTGGCCTTTGCCTTGCAGCAAGCCTTTGCCCAGGGTATTGTGCATCGAGACATCAAACCGCAAAACTTAATGCAGACCCCCGGTGGCATGATCAAAGTGCTCGATTTCGGGATCGCCCGCGCCGAAGATTTCGTGACGATCACCGGCTCCGGTTTTGTCGGGTCGCCCTATTACATCGCGCCGGAACAGGCCATGAGCCAGGCCGTGGACATCCGCTCCGACATCTACGCGCTGGGCGTCGTGCTCTATGAAATGCTCACCGGCCGCCTGCCCTTCGACGCCGAAACGCCCTGGTCCATCATCAGCCAGCACATCTCGCACGTGCCCTTACCGGTGAGTGACATTCGCAAGGAAGTGCCGCGCTCGGTCGCCGAGCTGGTCAGCAAAATGCTTGCCAAACATCCCAACGACCGCTTCCAAACACCGGAAGCGTTGATCGCTGAAATCGATAACTTGATCGGGCAATTGAACCGGCGCGCCGCAGAAGCAAAGGCCGAAACGGCGCAACAAGCGGAAGAAGCTCCGACCGAGACAACGGCCCTGCCCGCCCCCGAACCCGAACCGGAAAAAGTGGCACGCGCCGAACCGCAGACGGCAGTGCCGGAGCCGCCGGCTGCCGTTGCTCCCCGTGCGGCGGGTGCGCAAGAAAGAAGCCGGTTGCTCGTCGGAGCCGTGGTCGGCGGCCTGCTGCTGTTGGCCGGCGCCGGGTTGTGGGGCCTTTCGCACGGTCGCGGCGCAACACCGGTGGCGACGCCGGTCGCACAGGCCGTGGCCGGTGCAGTACCTTCGCCGACCAGAGGCGCGCCAACAGCCAGCCGGCCGCTTTCACCGACCGCGCCGGCACCTACGCCAAAGGCGACCTCCTCTGCGGTGCAGGAGGCGACTGCCGCCCCGGTTGCCGCAGCGAGTGCGCAGCCGGCCTCCACGCCCACAGCGCGGGCCACCCAAACAGCGACGCCATCCCGCACCGCCACGGCTTTGCCCACACCCACAGTTTCACCCACATCTTCGCCGGTGCCCAAGTCCCGACCCGTGGTTGCTGCGGTACCCACCCACAACCGCATCGCCTTCAAGAGCGACATCGCCGGCGATGAGCGGGTCTTGGTCATGAACGCGGATGGGAGCCGCCGGCAGTACTTGCCGGACAAAACGTTGTACGACGAGGCCGTTGCGAAAATCCCCCGCTCGCCGGACAACTTGCGAGAAGCCCTGGTGCGCTTCTTGACGCCTGACAACACGGAGATCTTTATCCGTTGGTTGGACGACCGCGGGCCGGAGACCCCGCTGGGATCCAATCCGGCCCTCGATTACGACCCGGCCTGGTCGCCCGATGGCGTGCACGTGGCCTTCGTGTCGCGCCGGCAAGGGAGTGACGACATTTTCGTCATTGAGGTGCCCGGACGGAATGACCGGCTGGTGACAAATATGCCAGATTCTACGGAAAAACATCCGGCCTGGTCTCCGGACGGAAGCCAAATTGTGTTCTGGTCCGACCGGGAAATGGGCAAGAAACAGATTTGGGTAATCAATGCGGATGGCACAAATCCCCATCGCCTAAGCAATGGTCAAAGCAACGATTGGGACCCGGTGTGGTTCCCCTGATGTTTGCCTGATTCATCTGCCATGAAAGGCTCGTCAAAGAATCCCCTCTTCGAAGCGCGACAACTGGTTGAAAACCAATTTGCCGATCTTCGCCACAGTTCGGCACGCTTAACCGAAGCGCTGGCTGCGCAACACGAAGCGCTCCGGCTGCTCGAACAACAATGGTCCCAGGGTGAGGGCGATTTGGGCACGGCGTTGGAACGGGTGTTGCAATCAAATGCCGTGGCCGGCAAACGTTCTTTGTCTCTGGGGCGCAATCTTCCCCGGCTGCGCACCATACTGCATGATTTGTTTCAGGCGCAAGAAAGCGAGCAGTCGCGCCATCGCCAAATCGAAACGCTCTACACCGTAATCGCTGCCGCCAACTCGACCCTGGACCTGGACGAAGTATTGTCTTTGGTCATGAACGCGATTGTACGGGTGACGGGCGCCGAACGCGCGGTGCTCATGTTGCGCGATCCTGCGGGAGACCTGACCTTGCGTGCGTCCCACAACCTGCAGCCGGAATTGCTGGATACCCCGGCGTTCGAGATCAGCCAGGGGGTCGTGAACCGTGTGGCTTCCGACGGCGAGCCGATCATCACCACAAACGCGCAGGAAGACCCCCGATTTCGCAGCCAGTCGAGCGTGATCAGCCACAGCCTGCGTTCGATCATCTGCGTGCCGTTGCGTCTGCGCGAAGAGATCCGCGGGGTGATCTACGCCGATAATCGCGTGCGGGCCGGCCTCTTCTCCACGAAGGATCGAGATTTGCTGATGGCCCTCGCCGACCAATCGGCTGTGGCGATCGAGAACGCGCGCCTGTTCGCCGAAACCCAGCAGCGGCTGCAGGAGATGAACGCCGTCTACGATGTCAGTCAGAGCATTTCCCGCACACTTGACCTCGAAAAGGTGTTGCAGCAGATCACCGAGGAGGTTCTGCGCGCTGTGCCGGCGGCCGAGAAGGCCGTGCTGCACCTGGTGGACGAGAGCGGAGAACACCTGGAGCCGAAGGCAGCCGCCCCCGCCTCCCCGGAAGCCGTTCCGGCAGGCTTCCTCCGCGTTGACGAGGGGCTGGCCGGGTTTGCCCTCCGCGAGCAGTGCCCGCTGCGCGTTCCCGACGCGCAGGCAGATCCCCGATTCATCCGGCGCAGCAAGGATATCGGCTCCCTGCTTGTGGCCCCGCTGGTGGTCGGCGGTCGCTCGATCGGCACCTTGACCGTGGATAGCAAGCGGAAGGACGCCTTTGCCCCAAGCCACGAACGATTTCTGGGTTCCGTAGCCAGTCAAGCGGCCATTGCCATCGAAAATGCCCGGCTATTCGCCAACCTTCGGAACAAGATTGACGAAATCGCTACGATCAAGAACTACATGGACAATGTTTTTGCCAGCATTGCCAGCGGCGTGATCTCTATTGACCTGGCCGGCCGCGTCACGACGTTCAATCGGGCTGCGGAAGAGATCTTGCGCATCGGTAAAAACGACGTGCTGCGAAAGGCCTGGTCCGAGGCCCTCGGCTTACTGTTCGACGAGGCGCTGAAAGCGCGCATCGAGCAGGTCAAAGCGGGCACGCAGACGCGGTTTTCTTATGAGATGGTGCACCAAATCCCACGTCGGGGAGATGTTGACCTGCGCTTCCAGCTTTCTCCGTTACGCGATTCGGCGGAGAACCGCACGGGCGTAGCCATCGTTGTTGACGATCTCACCCGCCAGCGGGCTTTGGAGCAGGAGCGCGAACGGATCCGCCAGATGTTCCAGTTGTATGTGGCCCCTTCCGTTGTGGAACGGCTGCTGATGGATTCATCGCAACTGCAGCTTGGCGGCCGGCGCCAGCAGGTGACGGTGTTGTTTGCCGACATTCGGGGATTTAGCACGTTCAGCCATTCGATGTCTCCGGAGCGGCTGGTAGATACGTTAAACGTCTATTTGGGCTTTGCGGCGGACGCTGTTCTTGCCGAAGAGGGGACATTGGATAAGTTCATGGGGGACGCGGTGATGGCCATTTTCAACGCGCCCCTACCGCAGCCGGACCATGCGATGTTGGCCGTGCGGGCCGCTTTCCGTTTTCAAAAGGCCATCGCCGCGTACCACAAAACGATTGCTCCTGCGCTGCGCCTTGGGTTCGGGGTGGGCATAGCGACGGGGGAGGCGGTGGTGGGCAACGTAGGCACGAAGCAGGTCCTCAATTACACAGCCATCGGGGAATCGGTGAACCTGGCCAGGCGGTTACAGGAAGGGGCCGCGGCTTCCAAAATCTTGCTGGATGAGAACGCTTATCGCGCAGTGCAGAATTTCGTGGAAGCCCGCAGAATCTCTGCCCTTAAGGTTAAGGGGTGGGATGAGCCGGTTACCGCCTATGAGCTTGCGGGACTGGTTGAACGGAAGTCAACGTCTGTCTGAAGCGCGCTACCGACGACCACGCAGGGCGCGCTCGATCTGGCGGTTCGTCTCCCGTTTGCGGAGAGCGTCTCGCTTGTCATACAATTTCTTGCCCCGCGCCAGCGCAATTTCCAGTTTGGCCCGATTGCGCTTGAGGTAGAGACGGAGGGGAACGATGGTATAGCCCCGTTCTCGTGCCTGGGCCTGTAAGCGGCGAATCTCCCAGCGGTGCAGCAACAGCCTGCGGTCTCGTTTGGGTTCGTAGTCTTGTTGATCCGCGGCATGACGATAGGGGGCGACGTGCATGCCGGTGACCCAGGCCTCCCCGTTGCGGATGACCACGTAGCTATCGCGCAGATTGACCTGCCCGGCGCGCATGGACTTGATTTCAGCGCCTGTCAGGGCCAGGCCGGCCTCGTAGGTATCGTAGATGTGGTAATCATGGCGGGCCTTGCGATTGACAGCCAGGTTGCGGTCGGACGTTGACATGATTATTGCCCCGTCTTGAAAAACTCGATGGCCCGATCGAGTTGCGGGTCTTTGCCGGCGCGGATGTCGTCCACGGTCCGTTCCACCTTGATGTCCGGCTCAATGCCCGCGCCGTTGATGCCGCGGTCGAGCGGGGTGAACCAGTGTGCGATGGTCACGCGCAGGGAAGATTGGTCGCTGAGCGTGTGCGAGACCTGGACGGACCCTTTGCCGAAGGTGGTCTCGCCGATCAACGTGCCCCGTTTGTAGTCCTGGATGGCGCCGGCGAGGATTTCTGATGCGCTGGCCGAGCCTTGGTCCACGAGCAGGACCAGGGGGATGTCTGCTGCCAGGCCGCCGCCGGAAGCGCGATGGACCCGTTTATCCCCGGCCTTGTTGCGTTCGATGAGGATCACTTTGTTGGGCAAGAACTGGCCGCTGATGTCCACCGCCACTTGCAGAAAGCCACCGGGGTTGTTGCGCAGGTCCAGGATCAATCCTTGTGGATTCTGATCCAGCAATTCGTGCAGCGCTTTCTCGAACTGATCGGGCGCGTTCGCGCTAAAGTCGGTAAGCTTCAGATAGGCGATATTGTCCGCTTTCATCTCAAATTGCACGACGGCAATGTTGATGCGGTCGCGGACGATGTCTATTGCCAACGGCTCTGCTTCGCCCAACCGTTCGATCATTAAACGAACCGTAGTGCCGCGCGGGCCACGGATCAACGACACGGCTTCCAGCACGGACATGCCCTTGAGGGGAACGCCATCAGCGGAAATCACAATGTCGCCCGGTTGCAGGCCGGCGCGAGCGGCGGGACTGTTTTCCAGCGGGGCGACAATCACCAATTGCTCCTGGTCGTTCAGGCGTACGGTCGCGCCGATCCCTTCAAAGTTACCTTGCAAATCGTCCTGGAAAATGGCAGCGTGTTTGGCGTCCACAAAGGCGGTGTGGGGGTCGCCCAAAGATTGCACCATGCCGCGGGTCGCTGCCGCGGCCAGATCGGCGGGGGCGGGGAGGTCGCCGTAATAATGCTTCTGCAGGATGTCCCATGCTTCCCAGAAGACGTGGAAGTTGGCCGGGGAGAAAGCGTCAGACGAAGTCGCATTCACCGTGGCGCCGGGTGAGGCCGCGGAAGGCATGGCGACGAGATAGCCACCGAAAAAGGCGATGACGACGACAAGAAATGTGGTGACGATCAGGAGACAAGAACGAATCAAGCAACCGGTTCGTTGGAGCATGTGTTATCCACCATTCTTGAAGTAATCAATGGCGCGCGTCAATTCAACGTCGCTGTCTGCCTGTTGGCCGTCGGCCGGTGGCTTGACCCAAATATCGGGGGTCAGCCCCTGTTGATTTAGGTCGGTGCCGTTGGGGGTCAACCAGTGCGCTATGGTGACGTGCAGGCTGGAGCCATCACTCAAGTCATACGGAATCTGCACCGAACCTTTGCCAAAGCTCTGGTGCGCGCCAATGAGAATGGCCCGGTCCCTGTCCTGAAGGGCGCCGGCCACGATTTCGGCAGCGCTGGCGGTTCCTTCGTTGATGAGCACGACCATAGGCACGTCCGTGGGCCTGTTGCCGTGTTGCACGTTCAGGGGGGTGCGGGAGCCGTCCTTGTGCTGCTCGTAGGCGATAACGCCGTCTGGCAGGAATTGGCTGTCTGTGGCCAGCGCCGAATCTACCAGGCCGCCGGGATTGCTGCGTAGGTCGAGGATGAGCTTGCCGGCGCCGGCCTCTTGCAACTTCTGCAGGGCGCGAACCAGTTCCTTGGGGGTTCGCGCGCTGAAAAAGGAGATGTGCAGGTAGCCGATATTGTCTTCCAACATGCGCTGTTCGACGGTGGGTGTTTCGATTTTCTCGCGGGTTAGGGTGAAGGTGAGGGGGGCGGTTTCCCCTTCCCTTTGGATCGTCAAGGTGACGGTTGAGCCGACCGGGCCGCGAATGAGCTGAATGGCGGCGTCCTGGCTCATACCGGTCACCTCGGTGTCATCCACCTTGAGGATGATGTCGTTTGCCTGCAGGCCGGCACGAGAGGCCGGGGTGTCGTCAATCGGCGCAGCAATGACCAAGTGGCCCTGTTCGTCCACGCTAACGTACGCGCCAATGCCCCCGAATTCGCCCTGGAATTCGTCCTTTTCGGCTTCGTGCTGAACCGGTTCGACCAACACAGTGTGCGGGTCATCCAGCGTGGACAGCACGCCGCGAATGGCGCTGTACGTCAATTGCTGGGAGTCGGGCAGCGGGCCGTAGAATTCCTTCTGCAAGATGTGCCAGGCTTCCCAGAAGACGCCAAGCTCCGACTGCGTTTCCCCAGGCGCTGCCGTCGAGTAGGCGGGGGCGGTGAGTCGCTGGGTGGTGAACCCGGACAGAAAGGCGAGCATGACAATGACAAAGGACAGGGCGGCCATCAGGCCGCTCTTGAGCAAGCGAGACAACAAGTGAACCTCCACTCCACTTCGTGTAGTCAAGAGCCTACATAAATCCAGAACAAAATAAACAAACAATAGAGAAAAAGGCTACACGAATCGCATTTATGTTGATGGGGTGATTATAGCGCACTTCTTCTTGCGGGGCAAATAG
>CAYWAK010000111.1:7915-9193 GCA_964455755.1 uncultured Ardenticatenales bacterium | reverse complement strand
CTGCGCTCTCTGCGCCTCTGCGGTGAAATCCTTAGTTCTTTCAGGAAAGCCAAATAACACTTTCTTCAAAATACAGGACGAAACAGCATGACAGAGATGATGCAACGGGAACGAGTAGAAGCCGCCTTGCACGGACACGCCATGGATCGCCTGCCCTACAGCCTTTGGCGACATTTTCACACGCACGACCGCACACCCGAAGAGCTGGCATCGGCAACGCTGATGTTCGCCTTCCAATACACGCCGGACATAATCAAACTTACACCCTGCGGACTGTACGGCGTGGAAGAATGGGGCGCCGAGATCGCCTACTTCGACGACCCGCACCGGCCGCCCGAACGCGTGAAGCCGGCTTTCGACGACAGCAAAGGCTGGGAAGCGCTGCGCAAGCTGGAACCAACGGGCGGCAGCCTGGGACGCGAATTGCAGGCGATCCACCTGACACGCGCCGGGCTGGGCCCCGACTGGCCATTGCTCATGACCATTTTTAGCCCCCTCACCCTCGCCTTCAAACTGGTCGGCGACCGGCTGCTCGATGACCTGCGCACTGCGCCGCAACGCGTCGAAGCCGGCCTGGCGACCATCGCGGAGACCATGGCAGCCTACGCAGAAGTGACGCTGGACGCCGGCGCGGATGGCATCTTCTTTGCCAGCCAATTGGCTTCGCACAGTTTCCTGACCCCGGACACGTATGCGCGCTTTGGGGAGCCGTTCGACCTGATCGTCTTGAAGGCCATTGCCGAACGTTCGTGGCTTACCGTGCTGCATTTGCATGGCCACGATGTCTTCTTCGACCTGGCGGACCGCTACCCTGTTCACGCAGTGAATTGGCACGACCGTGAGACCGCGCCGGCATTGCCGGAAGCCCTGGCACGCACAAACCGTGCGCTGCTGGCCGGCCTGGACCTGCGCCTTCTGGAGAGCGGCACGCCCGCACAGGTGACCAGCATGGTGCGCGAATCCATTGCCGGCACAGCCGGCCGGCGCTTGATCCTGGCCCCGGGCTGTGTGATTCCAACCCGCACGCCGGCAGCCAACTTGCAGGCCGTTGTGAACACGCTGCGAGACAACACAGCCCGCCCGGAGTAACGGGCAAGCCAGATGTGTCTTGGTGTCTTCGTGGTAAAGAAAAACGTGGCAAGAAAGTACCGCGAAAGACAACGGCCTCGAGCAGCCGGCGCCACTTGACGATCTGGCCTCTTTCCGTTATACTCTGCCCTGGACAACAACCGGGTTTCATCCCTGCGCATACGGCGGCAGAGCTGGCGAGTCAACCGC
>CAYWAK010000111.1:0-7815 GCA_964455755.1 uncultured Ardenticatenales bacterium | reverse complement strand
CAACAACCGGGTTTCATCCCTGCGCATACGGCGGCAGAGCTGGCGAGTCAACCGCGCTGCTGAAAAGCGAGCGTGTACAATCAACCAGCGGCTTCTGTCGCTGATTTCTGGCGATTTTTATGAGCAAGACATTTCCATTCACCGCACTCGTTGGACAAGAGAAAATGAAACGCGGGTTGATTCTGAATGCGATCAGCCCCCGCATTGGCGGCGTGCTCATCCGCGGGGAACGCGGCACGGCAAAATCCACGGCTGCGCGCGCCCTGGCCGCCCTGCTCCCCGAAATTGACGTGGTCGCCGATTGCTCGTTCGGTTGCGACCCGCACAGCGACAGTGCCCTTTGCGATAACTGCGCATCGCGCAAAGAACGGGGCGAAGAATTGCCCGTGGCACGCAGACGGATCCGCATGGTTGAACTGCCGGTCAGCGCCACCGAAGACCGCGTCGTCGGCACCCTGGACATCGAGAAAGCCATCAAGCATGGCGAAAAGCATTTCGAACCGGGAGTTTTGGCCGCAGCCAATCG
The DNA here is from genome assembly GCA_964455755.1 of uncultured Ardenticatenales bacterium. Classification (GTDB taxonomy): domain Bacteria; phylum Chloroflexota; class Anaerolineae; order Ardenticatenales; family JAADHH01; genus JAADHH01. The sequence continues at coordinate 7,289 of CAYWAK010000111.1, read as the reverse complement.
TGGCCTCCTCTACGTGGACGAAGTCAACCTGTTGGACGACCACGTCGTAGATCTGCTGCTCGATTCGGCGGCCATGGGCGTGAACGTCGTCGAGCGTGAAGGCATATCGTTTTCTCACCCGGCACAATTCATCCTCGTGGGCACGATGAACCCCGAAGAGGGTGACTTGCGCCCGCAACTGCTCGACCGATTTGGTCTGTCCGTGGACATCCGTGGGATCGGCGAGGCCGAAGCCCGCGTGCAGATCGTACAGCGCCGGGTCAAGTACGAGCAGAACCCAGACATGTTCTACGATGCGTGGCGGGAAGAAGAGGAGCGCCTCTCACAGCGCATTCAACGCGCGCGCGCCTTGCTCCCCCATGTGCAATACCTGCCACACCATCTGCACCTGATCGCTCGCCTGGTCACCGAGCTTGGCGTGGATGGCCATCGCGCGGACATCATCATCCTGAAGGCCGCGCTGGCCCACGCCGCGTTTGAGGGTCACAACACCATCCAGGAACAAGACATCCTGTTGGCTTCGGAACTGGCCCTTTTCCACCGCCTGCGGCGACGCCCGCTCCAGGAAGTCCAGCAAGAGTTGGACACGTTGCCGCAACGGCTGGAGCGTGTGCAGGCCGAGATGCTGCTTCAGCAAGGCGGCCAGAGTGCCGATCCCAACGACGATGGTCTAAAAAAAAACGACTCTGAGGACCTGACCGCGTCCGATGCGTCGGAAGATGGGAAAACCGATTCACAGCAGAGCGAATCTCCCACGCCGCGACCCTTTCCGCAGCCACAGGACCCGGGGCATGAAACCGGCCGGTCGAACAGCCACCAGCAGCCGGTTGCCATCGGCGATCTTGTGGAAACTCCGCACGTCCAAACAAACCTGGACCGCCTGACCCGTCGCAAAGCCGGCAAACGGAGTGCAACGCGCACCGAACGCAAACGAGGCCGCTACTCGCAAAGCCGGCCGGCCAACGGCGATTACCACGACATCGCCTTTGATGCTACCTTCCGGCAGGCCGCTCCGCAGCAGATTTATCGCGCAGATGATGGGTTAGCCCTCTCCATCCGGACAGAGGAACTGCAACGGAAGGTGCGTACGCGACGCGCGGCAAACCTGCTCCTCTTTTGCGTGGACGCCAGTTGGTCTATGGCTGCTTCCGAGAGGATGGAGCAAACCAAAGGGGCTATTCTTTGCCTCCTGATGGATGCCTATCAGAAACGAGACCAGGTCAGCATGGTCATCTTCCAAAAGGAAGACTCGCAACTTATCCTGCCTCCAACGAACAGCGTGGACCTGGCCCGGCGCGCGCTGGAGAGCATCCCTGTGGGCGGAAAGACCCCCCTCTCCAACGGCATGTACCTGGCCCACGAGGTGATCACGCGTGAGTTGCAGCGTGACGCTGAAATCATGCCCCTCTTTATCTTGCTGACGGACGGCGCCGGCAATGTCTCGATGGGATCGCTGCCCCCGCAGGAGGAAGCCAACCATGTAGCAAGCCTCTTTCAGAAAGATCACATCCGCTCGGTGGTCATAAACACAGAGCACGAGGCATTCGACCGTGGACTTGCCGGCCAACTGGCTCGCCACCTCGGAGCCGATTGCTATACCCTGGCGGACTTTCGCCCCGAAACGTTGGTGCGCCGTGTGCGCAAGGAATTGCGTGAACGATGATTCTGCGCTTCAGGCTACAAGCGTGGCCTGCAAAGGATGCGCAATTTTCAGAGTAGAGGAGGATTTTCTATGCCTGCAAACGCAACACGCATACAAAATGTTTTGCAAGACTATGACCCAATACGCACAACCGAGTCACAAATTGCGGTTACACCAGAAAACGGCAAGGTCATTCTGACCGGCCATGTCCCCTCGTTGGCCATCAAACAATTGGCGGCTCGCTTGGCCTCCGGTGTGTCCGGGGTGCAGAAGGTCGAAAACAGCCTGATCGCGGACACCGAGGTTGAACAAGCGGTCGCCTGGGCCTTGGCCACCGACCCGCGCACGCGCTTGACCACGGAACGGATTCAGATCAGCGTATGGCTGGGCCGCGTGATGCTGAAAGGCCCCGTTCTCACCGAAGCGGTGCGCGAAGCGGCAGAAGAAATCGCCGGTGCTGTCCCGGGGGTTAGCGGCCTGGACAATGACTTATATGAGTCGGAAGCCCTGCGTGCAGAGGTCGAGGCCAAAGAGCAGGCCAAGAAGGCAGCGGCTGAGGCAACCGCCGCCGAAGCAGCGGCCGAAGCAACGGCCAAGGCCCCGCCTCCGGCGGCAACCGTCACTGCCGCACCGGTCACCGAGCTGCCCGGCTGGGCGCTCAAGCCCAAGGCGGAGTGGTCCAAGGAGGAATTTAGGGCCTTTGCCATGGCCAAGCGCGCGGCCAAGAAGGGCGAAGGGCCCGCCGTCGAAGACCTTCTTAAGGCGGGCGAACAGGCCCGGGCCGGGTAGTACGCATACCGGCAAAAGGCGAAACACCACAAAGACCGCACAACGGGGCGCAGCCTGGACTGCGCCCTTTTTCTTCCATGCTGCGGCTCCGCCGTGCAACCCCTATGATGAGCCGAACCGTTTCTTGCGGTTTTGCCACGGGTACGCTATAATTTCCTGGAGTCGACAGTAATTTCGCATTGAAGCAAAAGCCACACGTGGAGTAGCCTTTCCAGGCTGCTGACAGGCTCGAAAGCCTGTTCCACGTGTCAATTTTACCGTAATGGGTAATTTCAAATCAGTCCGGTAAGGAGAATCCATTGCTACTTTTACGCAACTTTAGTTTGGCTCAACTGATCGCCCTTTCCATCGCCTTCATTGTCGCCATAGACATTCACGAGTTCAGCCATGCGTGGGTGGCTGCACAATTGGGCGATTCGACCGCGCGTAACCAGGGCCGCCTCACGCTGGACCCTCGCGCCCACCTGGACCCCCTGGGCACATTGATGATCTACGTGGCCGGCTTCGGCTGGGGCAAGCCGGTGCCGGTGAATCCCTGGAGTCTGCGAAACGGCCCAAAGGAAGGAATGGCAATTGTGTCATTGGCCGGACCGGTATCCAACCTGCTGCTGGCCACGTTACTGGCCATTCCCATTCGCTTGGGAGTCATCCATTTTTCCCTGGCCGGCATGGGGGGGCTGGTTCCCACGCTGTCGGGCATTATCGTCATGGCCCTCTATATCAATGTCATCCTGGCCGTATTCAACTTGATCCCGATATCGCCACTGGACGGCTTCAAGGTTGCCGTCGGGCTGTTGCCCGACCCGTGGGCCGGCCAATTGGCCCGCTATGAACAAAAAGGGCCCATCATACTTCTGGGCCTGATCATGGTTGACTACATCCTGCCCTTCAGTATTTTGGGAACTATCATGGGCCTGCCCATTAGTCTTTTGATGCGGTTGATCGTGGGGGCTTGATGGCCGCGGCCTATCGGGTTTCCCAATTTGTGTGGCACATCCGCGCCTCGGTGACGGGCGCGGAGCAGCGATTGGCGCAGCAGCAACTGCCGTCGCCGGCCCTGTTTGCCCTGTTTGCCGGCATGCCCCGCGCCGACCAGCGCCACGCGCTGGACGTGTACCTCGCATTGCGGAGCGGCGCGCGCGATGACGCGGACCTCCTGGCCGCTGCGCTGCTGCACGATGTTGGCAAGGCCGGCGGCATTCCGCTGCTCTACCGCGTGGCCATTGTCCTCGCGCGTGCGCTCGGCCCCGCCCTTCTGTCCCACCTGGACCATGAGAAGAGTTGGTGGCGACGGCCCTTCTACGTCAGCCTGCACCACCCGGAGATTGGCGCGAAGATGATCGCCGAGGCGGGCGGCAACCACCGGCTGGTCACTTTTGTCCGCTATCACCAGAACCCGGCGGCGGGGCGCGATTCCCTGTCTGCCGAAGACGTTGCCCTGTTGGAAACCCTACATCAAGTAGACGACAGCTACTGAGGGCCAAGAAGTTAAACTTCTAAGCGAGGAAAACCCATGTCCACAAAACCGCAAATCACGATCGTAGGACTGGGCCACATCGGGGGATCGCTGGGGATGGCCTTGCGCCGCTCTGATGTTCCCATGCACGTTGTAGGTCACGACAAAGAACCGACCGTATCCGCCGAGGCAACAAAACAACACACCGTTGAGCGCACGTCGTGGAACCTGATCTCGGCGGTGGAGAACGCGGACATTGTCGTGTTGGCTCTGCCGATTTCGGCCATTCGTCCCACCCTGCAAGCCATTGCCCCGGATCTGAAAGCGGGCGCGGTGGTCACCGACACGGCTTCCACGAAAGAGGTGGTAATGACCTGGGCGCAAGAGCTGTTGCCCGACTCGGTCAGCTTCGTCGGGGGAGACCCGCTGGTGCTGGATCGCCGGGACGAGGCATTGTACAACGCCAACTTATTTAGCGGCCGGAATTACGCGCTGGTGCCGGCTGCCAATGCCGATCCCAAAGCGGTGGAACTGCTCACGAACATGGTGTCGCTGGTGGGGGCGAAACCGTTCTTCCTTGATGCCGTGGAACATGACGGGCTGCGCACAGCCGTGACGCACTTGCCGGCCATGTTGGCCGTGGCCTTGCTCAAGGTTACAACGGAAAGTGTAGCTTGGCGGGAGATGGCTACCATGGCCGACCAAACGTACCATGCGGCCACAAGGCTTCCCGCAGAAGACGCCCAGACGTTGCAAGAACTGTTTCTCGGTAATCGTGGCCATCTGCTGCGTTGGTTGGATAGCTATCTCGCCTCGCTTGACGAAGTTCGTGGCTTGCTTGCCGCCGGCGAGGACGACGCGCTGTTGGAAACACTGGACGGGCTGCTTGTGGCTCGAGCAAAGTGGGCGCGTGGCCTGGAAGGCGAATTGGCCCACTCGCTGGAAGAGGGGCTGGATGAGGTAGATCGGTTTAGCTGGGGGGCGCTGCTGGGTCTGCGGCCCAAACGGGGTCCCTCCTGAAGCCGCTTCTCACGGCGCGAATTGCTGGATGGCGATCAGGATCGTGATCATCGTGCCGAAGAGGGCCGGCGTACCCACCGTCCATTCGAATCAATCCAGGAATTCTTCAGATGCTTCTTCCCCTCACACTTTTACGCCAGCGGCTGCCCATCCAGGTTGGACGGGCAGGGCACATCGAGCAACTGTAGCACGGTCGGCATGACGTCCATGATGCCGACGGACTGCCGGTCAATCTGCCGGCCACCCAGGTAGAAGAAAGCGTCATCGTAGGTGTGCATGCCGACCATCACCGGATCGGTGTGCAGAAGCGTTTCGCTGTAGAGCTTGCCCTTCGGGTCATACCCATCCACCGGGGCGATGATCAGGTCAGCCGCCTGGTTCAGGTAGGGGCCGTCATAGATTTCTTCGCGCCGGAAGACCTTTTTGACGAGCGGCTTGCCGGTTTCCGGATCGCGCAGCGCTTCCGCCGACGCGATCAGCTCGTCGCGCAGTCGTTCGTAGGCCGCTCCGGGCGCCACCGTTCCCTCTTTTTCCCGCCCGCGAAGGCGTACGAAGACGCGGCCCGGATCCATGCTGTAGGCGACAGATTGTGGCGCGATCTCCGCCAACTGCTTCTTGGGGTCGGGTGGCACGTTGGCATACTGCAACCAGCCGGCGTCTGCCAGCCAACGATTGTAGTACACCTCCTGTTGAATGGAGCAGAAGCCGTGGTCGGAAAGGAGCATGAGCGTGGTGCGTTCGTCCAGACGGTCGCGCATTTCGCCGATGACGGCGTCTATGCGCTCGTAAAGGCGGTAGAAGGCCGGCGCCCACTGTGGGTGATCTGCGGCCATGTGCCCCCAATAGAAGTGGTGCAAGCGATCTGTTTCCATGATCAGAGTCATGAAGAAGTCCCAATCCTCTTGTTCCCAAAAATGGAACATGGCCTTGACCCGCCGCTCCAACGCGTCCTCGATGTCGGCCATCATTTTCTCCAACGACTCGCGGGCGAGCCAGGGATCGGCGTCAATGCGATAGCCAAGTTGCTTCAACGTGGGCGCAACCGACGGCGGGTAGGCCACTTTGTCCACCGTGGGACAAAGAAAGCCGGCGATGAGGATGCCGTTGACCTCGCGCGGAGGAAAGGTGACCGGGATGTTCATGACGAATACGCGCTTGCCGGCCCGGCTCAGCACCTCCCAAAGCGTGGGCGATTTCATGTGCCGGCCCGTGGGGATGAAGGTTTTGTACGTCGCCGGATCGCGATCGATGAAGCCGAATATCCCATGCCTGGCCGGATTCACGCCGGTCATGAATGTGGACCAGGCGACGGAGGACACCCACGGATAGACCGAGTGCATTTGCACCAGGGAGCCGGTGTTGGCCAGCGCGGCCATGTTGGGCAATCGCCCTTCGCCAATCAGGCGGTTCAGCAGGCTGTACGGCGTGCCGTCCAAACCGATGATCACCACGCGCGGCTTTTTGCCTTTGAAGCGGTCGAAGAATGCCATGATCAACCTTTCTTTCGCTGTGTTTGTTTGTCGTCCCTGTTATGCTGAATGCAATCACCAAGAGAAGGTACAAAGAAACAGTACGTTTCACGCTCGCCGCGCTACCGGCCTACCTCACGCGTCTTGGGCCAGGAAGCCCAAATCCTCCAGTTTCTGCACAATCTTGGCTATGCTCTCTGCTTCGCTCTCCCGGTCTGTCCGTACGGTGACTTCTGGGTTCGCCGGCGGCTCGTAGGGGTCGGAGACGCCGGTGAAGTTCTCGATTTCGCCGGCCAACGCTTTTTTGTACAGACCCTTCACATCCCGTTTGATAACCGTTTCCAGCGGACACTCCACATAGACCTCGACGAAGCGGCCCACTTTTGCGCGCACTTCGTCCCGCACCGCGCGGTACGGGCTGATGGCGGCAGCGATGGCCACGACATCGTTCCGCGTGAGTACCTCACACACCCAGCCGATGCGACGGATGTTCGTGTCGCGGTCCTCCTTGCCGAAGCCCAGCCCTTTGCTTAAGTTTGTACGCACCACATCGCCATCGAGCATTTCGATCTTGCGTATGCCTCGCGCGCGCAGGGCCTGTTCCACGTGATGGGCCAGTGTACTCTTGCCCGATCCGGAAAGACCGGTGAACCACAAAGTAAATCCCTTTGACATGATGACGATTCCTTTCTTGGCTTTCCTAAAAGAACTAAGGATTTCACCGCAGAGACGCAGAGAGCGCAGAGATTTTTAATTTTCCCCTTGAAAAATTCATTTATGGGCTTATAGAAAAGAATTTTTCACGTCAAACATTAAAATTTTCTCCGTGTTCTCTGTGTCTCTGCGGTTAGATGACCTTCTTTCTTACAAATACCCAAGCGCAGCCAGGCGCTCTTCGATAAGGGCTTCTTCG
>CAYWAK010000110.1:0-9252 GCA_964455755.1 uncultured Ardenticatenales bacterium | reverse complement strand
ACACAGGAGCATATTCATGCCTGAAACGTCCATCTCTTCACCCACGAAAACGGTAACGATTGGACCCGACCACCCGTTCGTAATCATTGGCGAGCGGATAAACCCGACCGGGCGACGACTTTTGGCGGCGCAGATGGGCGCCATGGACTTCAGCAGGGTCCAACAAGACGCGGTTGCCCAGGTGCAGGCCGGCGCTCAGATGCTGGATATAAACGCCGGCGTCCCCGGCGCAGACGAGCCGGCCATCCTGGCGGCGGCCATCCGGGCGGTCCAGGACGTGGTGGATGTTCCCCTCTCCATCGACTCCTCGGTCATCGAAGCGCTGAAAGCCGGTCTGGAAGCATATCAGGGCAAGGCGCTGGTCAACTCGGTGACCGGAGAAGACGAAACCCTGGACCGGGTACTCCCCCTGGTTAAGAAACAGGGTGCGGCCGTCGTAGGGATTGCCAATGACGAACGCGGGATTCCCGCGACGCCGGAGGGCCGGTTGGCCATCGCCCGCAAGATCGTCGAGCGCGCGCAAGACTACGGCATTTCCCCAAACGATGTGGTCGTTGATCCCCTGGCCATGACCGTCGGGGCCGACCACCGGGCGGCTACGGTTACCCTGGAGACGGTTCGCCTCATTCGACGGGAGCTTGGCCTGAACACGGTGTGCGGGGCAAGCAACATCTCCTTTGGGTTGCCCGAGAGGATGCCGTTGAACGTGGCGTTCCTGGCCATGGCCATCGGCGCCGGCCTGACCGCTGCGATTACCAACCCGCTCGAAGAGATGCTGCGCAAGACGGCGTGGGCGGCCGATGTGATGATGGGCCACGACGAATACTGCCAACGTTGGATCGCGTCTGTGCGCGGCGCGGCCGGCCGGGATCGTCCATCGCGAAGAAGACGGCGGAAGGCTTCAAAAACGGCGTAGCCTTTCGCACGACAAGCAAATCTGCTTCTCATATTCTGCGGAGGTGTCCGATGAAACGGTTCGTTTGGATGTTGATTGCGTTGGCCATCCTATTCATGCCGAACATGCTGCCGGCCGCTTCTGCCCAAGGCCCCATCGGTCCGACCCATACGGATCCCAACTGGTATGGTGAATACTTCGCCAACATGTCCTTGCAAGGCTTCCCCGCCGTGGTGCGCTCCGACGCAGACCTGGATTTCAACTGGGGCACCGGCTCACCCGACCCCCTTTTGCCGTCCGACCACTTTTCGGCTCGCTGGACGCGCACGCTGGACTTGCAAGCCGGCAACTACACGTTCTACGCAACAAGCGATGACGGTGTCCAGCTTTGGGTAGACGGTCAATTGTTGATTAACCAGTGGCAAGACCAGGGCGCGACTACGTTTAGTGGACAGATCAACTTGCAGGCGGGTCATCACGTCGCGCAGGTAGCCTATTACGAAAATGGCGGTGGGGCGCTGATTCACGTCTGGTGGGAAGGCCCCGGCGGTTCCTATCCCGACTGGAAGGGCGAGTACTTCAACAACGCCGACCTGCTGGGCGCGCCGGTGCTGACCCGTAACGACCACGACATTCAGTTTGACTGGGGCAGCGGATCGCCGGGGGGCGGTGTGCCGGGCGACAACTTTTCGGTCCGCTGGACGCGCACGCTCCATTTCGATGCCGGCACGTATCGCTTTCACGTCACCGCCGATGACGGCATGCGGCTGCAGGTGGATGCGCACCGCATCATTGACCAGTGGCACGACCAGGCTCCGACTTCCTACACCGCCGACATGTATCTGCTCGCCGGCGACCACCAGCTTCTGGTCGAATTCTACGAACATGGTGGTGGCGCCGTGGCCAAAGTTTGGTATGAGAAACTGGGCACTGCACAGGGCAATTGGCAGGGAGAATACTTCGGCAATTCTTCACTTTCCGGGGCGCCGACGTTCACGCGCTGGGACTCGGCTGTCGACTTCGACTGGGGGGCCGGTTCGCCCGATACCCGACTGGCCGCCGATGGCTTCTCGGTTCGCTGGACCCGTACGGTCAGTTTTCCGACCGGCGGCTCGTATGTCTTCTACGCGCGCACCGACGACGGGGTGCGTGTGTGGGTGGACAACAGCCTTGTGATTGATCGCTGGGTGGATCAGCCGGCGACAACCGTGTCCGGAACGGCCAACGTCTCTGCCGGAAACCACGACGTAAAGGTCGAATACTACGAAAATGGCGGCTATGCTTCGGCCAAGGTCTGGTGGGAGCAGGGACAGGGCAACGGCGGCACGCAGACCGTGATCGTGGACGACCAGGACGCCGGGTTCAGTTGGGGCGGCCCGGTGACCGGCCGGCATGACTCTTCGGCCGGATACAGTGGTCACAGCTATTGGACCTATAACGTTTCGTACGGCACCGTGAATTTCGGGCAGTGGACCCCCACGCTGCCGGGGGCCGGGCAGTATGAGGTCTTCGCCTTCATCCCCAGCCGAAATGCCAGCACCATGAACGCGCTCTACCAGATCCAACATAGTGGACAACGTTCCGACCACGTCGTGAACCAGGTCATCTACTACGATCAGTGGGTCAGCCTGGGTACCTACAACTTCTCGGCGGGTGGCGGGGAGTATGTCCTCTTAGGCGACGCGACCGGTGAGCCCTACGTGAGCCGAAGCATTGGGTTCGACGCGGTAAAGTTTGAGCGACGGTAGCAGATGTTCAGGAGTTCCTGCAAACGGCTGATCTCATAGCAAATTGTGACATCCTGATTGTGTGATCTTTGCGTTGGGTTGAACCAGCACGTATCAATCCCGTATTCATTGCCCCCCCTTATGTCGGCGGTCAAGCTGTCGCCAACAATCAAGACCGCTTCTTTCTTTGGCTGCCCCATCGTTGCGAAGGCCGCATCAAAGATCCGCCGGTCCGGCTTGGCGAAGCCTACTTCGTCGGAGATGACCACATCCGCGAAATAGCGTCCGATGGTCGAGTTCGCCAGCCGAGGGCGCTGGACGCTTGTCAGTCCATTCGTGATGATGACCTGACCCACGTTGCCGTGGAGCGCCTCCACAACCTCTTTCGCGCCTTCGATGGTGTCGGAACGTTCGGCCAGGCATTGCAAATACGTTTCACTGAACCGGTCCGGGGCTGCCTCAACGCCGACCTGCTCGAATAACCGGCGAAACCGGGTGGTGCGAAGCATGGCCTGGGAAATCTCGCCCTTTTCGTATGCCCGCCAAACCTGTTCGTTGATTTTTCGGTAAATTTCGGCGTAGTCCGGCTTGAAATCGAGGCCGCTTCTGCGGAATGCATTTCGCAATGCCGCGGCTTCCGCGCGATCGTAATCAAGAAGCGTGCCGTCCGCGTCGAAAAGAATCCAGTCGTATTTCATTGAAGGTGTACCTCGTCCGCTTTGAAAATGAGCGAATCAGCGCATAAGCGAATCGGTCACGCTCGACGCCATAGCGACGGATTGCGTGTAGCGCACCAGGTTGTCCAGCTTCCGTAGCGCTTTCCCCGATGAAATAGATTCGACGGCGCGGGCCAGGCCTTCGTGCAGATCGTCCGCGGCCCCGCCGGCCACGAGTGCCGCCGCCGCGTTCAGCAGCACCACGTCTCGGCGCGGCCCCTGTTCGCCGGCCAGGACGGCGCGGCTGATGCTGGCGTTTTCTTCCGGATCGCCGCCGACCAAATCGGCGAGCGTAGCCCTGCGTAATCCCAGTTCGCTTGGATCGAGTTCGTAGGTGCGTACCACGCCATTTGAAAAGCTGCTTACCCGGTTAACCCCCGTGGTCGAAAGTTCATCCAGGCCATCGGCACCGTGTACGACAAAGGCGGCCCGGCCGCCCATTTCACGCAAGACATTTGCCAGCGGCTCCGTCAGGGAACCGTCAAAGACGCCCATGATTTGCGTGGCAGCGTTCGCCGGATTGGTGAGCGGGCCCAGGATGTTGAAGATGGAGCGGACGCCCATTTCCCGTCGCGGGCCGATGGCGTACTTCATGGCTGGGTGCAGCTTGGGAGCAAAAAGGAAGCCGATGCCCACCTCGTCAATGCAATCGGCGACCTGCTGCGGCGTCAGCTCCAGATTTACGCCGAGCGCCTGCAACAGATCGGCGCTGCCGCACTTGCTCGATACGGACCGGTTGCCATGTTTGGCCACACCCAGTCCCGCGCCGGCCACCACAAACGCCGTGGTGGTGGAAATATTGAAGGTGTGCGCGCCATCGCCTCCCGTGCCGCAGGTGTCTATCAGGTCGGTTCGCTTTGACTCGACCCGCACGGCAGCTTTGCGCATGGCTGTTGCGCACCCCACGATTTCCTCGATGGTTTCTCCTTTCATGCGCAGAGCGGTCAGAAAAGCGCCGATCTGGGCCGGCGTGGCCTTCCCGGCCATGATTTGGCTCATCACCTCCTCGGCTTCCGCCCGGCTTAGGTCCTGACCTTCGATAACTTTGGCAATCGCGCTCTTCATCATGGAAACACCTCCCTTTGCATTCTGAACTTTGGCTGCCGGTTGAACATTTGGTGAGACCGTGACACCTTCTGTTGTGCCGGCGCTGTGCCGGCCACCGGACACGGGCCGGTCGTACCCCGCGCCGGACATGGACAGAAAGTTGGCCAATAACATCTTGCCTTCCGGCGTAAGAATCGATTCAGGATGGAACTGGACACCCACGACGGGATAGGACTTGTGTCGCAAAGCCATCAGTTCCCCCTCGGTGGTATGGGCGGTTGGTTCCAGCACATCCGGCAATGGCTCCTCGACGATCAGGGAATGGTACCGTGTGGCAATCATGGGGTTAGGCAGTCCCGCAAAAATTCCCTGGTTCGTGTGATGGATGGACGAGGTTTTGCCGTGCATCAGGCGAGGGGCCGGTCCCACGCGCCCGCCAAAGGCGGCGCCGATGCATTGGTGGCCCAGGCACACGCCCAGAATCGGCACACGCGCCGCGAAATGGCGAATCACGTCGCACGAGATGCCGCCATCCTCGGGCCGCCCAGGCCCCGGTGAAATGACAATGTGCGACGGCGCGATCTGCGCGATCTGCGCCAGCGTGATCTGGTCGTTCCGCCAAACCGCAACGTCGGCGCCAAGTTCGCCCAAAAATTGCACCAGGTTGTAGGTAAACGAATCGTAATTATCAAGTACCAGAATCATCTTGCTCCTCCTAATTCTCACTTGCCCTTACGTTGCTGTGTCAAGCGGCAAGGCCGGGCGGCTCATAACCCAATTTCCGCCATGGTGATCGCTTCGGCCATGGCGCGGGCCTTGTTCAGCGTTTCTTCGTATTCGCGGGCCGGGTCAGAATCGGCCACGATGCCGGCGCCGACCTGGATGTAAGCGGTAGAATCGCGCATGATAATCGTGCGGATGGTGATGCAGGTGTCCATGTTGCCGCCGTAACCGAAATAGCCGACCGCGCCGGCATAGGGCCCACGCCGTACACCCTCCAGCTCTTCGATGATTTCCATGGCCCGCACCTTCGGCGCGCCGGAAACCGTGCCGGCCGGAAACGTAGCCCGCAGCAGGTCAAAGCAGTCGTGCTCGTCCCGTATCTGGCCCTTGACGCTGGAGACAATGTGCATCACATGAGAATAGCGCTCGACAGTCATCACCGCCGGCGTGTGCACCGTGCCGTAGGCACATACGCGACCCAGGTCGTTACGGCCCAGGTCAACCAGCATGACGTGTTCGGCGCGTTCCTTCGGATCACGGAGCAAGTCGGCCTCCAGGGCCACGTCTTCGTCGGCGGTTGCGCCTCGCGGCCGCGTGCCGGCAATGGGCCGAAGTTCGGCCGCGTCGTCTTCCAGCCGCACCAGCATTTCGGGGGACGAGCCGATCAGTTGCCCGCTGTCCGTCTGGATGAAGAACATGTAGGGCGACGGATTCATGCGGCGCAGCGAGCGGTAGATCGAAAATGGTTCGACAGCCGTTTTCCGCTCCAGCCGTTGAGAGAGGACGACCTGGAAAACATCGCCGGCTGCAATGTGCTCCTTGGCCTGGCGGACCATCTCTTCGAAACGTTCCTGCGGCACATTGGAGCGCAGTTCTTCGGAGGAGGGACCGGCAGCCGCTGGGGCCGGGTGAGCCGGCTCCCGCAAACGATTCACGATTTGTTGAATGCGGCCAACCGCTTGCTCGTACACCCGTTCCACGGCCCCTTCCAGATACGCGTTTGCCACGACCATCATACGTTGCTTGACATGATCGAAAATGACCAGGGTGTCGGCCAGCAGCAGGTGGAAGAGGGGCAGCGCCATGTCGTCGGAAGCCGTGTCGGGGAGCCGCTCGAAATGGCGAACCAGGTCGTAGCCGAGATAACCGACCGCACCGCCAAAGAAGCGGGGAAGATCGGGCAAAGAAACTGGCCGGTACGGGGAGAGGTATTGCCGGACAGCAGAAAGTGGGTCGCCCTCCTCGAATGGCAGGGGCATTTTCTCGCCCTGCCGGACCAGGAAGACGCCGTCTCCATCGGCGACGATGGATTGAGCAGGGTCGACACCAATGAAGGAGTACCGGCCAACTTGTACGCCACGTTCGACGCTCTCCAGGAGAAACGACGGACGGTTATCGCCACAAAGTTTCATATACACAGAGACCGGCGTCTCCAAATCGGCAGCCAATTCCCGATAGATGGGAATCACATTGCCTTTGCGGGCCAGTTGTTGTGCTTCACGTAAAGAAGGATAGTACATAAGAAAACCTCCAAAAAGAAAACGCCTCTCATCCCTATAGGGACGAGAGGCGTGATTGCTCCCGCGGTGCCACCCTGCTAAGGCCGACCTTTGTCAGAAAACCTACCTTGAATCGGGGAATGACTCCCCAATGCCAGCCTCACTCTTTGCAGGTACGGAGTCGTGCACTTGTTGTGTTGCAACACGGCTCAATACCCTCGGCCTTGATAACGGTGGCGACTCCGGCTGTACTTACTTGGCTTGCCGTTTAGTACAGCAACTCCCAGGCCCATTCACTGCGGTCGTCAGTATCGGCTTTCCACCATCCGCCGACTCTCTGGACTTCGTACCGGAGCTACTCTTCCTGTTCATCGTTCTTATAGATGAAATTGCAGAATCAGTATAACATGGAACCGCAGATTTGTCAAGCGTTTTTTGAAACGAGGGTGTCTGTCGGCACGCCCCCAGAATAGACGATTGCTACACCAATTCGGGTATGATCCATCCGTAATCGCCATTTCGCCGGCGGTAGACGATTTGGACGCCCCCCGCGTCCGGATTGAAGAACACAAAAAACGTATGTCCCAGCAATTCCATTTGCTCGACCGCTTCCAGCTCTGTCATCGGGGCCATATCGAACCGCTTGATGCGCACGATTTTACCCGGCTCTTCCTCCTCCAAGTCTTCGATTGGGAGCATAAGCTCTTCTTCCGCACTGGCCGCTCCACGCCGCCAGCGGGCCAGCCGCCGCCCTTTGTAACGGGCAATCTGCTGATACATTTTGTCCAGCACGGAGTCGATTGCCGAAAACATGTCGGCGGAACGTTCTTCACCCCGCAGAATCTTGCCTCTCCTTACTTTTGTTGTGACCTGTACCACTTGCCGCATTGCGGCATCGCGTGTGTTCTCTTCGGACAGCTCGACGCGCACGTCTGTGATATCGGGCAGGTAACGTTCCAGTTTTCCCAGTTTTTTTTGCACGTACTTTTCCAAAGCATCCGTAATCTCGACGTTTCGACCAATAATGTCTATGTTCATCTGCTTCATCTCCTCAATTCATTATTGACTTCGTTGAATAAAAGTTGCTCTGAGGCCCGTCCTCGGGCTGATTTTGGTACCCGGGGACGGGTGCAGGGGCTTTTTCCGTGGAGTTATTCTTGACCGCTTATCCCCCTGGATAACTGCGGTCTTCCAGGTCTGCCAGGTATTTCTCGGTTTCGATAGCCGCCTTGCACCCTTCACCTGCGGACGTGACTACTTGACGGAAGACAGGGTCGGCAATCTCGCCGGCCGCAAACACGCCCGGCACACTGGTATGGTTGCGCCGATTGGCGATCAAGTACCCCTGGTCATCCATATCGAGTTGGCCTTTGAAGAGCGAGCTGTTGGGAATGTGGCCGATGTAGACGAATACCCCATCGGTTTTCATTTCCGAGACATCGCCGGTCTTCACATTTTTTAGACCAACGGCCTCCACGGAATCATCTCCTTGAATGTCCGTCACCACGGTATCCCAGACGAAACTGATTTTTTCGTTGTGGCGCGCACGCCGCTGGAGCGTTTGACCTGCACGCAATTGGTCACGCCGGTGCACGACGTGCACGCGAGAAGCGAAACGGGTCAAGAAGAGGGCCTCTTCGAGCGCGCTGTCCCCGCCGCCTACAACTACCAACTCTTTCTGGCGGAAGAAGAAACCGTCGCAGGTGGCACAATACGAAACGCCCTTGCCGGTGAGCTCTGATTCTCCGGGCACGCCCAGGCGGCGCGGAGAAGCGCCGGTGGCGATGATCACCGCTTTCGCCAGGAATTGCCCGCCATACGTCGTCAGCCGAAACGGCTCTTGCTGAAAGTCAACCTCCGTCACCTCGTCAATCTCCAGCCGCGTGCCGAACCGTTCGGCCTGCTTCTGAAAGTTTTGAACGAGGTCGGGCCCGGTTAATCCCTCCGGGAAGCCGGGGTAATTCTCGACCTCACTGGTGATGGAAACTTGTCCACCAATTTCCTGACCAGTAATCAGCAAGGGTTCCAATTGGGCACGGGCGGTGTAGATGGCGGCCGTAAGGCCGGCCGGGCCAGAACCAATAATGATCACGTTTTCAATGTCTTTCATGGAACACTCCTCATTGCAAGTTAGTTTGGGCCCGAGCACAGCAAGTTTCGACCCACCAGCGCGGCGCACGGGTCACGAGCCGGCCCTGCACGGTGATTGGCCGAGAGCGCTCGTCACCCGGCGACCCACATTCACATTCCAACATCTCCTCGTCATGACAGATTTCTTGCGCCACAGCAACTTTCAAGCAGTGCGCACAAACATATACGACTTGCGGACGATCAGCCATCGAGTACCTCCTTGTCTCGCCTGGCAGCTTGTCGGAGAAAGAATAATGGGATACAGATTTGCAGGATAGACACAGATTTTCCGACAGTCTGCTAGTGAAGCGTTTTCTCCTGCACGTATTTTACTGCTTTTCTCCTCTTTTTGCAAAAGGTTGGTGGCGGCGTGCGCGCCTCTTCGGGTATAGCGCAAAACTGTGGAGAGTAAGGGCGAGGCATTCCTGCAGCCCCCTGAGAGGAACAAACCCCTTTGGTCGGTAGTGTATCTTGTTTGGTTGAAATTCAGATTTGAGCATGCGTTGCAGTAAAAG
>CAYWAK010000109.1:0-9254 GCA_964455755.1 uncultured Ardenticatenales bacterium | reverse complement strand
GTGAGCTTGGTCGTTAGAAGTTGAACTCTTTACTGGAGTCTGGCAAAAGTGATATTTGCAGCTTGTCACGGCATTCTTCCGTGTGGAGTCTTCCATGAAAATCTGTGAGAATTCGTGGCAAGAACGAGAAACGCCAGTGTCCAGTTCTTTACTTCTCTTTCCTCTTCGCTAACTTTTCGGCATACGCTGATGTCTCCACCCCTTCTACGGTCATGATGAGGGCGTCTTCTCGATTGTCCGGGTAGTAATGCTTGCGCCGGCCCACCACGACAAAGCCCAGCTCTGCGTACAACTGTTGCGCGGCAATGTTCGATACGCGCACTTCCAGGGTGACCAGGTGTGCGCCAAGGCGAATGGCCTCATCCAGCATGTGCAACATCAGCTTTCTGGCGAAGCCGCGACGACGGTAGGCAGGGTGTATGGCGATCGTGCTGACGTGGGCTTCGTCACCCATCAGCCAGAATCCGCCGTATCCTGCCAGTCGTGATGCTGACTCTTGCGGATTTGACCGCCGGAACCATGCCGCCGGCTTCTCCATCGCTTTTTGCACCCCTTGTTCCCGAACGCGTGCCACGTAATAGTGGGCCATCGTATTGTGCAGCAACTCGTAGCGGTAAGCGCTGGCCGGCCATACCGAGCGGAACGAAGCTCGCTCGATCTCCATGATCTTGTCCACATCCGCGAGTGTCATGGGTTCAACGACAATCGTCTGATGATCGTCCACGTTATTTCCGACGCAACTGAACGTAGATGGGAGATAGCGTGGCCAGCTTGTCGGTATCGCCCTTTTTCCAACGGTCCCAGGCAAGCTCGGCCAGATAGCCGGCTCGGCGCAGCGAGGCGGCCGGACGGACGATGACCGCCCTTCCTCTGCCTTCCTTCTGCAACGCTTCAATCGTAGGCTGGTCCAATTCTCCGCAAAACAGTGTCCGTTCACGAACCTGCTGGGCCAGGTGTGCCGGCACGGCAAGCTGGAAGTCGCTCGTTTGCCGCCACTGGCCGATGACCTGGTGAAACGTCGCAAAGCACAAACGGCCTCGACCGGCCTGGATCACCGGGCAGATGGGCAAAGGCTGATCAAAATGGGGGTAGGCCAGAATGCTCAACGTGGGGATGGCCACGACGGGGATGCCCAGAGCAGCGGCGAGCCCCTTTGCTGTGCTGATCCCGATGCGCAGTCCCGTAAACGAGCCGGGGCCGCGAGCAACGGCCAGCGCCTGAATATCCGTGTGGCCGGCACCCGCCTGGTCCAGTAGTTGGACCAGATTGGGCATCAATTCCACGGTGTGGTGGCGACCGGCCCACCACGATTTCTCGGCCAGCACCATCAGGCCGTCGTACAGGGCCAGGCTGAGGAGTTGTGTGGCCGTATCAATTGCCAGTAACATGGCTCAGTTGTTCATCCTCCAAAGGCGTCGCGCCGAAAACTGGTCAACAGGGCGATGTACCGGGCCCCTTTCGCCTGCATCAGAATGCCCCGCTTTGTGGCGCCGAGATGCCGCAGCGTGATCCACAGACGCCGCTCGGGCATCACGCGCGGTGCCTTGTCTGCCCACTCTACCACCGAGAGTCCGCCGCTTTCCAAGTAATCCAGCAAGCCCAGATCCCATATTTCCTGCTCGCTGCGCAGGCGATAGAGATCAATGTGGTAAAGTGGGATGCGCCCTTCCCGGTATTCGTGGATCAGCGTGAAGGTCGGGCTGGTGATTGCGCTGCGAATATCGAGACCTTGCCCGATCCCCTGCGTTAGCAGCGTCTTTCCGGACCCGAGCGGGCCTTCCAGGCAAAACACGTCGCCGGGCTGGGCGAATTGCCCCAACCGAAAACCAAATCGGCGGGTCTGCGCAACGCTATGGCTGAAAAAGTCAATCGTCGGGCCAGTCATCACCGGCGACATGGCCGCGCCTCCTCTGATTCTATCGTACAGCCCGGCGCAAATACGTTTGTCGTTTTTCTCACCTCACCGCAGAGACGCGGAGAGCGCCGAGTTATGCGCGGTGATTGCTGTGGACTCGGCATCTCTGCGGCAAATCTCGGCGAGCCCCACCGCCTGAACGATCTTCTGCCTCGCGTCCGCAAGCAATCATTTGGCCTGGCAAGGTCAGGCCCCCTTGTTATTACTGGGCCTGATGGGCTGCGTCAAGCAATGTTGAATCAAACAGATCGGCTTCGGCTGCGTTGCCCGAAAAGAATCCGCGTTTCTGGGCCCATTGCTGGAAGTCCATCGTCCCGGCCATATCTACGTGCCCATCGGCATAGATGGCCGGCCAACAGACACGCTCGAGCACTGCCGCGTCTTGTCCGGTCTGCGCCGACAGAATTTCCAAATTTCGCGCTGTCTTCCCCTCGTTGAACTGTGCGATCCCTTGCAGATAGGCGGTCAAGAACCGCTGTCCCAGCGCAGGGTCTTTCTCCAGCAAGTTTGGTCCAAATACGATAAACGCATACTGGAAAGCGGGGGCTGTGTCTTCAAAGGCAGCCAGACGGTGTGCCAGCCCGGCGATTTCCATGCGCGTGGGAATCGGCTCGGCGCCGATGGACGCATCAATCGAGCCTTGCTTGTATGCCCCGAACGTAGCTGGAATGGGCAGCTTGACGATCTCCACATCCTCAAGCCCGAGGCTCGCTGAGGCCAGCGTGCGATCCAGCAAATAGCCAAAAAGGGTGGACACAGCAGACGTGGCGACTTTGTGTCCCTTCAATTCTGCGACTGTATCCAGCTCACCCGATTCGTAGAGTGCTTTCCGGGCCACAACTCCCATCGAGGAGCACTCTCCTTTTTTCAGGTGACCTTTGCCGGCCACGGCCTTGATGGGGATGCCCTCTGCCACCGCGTTCAGAAAGCCGATGCCCACACCGCCGGCGCCGACATCAATGTCCCCGCCGGCGAGGAGCGGGATGTATTCCTCCGTGGTTCCCATCTTTACCCACTCGATCTCGATATTTTGCCTGGCAAAGAAGCCCTCTTCCTCCGCGATGTAGAGGGGACCCCAGCTCAGGTAGGGTAAGGAAGAGACCTTCAGGTGCGCGACGGGAACGGGGGGTGGCGTCTCCGTGGTCCCAGGGGTACAGCCAACCGCCAGCAAGATAAGGGCAACGAGAAAATAGGTTATGGTTAGGGAACGTTTCACTGAATTCCTCCTTGAACAATCAATTGCGAGTCATTGCGTTTCTTGTGACATCAGCGCCGTCAAAACGTCCGCAAAGATGCGAAAGGTCGCCGGCTCAAAGAGAACCATGCGTACCAGTTCAATTTCAATCTGCGGATGGGTGCGCAGATAGTCGCGGATCGTGGAGAGGGCGATGTGGGCCGCTTCCTCTTTTGGGTAGCCGTACGCGCCGGTGCTGATTGCGGGGAAGGCGATGCTCCGCAGCCCGTGCTGCTCGGCGAGCTCCAGGCTGTGCCGGTAGGCGCCGGCGAGGAGTTCCGCTTCCCCCTGGGTTCCGCCGCGATAGACCGGCCCAACCGCGTGGATGACGTAGCGGGCCGCCAGACGCCCGCCGCCGGTGATGTGCGCTTCGCCGGTTGGGCAGCCGCCCAACTTGCGACACGCGGCCAGCAATGCCGGCCCGGCTGCGCGGTGGATCGCGCCGTCCACACCGCCGCCGCCCAACAGCGATGTGTTTGCCGCGTTGACGATGGCGTCCACCTCCTGCTGGGTGATGTCGCCTTCCACGAGTTCCAGTTGTGATGAGCCGATGCGTACGTTCATGGGAGAATACCTTGTCGCAAGCAAATCATTGCCACAAGTATACTCTAAATCGCGGTCTCGTGCAAACCGGAGAATCGGTGCAGAGGTCGTCAAGGTCTTGCGCAATGTCCTTGTTTATCGCCGGTCTCTACACCTGGGTAGCCGAACAACCTGGTTCAGCACGGCGCAATTACGTTGGTTGTTTTTTTCCACCGCCGAGACGCCGAGAAAACCGTGCACGACTCGGCATTTGTCTGGGAAGAGCGGCTCTTGGGTATTCGTTCCCACAGGTACACCAAGACAATGCAAGCTGGCTTGCGCCGTCGTCTGGACAAAGCCGAAGGGGCCGCATTCATTCATGTTCCGGCGGATGGTTGTGCAAAAGGAAAGCCCTCCGGTTCAGAAACGGGCGATGTGCGGGCGACAACTCGCAAGGTGGCCCATTCCACGGCCCAATGCAAGGCGATGGTCAGCCAGAGATTGGCCGTGAAATAGAACCAAATCGCGCTCAACAAGGCGAAGACGCCGGGCATCAGCGCATTGAGGCTTGCGCGAGGTTCCTGCACCCCGTTTGCAACCGTGGGGTCGAGAGCCTGTTCCAGAAGAATGATGGCCAGAGAAGCAAAACTTCCGGCGTAGCGTCCCCAGCCCAGGGCCAGTGTTCCGGAGCGGTAGAAGGCCCAGTGGACTTCGGAAAAAATGACGCCGGGCAAAATGGTGGCCCAGCCCCAAGGCTGGACGACAAAGGCACTTCTTGGTAGAAAAGTGCCGTTGTGCGTGAGGTGTTGGTAACGCCATGCGGCCGCGACGAGGAGCGCCGCCGCCGCCAACGCGATGGGTATACCAATGCCCAAACCGCGCGGCCAATCCAGGTCGCTCACGCCCATCCAGCGGGAACTGGTGACGCCACGCAGCAGGAGCAGGTAGGGCAAGAGTACGAAATATCCCACCCGGACGAACGAAATCAAGAATGGCGTGCCGGTCCAGCTCCTGAAGCGCTTGACCCATTGTCCCGCTTTGCTCGGACGAGGTTGCCGGTAGTACCAGACCAGCATGCGCATGACCACATGCGCCGTGAAGCTTAGACCGATCCAGCCCCAAAGAGTCAGGCGTATGTCACTCATGGTCGCCGGAATCATCGCCGGCTCTGTGGTGGGAGGTGATGGGAATGGCCAACGAAATCAAGGTCCCTTCGCCCGGAGACGAATCGATGGTCCAGTTCGCTTCGATGAGCGCGGCGCGTTCCTTCATGTTGAGCATGCCCAAACTGGCCCGTTCATGGTAATTCTCAAGCGTAGCTGCCACATCAAAGCCGGGACCATTGTCTTCCACTTGCGCGACAAGAAATTCACCGTCAACCAGCAGGCGCACGTCAATTCTGGCATGCGACGCATACTTTTTGGCGTTATTGATCGCTTCTTCCAGGATGGCAAACGCCGTTTCTTCTGCTTCTGCGCGCAGCCGCACATCTCCGGCGTGATCCACAAAGTGGATGTCCAGATTGCTGTCCTCTCGCAGCCGGCCGACAAGTTGGGCCAAGGCAGCCGACAGTCCCTCGGTTTCCAATACCACCGGACGGAGCGTGAAGAGCAGGGTGCGCATACTGTGGGAAGCCTTCCTGGACATCTCATACAACTCATCCAGCTCGCCAGGTACCTGGGCCGGTATCCGTTGCAACAGGGCTTTGATATATTCGATTTGCATCGACATGGCGGCAACCGTCTGCACCGGTCCATCGTGAAGGTTGCGCGCCAATTGTCGGCGGGATACTTCGCCGTCGCTGATGGCGCCATCGTGTATCTTCTGCAAGTCTTGGTGCAACTGTACGTTGTGTAGCGTGAGAGAACTCATCTGGCACAATGTTTTTAGGAAAGCGAGTGTCTCTTGGTCGACAGAGACTTTGTTCCGCGAGGCCAAGACCAGAATTCCATATTCGTCCAGCCCGCTCTGGAGGGGAAGGAGGATGATAGCGTTCATGCCCGCCAAGGTAACGAGCGGTTTAAGCGAATCGTCAGGAACCGTGCTGATGATAGGCTCTCCCTCCAGAATGGCTTGTCGAAGAACCCCCGAGTCCGATGAAAGCCGCACGTTTTCGTCTTCGCGACGGTAGCTGGATCCGGTGACAACGCGCAGTTCACTGCGATCTTCGTCGTCGCCAAAAAGGAGGAGGAGGCTGACCCATTTCTCGTCTCCCAAGAAGTGGCGCGTCGTTTCGGCAAGGGCATGGAGTTGGAGATGGTAGCTATCGCTGGTGGCCATTGCCTTGGAGATGTCGCGCAGTGCGTGCGCTTCTCGCCGGTCGCGCTCCAGCGACGCGCGTGTGTCGGTGTCCTCCGCGCCAAACGTTTGGCGGGAGACTTGGGCAAAGATTGCCGCAAGTGCGGAGACGAGTGCCAACTCAAAGAGCATGGCCGATTGACTCTTCAGAAAGATTGTCAATCCGTGTAGATTCGTGGGGATCTCTGCGGCCAGGGCCAGATGTTGCAAGCTGTAGCCGGAGAGCAAGCCGCCGGCCAGCAATAGGCCCCAGAACCAATCGCTGCGCAGCGATGTGGTCCATACCGGGTAAAGGAGTATCCAAATGCTCCACTGCTCCGTTGGTAAGGGTAACGTGACCGACCAGGCCAGCGGGATGGCGATGTCCAAGCCCCAGCCGGCCACTTGGAGGGGAGTGGTGTCGCGGCCACGTCGCTCTCTGGCCAGCAGTGGCAGAAGTGCCAGATTCGCAATGCCAGCGAAGACCAGGACGAGAAATGAAGGGTGATTCCAGCTACGAGCGCCCATGACGATACTGATGAGCGCTGATCCAATAAGATAGAGCCAGCGCGTACGCCAGAGAGACTTTTCCATAGAAAATCCAGAATGTTGCAGTACTCGCATTGTCCTTCCCCAGGTAGATAGCGAATGATGACGAGTATAACATAGCATGTGCAATTTTGCAATGCTATGGCCTATGCGGGGGTGGCCATCATCGTTTCGCGTTGGGAAGGGCAAACCCTGCCTGGCTTGCGGCAGACGACAGTCCGGCGTCACCAGGCACGCGGTCAACGGGTACGCAGAAAGGAACAGGAACATGGCACAATTGGTAACCAACCTGGCCTACTGGCCTCTGGATGGCACCCTGCGTATTCATTTTGCCGGCCATACACAGGGTAGCATGGCCGAAGGCGTGTTCCGGCGTATCGAAATCTACTATGATTTGCAAGACTATGCCCATGGGTTGTACCGCCCGGTCGCTATCCGGCTTAATCTCGAGCGACTGGATGAAGACTTGCTGTGGGAAGTTCGCTGCGCAAACCTGCCTCGCGTGGACTATCCGGCGGCGGCTCTGCTTGATGCGCCGGTGGAGACCTTGTTGATTTGGGCTTACGGCGAATTCATAAGTGGCCGGAGCGGATGTGCGCGCACCGGCCCAAATTGTTTGTAGGCCTATTGACAAATTCCACCAAAAACGATATAATGAGGGTGTACTTGGATACTGGTTGTAACATGCCGGCAAAATCCAATTGTTACCGGCGATTTGCTCGTTCAATGTGGAATAGAGCCTTGATCCCCATGACGGCCTCGACCACACAAATATTCTGATGAAGGCGCATAATGCTGTTTCGGAAGGCTCATTACTGGAACACTCCGTTGCGGCTCCTTTTGTATTGCCTGCATTTTTCTGTTGTAGCAGGATTCCGATTTCTTGTGCACCTTGCTTCATCGTCAGCCCAAACACTTGATCACAGCGTTTTCTGTAGTTAGAGAGGAGGTGGTTTCAAGGACGAACCGCAGGCCCATTTGGCATAGTTCCCCGTTACCTATTTTCGAGGATGAAAGTAGACCTAGGAGGAAAAAGACTCATCATGAAGAAACATATTTGGAAGCTACTGGCAGTTGTATTGTTTATGGCCCTGTTGTTGCCAACGGTCAATTTAGGCTCTACGGCCACGGCTGCTGGCCCCGATGGGAGCAAGACCCCCCTGAAAATCAGCTCGAAATCTGACAATGCTGCCCATAAAGTGCAGCCAGCCCTACGCGATTCGGCCAAGGCCGCGGCGGCCGACGACGAAATAAAGGTCGTCCTCCATGTCCGCGCCGGCACCGACGTCAGCCCCTACATGACCTGGTCGCTGACCCGGCCCTACGTAGGCCCTGATGGCCGCCAGGCCGTGATTGGCGGCGTCCGCGCCGGCAACCTTATGAAACTGGCCTCCGTGGACGGTGTGAGCACCATTCGGCATGCCGAGAACCCCTTTACTCCGCCCGACCCGATCGAGGAGCGCCAGCCGGTCAACGCCGAAAAGATTCAGCAGCGGCTGGCCAGTGTGCGCGCGAATTATAGCGCCATTCAGGGAGTCCCGGCCCGCAGCGGCAACGTCGGCATTACCGGCTGGTTCGACGTACTCGACAATCACAAATCGGCCGCCGCCTGGGCCAACGGCTTCACCGGTGCCGGCGTCAAGGCCATGGTCAACGACTCCGGTGTTGACTTCTGCCACCCGGACTTGCAGGGCACCTGGGCCGTGATTAGCGACACCGCTTCGGCTTACAACGGCTGGCCAGAGATGTTCGACAGCCGTTCGTCCTACTTCTGGGCCCTGACCAGCTACCTGGGCGACACCGGTGTAGCAGAGGGCCTGTCTGACTACGCCGATACCAGCGCCACCTGCACATCCGGCGCCGACTGCCTCTACCAGCCGATCGGTGCTACCGAAACATATACCTACACCCTGCCGGCCACCAGCCAGAGTGGCACCTACCATATCGGCAGCCATCCCGACAAAGCGCTGCAGTATTGGTGGTATGGCGAGCGGGTGGCCGTCCTAGTAGTGGACGAAAACACAGCCGGCGTGTACGACACCGTGTACGTTGACCTGAACGACAACTACGACTTCACCGACGACCCGACCGCCACCAAGGCAGATCCCACCGCCTGTGCCGACATGGACGGCGACAGCTATGCCGACGTCTCCGGCGGGCTGGTCTACTTCATCGCCGACGGCGTCAACCCCATCCCCACGCTGGACTGGATGTGGGGGCTGGGCACCGCCGGCAACAACGCGCAGGACTTTGGCGAGCCGGACAACGGCTCTCTGGTCGCTTTCTCGCTGAATGATACCGTTGTAGGCAGCGACCATGGCCAACTGGTCGCTTCGAATATAGTGGGCCAAGGCGTCATTGACGGCGGCGCGCCCAGCTACAAGCCGGCCGGCGATGGCACGCCGGGCACCGGACTGGTCCTTGGCGCCGGCAAGGACGTTGGCCTGACCAGCAACGGCGATTTTTATACCTCGTTCTTCGTAGAGGACGGCTTCATGTATTCTGCCCTCGGTTACGATGGCGTGCCCGGCACGGATGATGATATCCAACTGATCAACAACAGTTGGGGAAATTCAGGTGCGGACAACGACGGTTGGGATGACGATTCACGCTTAATCGATCTCAACCAGGCCCTCAATCCGAGTCTGAGCGTACTCGTTGCCACCGGCAACGGCGCGCCCGGCTTTGGCACCGTGACCTCGCCGAACCCGCCGTTTGGCATCGGCGTGGGCGCCTCTACGGAGATGGGTTCCACCG
>CAYWAK010000108.1:0-9299 GCA_964455755.1 uncultured Ardenticatenales bacterium | reverse complement strand
GGTCTGCCACCCAAAACGCGCCCAGGCGCGTTGCCGGGCGATCAACCTGCTTCCTCCCAGCAGGTTTGTGATGACAGCCGTCGAATTCATTCGATGACTCTGAGCAAGGCAAAGGCAGCTCGCGGTCTGCCACCCAAAACGTGCCCAGGCGCGTTGCCAAGCGATCAACCTGCTTCCTCCCAGCAGGTTTGTGATGACAGCCGTCGAATTCATTCGATGACTGTCTTTTTCTCAATTTCAAGAAAGTATGCTATAATAGGGCGACTTGTCATGAATAGCAGGAACCTTCTACGGCGAATTCTTTGCGCGTATAGATGAAGAGCCGTATGCCGGGCTCTACACCGATGGGCCTTCCCGTCCCAACATACCGGTAAACGTCCAGGTTGGCTTGGAGACGCCTAAGTCCGGCTTTGGCCGGAGCAATGAAGAGCGGCAGATCCATCGCTACCTGACAGCCCAAAATGATACCCTTTATCCCTTAACCCACAACTGAGGTTTCAAAATGCGTAATCGACATTTTTTCCTCGTAGATTTGCTACTCCTTCCGGCAGCAGCCGTGCTGGCCTTTGCCCTGCGTCTGGACACGGTCTCATTTCAACGCCAGGGAACAGCACTTTTGGCCTTCATGGCCCTGATCGTACCGGTGCAGGTCATCACCGGTGCGCTGCTGGGACTCTACCGGCGCTACTGGCGCTACGCCAGCGTGGACGAGCTGGCCCTGGTGGCCGGCAGCGTGACCCTGGCTTCAGTCGTCGGGGCTGCAATTCTCTTTGCCCTGCTCCTGCCCTGGGCGAGCATACGTTCCTTCCCCCGCTCGGTGGTACTGATTGACTGGTTGCTGGCCCTGGTAGCCGTGGGTGGCCCCCGGTTCGCTGTCCGTTTGATCGAGCGGGAACAGCAACGCCGGCGGCGCAAGCAGCGTAAGGGGCCAGTAAAACGGGTGCTCGTCATCGGAGCCGGGGATGCCGGCTGCATGATCGTCAAGGAGATGCAAACCAACCCCCAATTGGGCATGATCCCCGCCGGCTTTGTGGACGACAACGCAGACAAACAGGGCACCCACATCCACGGCGTCACCGTACTGGGGGGCCGCAAGGACATCCCCAAACTGGTACGCGAATACCGCGTATCGGAAGTGATCATTGCCATGCCTACCGCACCGGGCGACACGATCCGGGAGATTGTGCAGATTTGCGAACAAGCCGCCATCGCTGTGCGTACAATTCCCGGCATCTACGAGCTGCTTTCCGGCCAGGTCGGCGTGCGCCAAATCCGCGAGGTACGCATTGACGACCTCCTGCGACGTGACCCCGTGCGTGTAGACGAAGATGGCGTGGCGGAGATGATTAAGGGCGCGCGGGTGCTGGTGACCGGAGCCGGCGGGTCCATCGGGTCCGAAATCTGTCGCCAAGCCGCACACCATGGAGCAGGTGAGCTTGTGCTGCTGGGGCATGGCGAAAACAGCCTGTTCCAGATCAGCGGGGAGCTGCGACGAGACTACCCGCAACTGGCTTGCCATGCCGTTGTGGCCGATATCCGCGATCGCCGGCGACTGGGGGTGATTCTGCACCGGCACCGGCCCCAGATCGTCTTCCACGCCGCCGCCCACAAGCATGTGCCGTTGATGGAAGAGAACGTCGAGGATGCTGTCACAAACAACGTACTGGGCACCCGCAATCTGGTCGAAGCGGCCGCCGCGCACGGCGTACAACGTTTTGTGTTGATCTCCACCGACAAGGCGGTCAATCCCACCAGCATCATGGGCACCACCAAGCGGGTGGCCGAAATGATCGTCCAGAGTGCGGCCCGGGAAAATGGGCGGGTCTTCGTCGCTGTGCGCTTTGGCAATGTGCTGGGCAGCCGTGGAAGCGTAATCCCCACCTTCCAGAAGCAGATCGCCCGTGGCGGGCCGGTCACCGTGACCCATCCCGACGTAAGGCGCTACTTCATGACCATCCCGGAGGCCGTCCAGTTGGTCATGCAGGCCGCGGCGCTGGGCAAGGGGGGCGAAGTCTTCGTCCTGGACATGGGCGAACCTGTGCGCATTGCCGACCTGGCCCGCGACTTGATCACCCTCTCCGGCTTTGAACCGGATCGGGACGTTAAGATCACATTCACCGGCCTGCGCCCAGGCGAAAAACTTTTCGAGGAGCTATTCATCGAGGGAGAAGCGTACCGGCGCACGCGCCACGAGCAGATCTTCGTGGCCGCGAACGGTTGTGCTCCTCCTCTCGTTGACCTACCTTCTGAGATGGACCTGCTGTTACGCCTGGCCCGTACCGGCGAGGAGTCCGCTGTGCGGCAACAATTGCGCCGGCTCGTGCCGGAGTACACGCCGCCGAGCGCGGACTCCGCCCCGGCACCCGCACCGGTCACAACACACATCGCGCCGGCAAGCCCCTCACCCCAAATCGCCGCTCCCCCGGCCAACCCCACGTACGCCGGCTGACCCCGTCGCCGCGGCGCGATTTTTTCAGGTTTGGTTCAGAGCCAACTGGTAAGGTTTCCGCCGCCACCCCAACCTCCCCTCCTCCCGATTTCACTTCTCGTCCATTCTGCGCTATAATATCAGACGGGCCACGGTGGTCATGATTTGCCGTCAGATGCAGACGATTGCGGTGGCCCAGACCACCATGTAGTTTTCAATGCCGGCAGGCGCAGGGTCTGTCTGGTGCAGACAATATTTGGAGGAACTTTTATGGGACAGAACGTAACCTACAAGATATTGCAGGACCATCTCGTGGATGGCGAATTGAAACAGGGCACTGAGATCGGTATCCGCATTGACCAAACCCTGACGCAGGATGCGACCGGCACCATGGCCTATCTCCAATTCGAAGCGATGGGCATACCTCGCGTCCGGACAAAGCGATCGGTCAGTTACATTGACCACAACATGCTGCAGACCGGTTTCGAGAATGCCGACGACCACCGTTTCTTGCAGAGCATCGCCGCGAAATTTGGCGCATACTTTTCCCGTCCCGGCAACGGAATCTGTCACCAAGTACACCTGGAGCGATTCGCTGTGCCGGGCCAGACGTTGCTCGGTTCCGACAGCCACACACCAACCGGCGGCGGCATGGGCATGATCGCCATTGGGGCCGGCGGCCTGGACGTCGCCGTGGCCATGAGCGGGGGTGCCTTCTATGTCCCCATGCCCAAGGTCCTGGGCATTCACCTCACGGGAACACTGCAGCCCTGGGTAACGGCCAAGGACGTCATCCTGGAGATTCTGCGCAGACTTTCCGTGAAAGGGGGCGTGGGCAAAATCGTCGAATACTTTGGGCCGGGCGTGGCCTCTTTGACCGTGCCCGAACGAGGCACGATCACCAACATGGGTGCGGAACTGGGCGCGACAACCTCTGTCTTCCCCAGCGACGAACAAACCCTGCGCTACCTGAAGGCCCAGGGACGCGAGGAGAGTTGGGCAGAGCTGACTGCAGACCCCGGCGCGAGCTACGACGAGACCATGGAGATCAACCTGGACGAGCTGGAACCGATGATCGCCCAGCCATCCATGCCCGACCGGGTCGTGCCCGTTCGCGAGGTGGCCGGATTGAAGATTGCTCAGGCCTGCGTCGGAAGCTGCACGAACTCCAGCTATCTCGATCTCATGCATGCGGCCTCGGTCGTGCGGGGACGAACCGTCAACCCCGGCGTCAGCATGACCCTTTCGCCCGGCTCCAAGCAGGTCTATACGATGATCGCCGAGAACGGCACGCTCACAGATTTCATTCAGGCCGGCGCGCGAGTTTTGGAATCGGGCTGTGGGCCGTGCATCGGCATGGGCCAATCGCCGCCAACGGGAACGATTACCTTGCGCACCTTCAACCGGAACTTTTCCGAACGCACCGGCACGCCAGGCGACCAATCGTACCTTTGCAGCCCGGAGGTCGCTTCGGTATCGGCCATTACCGGGGTGATCACAGACCCGCGCGATTTCGGGGAATACCCGCAGGTAACATTGCCCGAGACATTCATCGTGAATGACAACATGGTGGTTCAGCCGCCCGAAGACGGCACAACCGTAGAGGTGGTTCGCGGCCCAAATATCAAGCCGGTACCGATTGGCGACGACATGCCCGACACGATGAGCGGCGAGAACCTGCTCAAAGTGGAGGACAACATCACCACGGATCACATCATGCCGGCCGGCGCGAAGATTTTGCCGCTTCGTTCCAACATCCCGGCCATCGCTGAGTATGTCTATTTTCAGGTGGATCCGACCTTCGCGCAACGCGCCAAAGAGAAGGGCGGCGGCTTCATCGTCGGCGGGGAAAACTACGGTCAGGGTTCCAGCCGTGAACATGCCGCGCTGGCCCCCATGTATCTGGGCCTCAAGGCGGTCGTCGCCAAGTCCTTCGCCCGCATCCATTGGAACAACCTGATCAACTTTGGTATCCTGCCTCTCGTCTTCGTCAACCCGGATGACTACGACAGGGTTGACCAGGGAGACCAACTGGAGATTCGAGACGCTCGCCAGGCAATTCAGTCTGGCACCGCTGTGACGCTGTACAACAAGACGAAGAACATCGAGATTCCACTGCAGCACACCCTTACACCCCGGCAGATTAGCATCATGCTGGATGGAGGGCTGCTCAACC
Source organism: uncultured Ardenticatenales bacterium (assembly GCA_964455755.1). Classification (GTDB taxonomy): domain Bacteria; phylum Chloroflexota; class Anaerolineae; order Ardenticatenales; family JAADHH01; genus JAADHH01. Next base: position 4,695 of record CAYWAK010000108.1, on the reverse strand, counting down.
ACATCCGCAAACAGCAATAAACAGCCGGCAGGAGCAATCAACAGGCAGCAGCCAGACTGGCGCATTTCGCAACCCGCGCCAGTCTGGCCGCTGATCGCTTTTCTGATAGGAGGTACGCACCATGCGCATGATTGCTCGAAGAGATTTCCTACGCTGGGTCGCCGGCAGCGCGATTGGCGCCTTCCTGACCGCCTGTGCCCGGCGCGGTTTGCCCTCGGCTGCCCCATCCCCCTCCGCGACTCTGCCGCCGGCCGGCATCACGCCTGCAGGTGCTGCCAGACCTTCAGCGGGAACGCCAACGCCCGCTGTCCAACCACCCGACCTGGGAAAGATCAGCACCACACCGAACGAGATGTTTTATGTGGTGGATATTGGCGCCGGCCATCCCCAGATTGACCTCTCCTCTTGGCAACTGGACCTCACCGGCGCAATCGAGACCCCCCTCAGCCTGACCATGGACGACCTGCAAGCACTGCCCCACGTCACAGAAATGCGCACCCTGGAATGCATCAGCAACCCGGTCGGGGGTAAGCTCATCGGCAACGCCGTCTGGGAAGGGGTGCGCATGCGCGACGTCCTGGCAATGGCCGGCGTTTCGGCCGACGCGGTCGAATTGCTGGTGAACAGCGCCGACGGCTTTTTCAGCAGCATCCCCCTGGAGCTGGCCGGCGACGAACATGCCTTGCTCGTCTGGTCCATGAACGGTGTTCCCCTGCCACGAGCTCACGGCTTTCCCCTCCGCTGTCTCTGGCCCGGTCGCTTTGGCATGAAGCAGCCACGCTGGGTCACGAAAATGGAATTGCTCACCGAACCCAAGAGAGGATACTGGGAGCTGCAAGGGTGGTCGAATGACGCGAAGATCAAGACGAATTCGCAAATCAGGGAGCCGATGGGCGGGCACCAGCTCCTGCCGCTAAAGCCCCTCTCCATTCGCGGAACGGCCTTTTCCGGAAAGGAGGGCATTGCGCGCATAGAAGTCAGCACCGACAACGGCCAGAATTGGTCCGAGGCAAAGCTTTTGCGCGGGCCGGCCCCGGTGACCCCATACGTCTGGACTGAATGGTCATTCGATTGGATGCCTACCGAATCCGGGTCATACGTCATTCAAGTACGCGCGACGGACAACAGCGGCTTTACCCAGAATGAGGTGGGCCGGAGCATCCTGGGAGGCACATACCCCGACGGCACCGACCGTATTCACACGGTGACGGTCAACATTCGAGAAGGATAGCATGTCCCGGAAAAGATTGACTACCGCCGGCATTGTCCTTGTCGCCTTGCTTCTGCTGGCTGCGGGGGGAATTGCCGGAGCGACATACGTGGAACAGGACGATGCCTTCTGTGCGTCCTGCCACACAGAGCCGGAGTCGACGTACGTCGCGCGCGCCGGGGCAACGCGCACCCAGCCGCCGGGCGCGGACCTGGCTTCCTTTCACGCCGTGGTCACGAAGCCTGTGCACTGCATAGACTGTCACGGCGGCGAGGGGGCGTTGGGGCGCGGGCAGGCGTTGGCTCTGGCCCTGTTGGATGCGGCGAAATTCGCCACGAATCGCTTCCAGCAGCCAGCCATGCCCATGTCGCCGTTGCCTGATTCAGCCTGCACCAAGTGCCACGCCGACTCGGTGACGCGCGAAGGCTTTGAAAACCACTTCCACAACAAACTGTACGACGAGGAAGCCCCAGAAATCCTCTGTGTGCGTTGCCACATGGCCCACAAACCGGGCGAAGAACGAGAGAGCTATGTCACCCGCCCGGTCGCCTTTGAGCAGTGTAACTTCTGCCACCAGCAGATGGGCAAAGGCCCGCGCGACCTCAAATAATCTTCCTTCGGCGGGCAATTGCGACAGCCTCACCGCGCGTTTTTGCTCCCAGTTTTCCTCGAATTACCTCCACATGTTTCCGTATGGTACCATGAGCCAGTCCCATCGCCTCCGCGATTTCGCGATTCCCCAGGCCTTGTTCCAGGTATGGGAGAACCTCCATCTCACGAGCAGTCAATGTCCAGGGATCGGAATCTCCCCGTTCGGCAATCAACCTAAGTTGGCTGGGGGTCAGGGCCACCATTCCTGTGGCCACCGCTCGCAGAACGCGAATGATTTCCTCGGTGTCCCAATCCTTGCTGATGAACCCCGACGCACCGGCTCGTATCGCTCCGCGCAACCAATGTACGTCACGAGAAAACGAGATGCCCACAATGCTGGTATCGGGCACGTGTACCCTCAGAAGCTCGATCAGGTCGATTCCGTTGTGATGTGCAGATGAACTTGCACGACCGCTGCTGCCCTTGATCCGCAGATCAACGAGGGCAAGATCGGGCTGGTGCTTGCGAGTCAACAACAGGCCGTCTTCCTTGTTGTCCGCCGTGGCCACGATGTCGAATCCACCTTCCTCCTCCAGTACAGCACGAAGCCCCTCTACGAATGTTTTGCTATCTTCAACGATGATCATCCTGATTGAGAACGGCATTGTCAGATTCCTCCAAAGGTATCAAAAGTCGGATCGTAGTACCCTGAGAATCGCTGGCGATATTCAAATCGGCGTGGATTCGGTCAGCCCGCATTTCCATGTTTCGCAGCCCCAGGTGCCGGCGAGATGTGTCCGCTTCCAGCTTGCGAGCCTCCGCGACTGAGAACCCGTGTCCATCGTCGGTGACGGACACCAGCAAGGCATCCCCATGAAACTGCAAGCGGACAGAAACATGATTGGCCTGCGCATGGTCCCGGCAATTGTTCAGCGCCGTGCGTACGACCCAATAGATGTCTTCGGCAACCTGCGGAGAAATGCGGTCCAGGTCCACATCATCATCGGCGACAAGCTCGATTTCTGATTCCCACCAGCCCACTTTGTTGGCTTGGGCAATAAACCGTTTCAATGGCTGGACCAAGCCTTCCCGGGCAAACTCCACCGGCTTTGCTCCCTCCATGATTCGACGAGCATCTTTATACGTCTTGTCCAGCGTTTGTTCAATGCGTACCAACGTGGCCGCATCTTGCGGCTCAAGATCGGGCTGCAAGCGACGACGGAGGGCCCGAATCCACAATTGCAGGCCGCGCGAATCGGGGACGATCGTGTCGTGCAATTCGTCCGCCAACTCATGCAACGTTCGCTCCCGAATGCCCTGCAGTTCGCTTACCTCGTCCGCAAATTGGTTCTTGATCCGCACTTGCCGATGCAACCTCTCAATCAAGTCCACGTTGTACGCCGCGTAGACGAGCATCAGGGGATAGATCATACACAGGGGCAAGAGAACCTCGGTGAGGATCATCGTTGTGCCATGCGTGGCGAAGGGCAGTACGCCTACGCCCAACATGAGCAATACACCGACCGCCCATACCGTGCCCAACATCAGGGTCCACTCACGACCTTCTGGTCCTGGACGGAAAAAGGACCAGCCAGGCCGCACCACGACGGAAATTGCCCCCACGCTCAGCGTGCCCAACACCAAATTGAAGACGAGAGTGTTCATGGCCGGCTCAAAAAACCAATTGCTGAGCAAATAGAGTGTGCCAATAACGAACGCCCAAACGTAGAGCAAGAAGAGAAGCGGAGGTCGATTTTCCAGCCACCGGAACGGCCGGGGAAAAACGAGGGCAAAATGGAGCAGCAACACGCCCATCGCTGGATAGGTATAATGCCAGGTCACCGACGAGGGCGCATCCCAGGTGAAACAGAAATGGCTGATACACCCTGAGTAGCCGTGCCCCATAAACCCGGCCGACGCTGCCAGAAGGGCAAGAGCCAGAACAATGCGTGCTTCGTCTGTTGCGTTTCGTATGAGGAAGAAGCTGGACAACAAACTGGTTATGCCGGCCAGGAACCAGAAGCCATAGAATTCGACGAATCGTTCGAAGGCAAAGGCGCCGACCGGCACAGATATGCGAAGTTGTTTGTCATCACGCTGCACGGCGAAGGTGACATCTTCCCCCAACGCTTTGCCGGCAAATCCTTGCTGCATGAAACGATAGGGGTCCTGGCCATCAATACGCAATATCTTGTCCCCGCCCCGCAAACCGTGTTGCGGGCCGGGCCAGTTCCAGGGAACATCCACGTTGACGTTGAATCCATTCAAACGGTCCCACGAAATTGGAACCCCGCCGAACGGTTGCCCGATGTCGGGCCGCAGTCGCCACAGGCCGCGGAAGCCCAGCACAAGGAAAAAGAGCGTGAAAATGTAGCAAGCCAGCCGAATACGTCGGAAGTTTGAGGTATTTTGAAGAGAAAAAAACGAGACGGTCAAGGCTCCCCCTCTACGGCTTCTGATCGTCTAATGTTCCTGCGATCGTCACCCGTTCTTGTGCTGTTCCCCCCTGGCCCCCTGAAACCGGCAGCTATTGCGTGTGCGCCGCCCCTTCATTGTAACACATCGCGGCTTCTCTGGCAATTTCACGTCCGCACATGGTAGGTATAGCAAGGGCGAGGCATTCCCCCTTCGGCACAGCAAGCCGCCAATCTGGAGACGCCTATTCGTCTACAAATACGACTTTGGGGATAGTTGGGAGCATGAAATCGTCGTGGAGAAAATCTTGCCGGCTGACCAAGGCGCACAATATCCGTCTGGCAGAGGCTCCGTGGAAAACCCGGCAGGCGGGTGAGGCCCACCGCTAGACCTGCGGTCGGGCTGCGCCCCACGCCCGCCTATTTTACGAACCGGTTGGTGTAGGCCTCGTCCACGGCGACATCCGTTGCGAGCAAGCC
>CAYWAK010000107.1:0-9302 GCA_964455755.1 uncultured Ardenticatenales bacterium | reverse complement strand
CTCCCGTTCAATCCGTGTTGACCGGGAAGCTGGCCAGGACAAGGTGATCGGCCGGGCCGGCCGAACCTGTTTGAACCGGCAGGCGCGTGCCATTGTCGGGCCGGTACAGGCCGACGAGCAGACGGTAGTCGCCGGCAGGCGCACCCTCGCGCAAGGTCAACTCGTGCGTGTCTGCCACGGTATCCCCGCGCTGCCAGAACGACGTAGGGAAGAAGCCACCGCCGGGGGCAGCGTCGTGCTGTGCCCAAATCTGTCCGTCCGGCCCAACCAGGTGTACGAACACGGTGTAATCGTTTTCCACCGGCTGCGTGGCCTGCCAATACAAGGTCAGCGACCAGCGTCCTTCGGCCGATTGCAGGTCGTAACCGAGCAGTGCAAGCTGGTCGCCAAAGCGGGCCGCAAGCTGCGTCTGCGGGAGGGCCGCTGTGCCTGGGCCAATCTGCAGATAGTCGAGCGTGACCGTATCGGCCACCGGACGCCCCTGGTCATCCGCCACGCGGAGGGCGTGATCCGGCGTGCCATCGTAGAGGCCGGCAACCAGGCGATAGCGGCCGGCCGGCAGGTCGGGTGGGAGCGACAGGGTGTGAACATCGCGCACGAGCGCGTCCTTGGGCCAAAAGAGGGGGCGATACCGTCCGCCCAAAATCCGTTCGTCGCTTTGGGCGACCATCCGGCCATCCCGGTCGAGCAGGTGCAGGTAGAGCGTGTATGCCCGCTCTTCCGGGTTCAGCGCTTGCCAGTGCAGAGCGAGGCGCAGCGTGCTGCCGGGTTCTGGACTGACGGCAAAGCGCTCGTAGCGTGCCAAGCGAAGCTCGCCGTCGAAGTTCGCGCCGGGCGTGCGGGCGACGGTGGGCGTTGCCGGCGGCGTGTAGCCCTCTGCCAGGAACGCCACAGTGCCTTGCCCTGAATAGGCTACCCTCATTTGCGCCAGCACGAGTTGCGCGACGTCAAGATCATAGCGCGTCTCCAAACGCCAGCCGTCCACGACAAACCAGAGGCGATGGTGGTCGCGCAGAGCTGCTTCCCAATCGGCGGGTGTGACGAGGGGCGGGGCATCCGTCCAGCGATCCACCTCTCGTCCGTCATGCGGCATGACGTACTCTTGATAGGCCCGCTGGATGGCAAAGTAATCGCTTTGGCCCAGGTAGAGCATGGATGCGGCCGGTACCGGCGAAGCGATGGCATCGCCCGGCTGCCAGTGGTCGCGCACGTAGGCGAAGGCCAGGTCGTAGCCTTCGACCTGCGCGTATGCGGTGGGCCAGCCGGTTATCAGGGTGAGCGCCGTCAGCAAGGCGACAAGGCCGTACCAGGGCCAGTCGCCGCGGAACCGGCGGCCGGCGAAATGCCAGGCCACCTGCGCGGCGGCCAGATAGAAGAACGGCCACAGCATGAATGCGTAGCGGTCCCGCTGCCAGGTCGGGCCTACCAGGAAAACGAGGACCAGCAGGATGGGCACGAATACGATGTAGGTGGCGAGCAGTGGCTGCCAGCTACCGGAAAGGGGTTCTCTGCGCACTGCGCGAATTGCCAGCCAGACGAGGCCGGCTACGAAGAGCAAGGTTGCCGGCAGCCGCCACCAGGCCATGAAGGAGGGCGCGAAGACCTCAACGCCCCGCATGATGTGCCCCGGCATCCGGAAATAGGGCCGCGATTTCTGAATCGTTTCCAGATGTCCCGGCTGACCCAGCTTGTTGAGCATGTAGAGGATCGCCAGGCCGGCAGCGGGCATCCCGAAGGGGAACCAGACGGCCGGCTGCAGAGACCCGCGCAAGCCGCGCTGCCACAGCACGATCAGGCCAAACACCGGGAGCAGCAAGGCGGCTTCCGGTTGCGTGAAAAGGGCCGCGGTCAGCAGAATCATAGCGGCGATGCGGTCGCGCAGGCGATTTTCGTGGGCAACGCCACGGTAGAGGAAGTAGGCCGCCAGCAGGACGAGCAATTGCAGCAGGGCATACATGCGCGCTCGTCCGCCCCAAATGATTGCGTTGGGGTCCACGGCCAGCCACGCGGCGGCGAGCAGCGCGGCCGGGCGATTGAAGAGCCGCGCTCCGACACAATACACGGCGGCCACGGTCATCACGCCAATCGCCACGCTGGGCAAGCGGGCTACAAACGTGCTCCCGCCGCCCAGTAGTCGGAATGCTGCTTCGATGTAGGTGAACACCATGCCGTGGCTGTAGAAGTTGCCGGACGGAAAGACAGGCAGGCCGGTCTCCAGGATTCTTTGCGCGGCCCAGATGGTGGTGAACTCATCAATGAACAGGCTGATTTGCCGGGCGTAGAGGACGCGAAGTGCCAGGGCCAGCAGCAGCACCAGCCCAATGACCACTTTGGCTTGCTTTCCCCGGTACTCCTTGACTGCGAGCGTTTTAATCATGACAATAGCGACCTGTCTTCAAATTTCGCACCAAAACAAACTTGTGGTATAATACGACCCTCAGATTGCTTGCGTTGCGCCATTCCGTTTGTGGCGCTGTTTTGCCGGGAAGAGCAGGTTTTGCGCAAACGGACCAGACCCATCTTTGGTACGTACGCATACAAGTCTCTGCTGAAAAAAGGTGCTCTGAGGCCTGTCCTCGGGCCGACTTTCCGCACCTGAGGATGGGTGCTGGAGCTTTTTTCAGTAGAGACATACAAAGGAGGCAGGACAAACAATGAAGTTGATAAAGACAACATTCGGACCCAATTTGCGCGCGGTTTTGATTGCTTGCACGGTGCTTCTGGTATCCGCACTCGCTTTGGCCGGTACCATGGCTGTGGCAGCTCCTTCGCTTTCGGTCAGCAAGACGGTGGACCTCTCCACGGTCCTGAAGGGAGACATTGTCAAGTACACCGCAACCTTCTCGAACGGCACACCATCGGCGGTCACCCTGGCAACAGTGTCCGACACGCTTCCCACCGGTTTTCGCTACCTGACCATGGTAGGCCCCACCGATGTTTGGGACGCGCCAACCGGCGACACGGGAACGATTGTATGGACCGGGCCATACACCGTGCCGGCGACGGGATCGCTGAAGTTCGTGTATTCGGTGTTGGCCAACGCCACAGCCAGCGAGCAGCCCTACGCGAATCAGGTGCAAGGGCTGGAGCAGGGGGGCGAAGCTACTTCCATCGCTTCCGCGAACGTCACTGTCGCCGCACCCAACGTATCGGTCACCAAGCACGTCACGCCCACGCAGGTCGTCGAACAATCCCCGGTCACCTACACGGTGTACATCAGCAATACCGGTAACACGACCGGTACGATCAACACCATTCAGGACCTTTTGCCCACCGGGTTTACGTTCCAACAGATCCTCTTTCCAAACTGGATGGCCAATCCGGCCGGCGCGACCGGTCTGGTCACCTGGAACGGCCCATTCCAGATTGCGGGCGGCTCGACCTTCACCATGAGCTACCGCGTGCAGGCCGGCGACACCGCGCCCACGGCCTACGTCAACACGGTCACAGCGACGCTCAACACGGGCGAAAAACCGAGCGGGCAGGCACCAGTCGTTGTGCAGCCCTCCATTTTCATGGCCTACCTGCCGGTCATCACCAAGCCAAACCCACCGGCTCCGGCCGACAAACTGGTTTTCGATGCGCGCCAGGGATCGTCCGATTGGGAGATTTATACGGTAAAGACCGACGCCAGCGGGCTGACGATGTTGACCAATAATTCTGTCGGCGATTGGGGCCCGAGCTGGTCGGCGGATGGCAGCAAGATCATCTTCGCCAGTTTCCGCGATGGCAATCAAGAGATATACACCATGGATGCCGATGGCTCAAACCAAGTCAACGTTACCTCCAATTCACTTTCTGACGATGAACCCCGATGGTCGCCCACAAATGCCCAAATCGCGTACCAGACACGACGGTACAACATCCAGGGTGGCCAGTATTCCGAAATCTTCACGGCCAATCCGAACGGGAGTGGCACGAACAACGTCACCAAGAGCCTCTGGGCCGATTGGGACCCGCACTACTCTCCGGATGGGTCACGGATCGCCTATGTTGGCGCGCTCACGATCTACGCAAACATCTGGGTCGTCAACGCCGATGGTTCGGGACAGCTCTTCCTGACGAACAACGAGCCCAAGCACGACCGGGCGCCTTCATGGTCGCCGGATGGCAGCCGCGTCGTCTTCATCTCGGCAAGTTGGGACGCGCCCAACAACCGCTTCAAGACCGACACCGCCGAGATATGGGTGGCCAGCGCCGATGGTACGAGTTTGCTCCGGCTGACAAACAACAGCAAGGGCGACCTGGCTCCAAACTGGTCCCCCGATGGAACCAAAATCGTCTTCTCCAGCAACCGGGGCGGTAAGTACGATATCTGGGTCATGGATGCTGACGGAAGCAATCCGCAACAACTGACCGATACATCGGGTGGAAACTATATACCCCTCTGGTCGCCCGATGGCAGTGAGATCGCCTTCATTTCCTACCGCGACGGGAATGAGAAGCGGATTTTTGTTATGAACGCCGACGGGTCCAATCCGCACAAAGTGAGCGGCGATCTGCGAGACGTTGTTAATTTCGCCTGGATACCCCAGGGCACAGTTTCCACCGGACAGGCGAATCTACTCGATTCGTTCGGCCTGCCCGACTCGCTGGCCGACGTTTCTCAGGCCAGGTACTGGCTGTCCAAGGTTCCGCAATAGAAAGTCGGACACACTTGGCTGTTTTCCTGATCTGGCCTGGCCAGAATCAAAAGGGCTAACCACAGATTGCACGGATTCTGACCAAGAAGTTCACTTCTCCGAGAAGTTGAACTTCTAAATGCAATCTGTGGTTCATTTTCTTGCCCAGAAAACGAGAATCTCGTTGACAAGGTCTACAGAAACAGCGACAACTTTTTGTCGATCTTGACGCCGTAAGCGCCTATGGGCAATCGCGGCTCATGTTGCCGGCTGGCAGACGATTTCGGCGCTGAACAGCGGGTCATCGGGCCAGTCGCGGCGCGGCACAATGTCCACCTGCCAGCAGAGCCGCCCCCCTGGCAAATCTGACGGCAGGGCTAACCGGTAGCGCGTGATCATCTCCTTTCCTGCCGGCCACAAACCGGTTGGGAAATACCCGTCGTATGGCGGATCGGTTGTGGAGAGCCAGGCCTGGCCGTTTTCATCCACCAGGTGCAGGCGAAAGAGAAAGTTGTCCTTGACCGGCCGGACGGCCCGCCAGCGCAAGGCAATCTCGGCCACCTGCCCGGGCGCAAGCGCAGCTTGGCCAAGGTCAAAGCCGGTCAGGGCCAGTCGCCCGTCGAAGGTTGCCGACAGCTTGCCACGCACCGCCGGCGTATGTCCGCTCAGCAGGGCCGGGCTGCGGTAGACCCAGGCGAAGTCCACGTCTCCCAGCCGCGCCGTGAAAACGGGCTTTTGCGTGTCACGAAAGAACCCCACCAACGACGCGGTGGGCAGGTTTCGCTGCACCTGGCTGACGTAGAAAACCACGTAGTCCGAGAACCGCCATGTTCCATCCCAATTGTTTCCCCGGCGCAGGGACCGGGCCGTGCCCCGAAAATAGTAACTGAACTGGCGTGGGTAGAAGCTGGCCGCGCTCAATACGGTCGCCTCGGGTCTGCTGTTCAAGTAAGCTGCGGCCATGTCCAGCCCCTCACCCTGCCCAAAAGGGTAGGCGTACGCAGCGGCCCTCCCCCCACCGGCCAGCGGGTTGAAGTAGGCTCCGTAGTACGGGGCCAACCGCAGCCAGGAAAAGGAGGCGATGAGGAGCAGGGCTACGGCCAGGGCCGGCGCCAGACGGCGCGCGGCGAATCGTGCGGCCCAGCGTTCCGTCGCCCAGCCAATCGCGGCGCCGAGCAGCATGGCTGTCAAGATGTCCACGGCGGGGAAGACCGGCACGAGATAGCGTTCCCCCTTTTTCGCGGCCAGCGTCAGAGCCAGGGCAAAGAAGAAGACGTAGGCGAGCAGGCTGAGGCCCACCAGGTTCGTCCGGCGCTCCAGCGGCCGGGCCATGCCCGGACGGCGCGCCTGTCGCCAGAGCCGCCGGAGCAACCAGGGGATGGCCAGCAGCAGGCCGGCCGTGGTGACCGGCGTGAGGCGCAGCGGCAGGATGACGGCGTAGTAGAGCGGCCCCGGTGTGGCCACCTCCTGACCGAGAAAGTAGTTCGTGCCATGAGAGGTGATCACGCCCCAGCGCGAGCCTTTGAAAATGCGCAGGGCCATGTCCAACGGATGGAACCAGGCCGCCGGCCAGAGCAGAAAGAAGACGGCCCAGCCCACGGCAAACCAGAATGCGAAGGCCACAACCAGCCGGCGCAATCGCGGGCCGTCGCGTCGCCGCCCCACCGCAAAAAGGTAGCTGAACGCCGTGACCAGCGCGACAAACGGAATCAGGAAAAGGGCCGGCGATTTGGTAAGCAGTCCCAGGCCCCATAGGATGCCAGAAGCAAGCAGGTATTTTCGCTCCTCGAACGAGAGATAGCAGAGGAAAGCCAGCGCCGCACAAATCATCAGAGCGGTTAAGACGCCATCGAGATGAACGATCCGTGAGTGGGTCAGGAAGAACGGGTCAAGGGCGACGAGAATCGCGGCCAGCAGGGCGACCGTGGGGCCAAAGAGCCGGCGCGCAAGCACGAACACGCCCACAACGCCGAGTGCAGTGGCCAGGGCGGTGAAGAGGGCCGCCGTGCCCAAAAGGGCCGGCATTTCGGCAGCCGGCAGATGTTTGGCCAGCGCGGTCAATGTGCTCTGTTGATCGAACCACGTTGTGCGCAGCCAGAGCATGGCGCTGAATCCCCACATCGGCACCACGCCGGGGTGATTGTTCTGCCAGGTGGCCATCAAATCCCCGCGCGCCAGCCCGGTGATGAAAAGTAGCGACCGCTCTACCCAGGTCTCTTCATCGGGAAAAGCGAAGCGGCCCAGGCCAATCAGGCGAGGAAGCAGGGCGAGCGCGAAGATTGCCAAAGGCCACCAGCGCGGCGTGCGGCGTGCCGGCAAAAGGGACCCTTTGTGTGAGTCTCCCGGCCGGCTCGCCGCCGTCGCTCCTGTTGCCGAAGCGCGAGCAATCTTGTCACGCGCCATTTGTTCCATGCCTAGTTTAGGGGGGTGACGACCACTTCGTCCCAACTGGCCGGATGGAGTTTGTAGGACTTGAATCCTACAGTTCCCTGCAAGAAGGGGAGGTCTTCATCCACATAGTCTATGGCCAGCACGCCATCTACCCAAGCCTGAATGTGCGCGCCGCGAACCTCAATGACGATGTTGTACCAGTGGTTATTCTGGAAAGTGCCGATGAATCGCGTAAAGTCCAGCTCCATGGGATTGCTAAAGTCGTACAGGTTTCCAGGATTTGAGCAAGCAGCACCGACACAATCGCCCGGAATTTGCATTTGCGTCAGGCGGACGAACCACGAATTACGTGTGGGGTTTCCGCCCATCACCAGGTAGTAGCCGGTCATCCACTGCCCGCTGCCGTCGTTGCGCTCGTCGTATTGTCCGCGGAACCAGACACCGATGGTGCCGTCGCCGTCCCGCGAGCGTACGTTGGCTTTGACCTCGTAGCGGTAGTCGGTCCATTGTTGCGCGCCCGGTCCGAGGTACATGGCTACGCCGTCTTCGGCTCCCTTGCCCGCCTCAGGCGCTCCGAACCACGCATGGTGGGTGTATCCGCCCCCTCCGTTCACGCCGTCTTCGGAATCCCAGAACCATTGCTCCGGGTGGAGACGCCAGTAATTGAGGAACGGGGTCCAATAGGGTGCTCCCGTCTCGAAGTCCTCCTGCAACAACTTCTCGGTGCGCAGGGTGACCGCAGCGGATGCCGGGTGTACGGCGTACTGCGGAGGAGCGGCCAGCCCCGTGACCGTATTGGTGTAGGTGCCGGCAACGTTCGCGGAATGGACGCGGTATGAGAACGTGCTGTGGCCGGAGCCAGAGACCGGGAACGTTCCGCTCCAGACCAGGTCATTGCCGGAGACGAGGGGCGACGCGGTGATGTCGCCGCCGGGTACGATGCTGTCGAACGTGAATCCGCTGGGCAGGCTGTCGGTGATGTGCGAAAGGACGCCCGGCTCGGTGCCCCTGTTTTCGATGTCCACGGTGTAGGTGATGATGTCGCCACGTGGGGCAATGGTTGGGGTTGCCGATTTGTGCAGGAAGAAGCTCGGCAGGCCCCAGCGGCGGACCAGCATCGGGAAGTAGACGAAGTATCGTTTTGGCCCGACCGTGACCGTCGTAGCGGCGGGGCCAAGAAGTTTGCTGCCGCTCTTCACCCACACCTGGTTCGTTTTGGATGTGTCTTCCGGCTCATCCGGGGTTTGCACCCGGTAGGAGAGGGTCTGTACGGTTTGCGCAGGCACGGTGAAGGGACCGGTCCAGTGAATCTCGCCGGTGGTTCCGTCGGGGGTGGCGACAATGTCGCTTCCCGACGTGATCGCGTCGAAGGTGACTCCGTTGGGCAAGGTGTCGGTCACAATGTCAACCACGCCGGCGGCGAAGCCTGTATTCGTGATCCGCACGGTGTATGTCAGCGGGTCTGTGCTGATGACTTTGGCGTCAGACGCTTCCTTGCCTAGCGATAGCACGGGAATAGCCACCTGCAGGCCGGCGGTAGCGGAGACTTCGCCACCGGAGGAAGGGAAAGCGCGCACGGTGTTCGAATAAGGTTCGGCGCGGCTCGTAACCGATGAGGGCACCAGGACGTAGTAGCGCAGTAGAAGCGTTGACGAGGCCGGTACGGTGAACGGCCCAGTCCAGCCGATTTCCGGCTCACTGTTATCGCTGGGGTCGCCGGTCACATCGCTGCCCGCGGCCATGCCCACGAACATGAAGCTGGCCGGCAGCGTATCGCTAATGGCCGAGACGCTTTCGTCAGATGCGGACGCGTTGGTGACGGTCACGTCATACTTCACTACGCTGCCCGGCGCCACGCCGGCCGGCTGGACCTCCTTTGTGACGGACAATGCTGCCGGCGAGGCAGGTGACGCTGCCCCCGCCGTGATGACCGTTCCCAACAAAATGACAGTGATGACGAACAGCAGCGTAGTTGCTCCGGCTATCGCGGTTCGACGGTTTCCTGAAAAGTTTCTCACGGATATGTCCTCTCGTTCTACGTGGTACGGCTTGACAATTGGTGTGGCCAAACACAAGAAAGGCGGTTTGTGCCAACTCACAAGCCGCCCTGATCTTCAATCCGATGGGTGGGCACGTACTGATGTGCTTGTAACCATTGTCCCTCTCCCCAAAACTGTGGCAAGCGTGACGATTGTACCATAGAAGGAAGGGGGTGTCAAAAGCTCACGTTTGTTGGTAGTGTATCTTGTTTGGTTGAAATTCAGATTTGAGCATGCGTTGCAGTAAAAG
>CAYWAK010000106.1:0-9332 GCA_964455755.1 uncultured Ardenticatenales bacterium | reverse complement strand
GTTCCGGAGGAACAGCGATGAACCTGCTTGAGCAGATGGCGTATGGCCGCGAATTCATTCGAAGGCAAATTGCTCGCATAACCATCGAACACCTGTGGGTGCTGGCCTTGCTGGCCGCCGCGTTCACCCTTGTGTCAGTTCGGCCGGTTCCGCAACACGACTTTTGGTGGCATGCCCGCGTCGGCCAACAGATCGTCCAGCAGCGGGCCATCCCCACGACGGATACGTTCTCATTCACGGCGCAGGGCCGGCCCATGTTCTATCAAAGCTGGTTGAGCGAGGTGCTCTTATTTGGTCTGCTTCGGCTTGGCGAACTGCCCTTGGCCATCCTGGCGCAAGCATTGATCGTTACGACGACGTATGGCGGGTTGTACTGGCTGTGCCGCGATGCCAGCGAAGGGAATTTCCGCCTGGCGGTGTTTACCACGCTCTGGGCCTTATTCGCGGCCTCGAATAATTGGGCGATCCGGCCCCAGAGTTTCTCGTTCTTGCCATTCCTCCTCTTCCTTTGGGTGCTGCATCGCCATGCGCGGGGCCAGCGAGCGCCCCTTTGGATTCTCCCGGTGGTGATGATCGTCTGGGTGAATTTGCACGGCGCATTTATTCTTGGGCCGATTTGGGCAGTGCTCACCCTGTTGGGCATGATGTTGGACCGCTTCCGGCAAGCTGATGACCGGGCCCCGCGCCGCTCGCTCACGTCGCTCGCCGGTGCCACGGTGGCACTCTTTCCGGCCATGCTGATCAACCCACGTGGCTTGGGCGTGGTGCAATACGTTGTCAGCCTGTTGACCAATCGCCCCAGCCAGCAATTGATCATGGAATGGCGGCAGCCCGATATCCACAGCTTCCAGGCCCGCCTGTTCTACACGCTGTTGCTGGCCTGTCTGCTCGCTTTCGCGAAATCGTATCGTCGCCTGCGCTGGGCCGATTTGCTCCCCTTTCTGGCCTTTGCCTGGATGGGCTTGACCTCCATTCGCTATGTCGTCTGGTTCGGCCTGATCGCCGCCCCGCTCTTGGCAGAGACGTTGGCAGGGCAGGGTGGCTTTGCGGAGAACGTGCGTTGGGCAAAGTTCAAGCGAGGGCGCTGGGGTAAGATGCTGTTCGAAGGACAAGCGGGCGGGTATCCGGGATTCACCGTGTGGATCGTTGTGCTGATTCTGCTGGAGGTAGCGATTGCTCTGCCCTGGAACAAGGCGCATTTGCCCTTGCCGCCGGCCGTCGCCAGCCTGACGACACCCGATACGCCGGTAGCCGCCACGCGCTACTTGCTCGATCACGATGTTCCCGGCCCCCTCTTTCATGACATGGGCTACGGGAGCTATCTGATTTGGGCGGCCTGGCCGCGCGTGCGGGTCTTTGCCGACCCGCGCGTCGAACTCTATCCGCTGGACCAATGGCTGGATTACGCAGCCATCTCCGCCGCCCGCTACGATTACGAAGGCTTGTTAGATAGCTATGGTATCCATTCGCTGATGGTGGACCGCGTTTCGCAGCCCGCGCTGGTTGCCGCCGTCATTCGCCCAAACAGCGGTTGGAAAACCCTCTACGACGACGGGCGCACTGTGATTTTGGAGCGGTCGCGATGACGATTCGACGCACGTTGGCCGGCCTGTTCGTAATCAGCCTGCTTGTTCGTCTGCTGACGGCCTGGCCCCTGCGGCAACCCGGCTACTTCGACGCCTACTATTACGTCAACGTGGCCCGCAATCTTTTGCACGGCCATGGCCTGGTGGAAAACGTTATCTGGAACTTCCTGGATAATCCCGCCGGCATACCCCGTCCCAGCCACCTCTACTGGATGCCCCTGTCGACATTCCTGGCCTATGCGGGAATGCGCCTTTTCGGGGATAGCTATCGAGCAAGCCAGACATTCTTCATCTTACTCTCGTCGCTGTTGCCGCCGCTGGCCGCCTGGATCGCCTACCATGTGTGGCACAATATCCGCTATGCGTGGATCGCTGGATTGCTGACTCTCTTCAGCGGCTTCTACTTCATCTACTGGGTCACGCCGGAGAACTGGACCCCGTTCACCCTGGCCGTAGATATTTCGCTTCTGACCCTTTACGCCGGTCTGGATACCGGCCGGAGACGCTACTTCGCAGCCGCCGGTCTGGCCGCCGGCTTCGCGCACCTGGCTCGCGCCGACGGTGTTCTGCTCCTGCCCGTCGCCCTCCTCGCCATCGCCGCACAACCCACAACGCGCAATCCAAAATCCCCCCTATCCCGTTCATCATTCATCATTCATCATTCATCATTGTTTATTCTCTCCTACTTCCTAATCATGGCCCCCTGGTTTTACAGGAACTGGCTGAGTGTAGGGACACCGCTGCCCTCCGCCGGAACAAAGACCATCTTTCTGCACAGTTACGATGATTTCTTCAGCTATGGTCTCGACCTGAGCTGGGGCAGCTACCTGGCCTGGGGAATCGGCCCGATTGTACGGTCTAAGCTGGATGCCGGCCTGTGGAATCTGATCATCCTGGCGGGGTCTTTGCAGTTCTTCCTCGCCCCATTTGCTATGCTCGGATGGTGGCGGAGCCGCCGGCATTCTCTGTGGCGACCCTTCTTTCTCTACGGAGCAGCGCTCTTCTCTGCGATGGTCCTTGCTTTCACGTTTCCCAGCCAACGCGGCTCCATGCTGCACTCGGCGGCGGCGCTGATCCCATTCGCCTGTGCGGCGGTGCCGGCCGGCATCGAGTATGCGGTGGCTTTCATCGCCCGGCGTCGCCGATCCTGGGATGCGGAAGAGGCCCAACGTTTCTTTGGCTGGGGATTCGTGGGGCTTTCTGTGCTCATCAGCCTCTTCCTCTATGCGCAAGCGATCCACAAGCCGTGGCTGGGCGAATCGTTGTTGCCGCCCTGGAACGAACGGAGCCTGGTCTACAACGACGTGGATGCCTGGCTGCGGAGCCACGAACCGGGGGCAGGCCGTCTGCTGGTCGTAGACCCGCCGGCGTTGCACTACTTTACCGGCCGGGAGGCTGTGGCCATTCCGAACAACGGCGTAGAGGCTATTCGGAAGGTAGCCCAACGTTATGACGTGGCCTATCTCGTGTTGGAATATGATCACGTCGTTCCGCTGAATGGCCTATATCAGGACCAGCAAAACCTGGCCGGTTTCAAGTTGCTGGCCCGTTTCCAGGATGCGAAGAGCCGCCCTGTTTATCTCTTCCATCTGGCGGAGTAAGAGAATGAACGAATCATTGAATCGGCTAAGCAGTGGGACAAAGGATTTCCAGAAAGCGTGGCCCGTTGGACTGGTTTTGTCTGCTCTGATTGGCGTAGCGGCTTATGCCGGGTTGTCCCGTTTCGTGCTGGGCCGGTGGGGCTTCCCGCTGGACGATGCCTGGATCCACCAGACGTATGCGCGAAACCTGGCCCAACTGGGCCAGTGGGCGTTCGTGCCCGGAGAGCCAAGCGCCGGCTCCACTGCTCCCTTGTGGACGATCTTGCTGGCGCTGGCTCACATTTTGCCGGGAAACTTTTACGTGTGGACGTATCTCTTCGGTGCCTTTGGGCTGATGCTGGTCGGTGTTGGCGTCTGGCAGGTCTCTTTCGCCCTCTTTGGGCAACGACGGCTGGCTTTTGGGACGGCGCTGTTTTGCATGTTTGAATGGCACCTCGTGTGGGCCGGCGCATCCGGCATGGAGATTACGCTGTTCAGCGGCGTGGCGCTGATTCTGATGGGCCGTTACTTGGGGTACGTACAGGCACAGCTTCGCCCGCAGAAACAGGTGACCGCTTTGCGACCCCTGCAGTGGGGTTTGCTGGCCGGCCTGCTCACGCTGATTCGCCCCGAAGGGATGGTGCTCGGCGCGCTGATTGGCGGGCACATGGTCCTGCTGTTGCTCAGAAAGAGGTTAGCTCGCCGGCGACCGGCCGGGCCGGCTGACATTGCGCTGGGCGACCTGCTGGTTCTGGGTGCAGGCTTCCTGCTGGTCACCGGGCCTTATGCTTTCTACAACTGGGTTTTGAGCGGCTCGATCTTCCCGAACACGTTCTACGCCAAACAGTTTGAGTACGGCGTGCTGCTCTCTGCGGTGCCGCTTTGGCGGAGGTTGTTCTCGGTGACGGCCGTGCCATGGGTGGGAGCGCAGGTGCTGCTCCTGCCGGGCTTTCTGTACGCCGCGTATGTTCTCCTGGCCGGCAGGGAAGATGTTCAGCCGGATCGTCGCCTGTTGAATTTGTTGCCCCTGGCCTGGGCGTTGCTGACCATCCTGGCCTACGCTGCCCGCCTGCCGGTGACGTATCAGCACGGGCGCTATGTGATGCCGGTGATTCCTGTGTTGATCGTGTACGGCGTGGGAGGGACGGCCTATTTGCTCGACAGGGTAGGGATTCCAGCGCTGCGCAAGGTTGTGATGATTTCCGCCCCGATACTACTGGTTGTTTTCTGGGGGTTGGGGGCTCAGGCGTACGTGCAAGATGTCGGCATAATCAATTGCGAGATGGTGGCGACGGCCCAATGGATGGCAGAGCACCTGCCGCCACAATCCGTAGTCGCGGCACACGACATCGGTGCGGTTGGCTATTTTACCGGTCACCGCTTGGTGGACCTGGCCGGCCTGGTTACGCCGGAGGTCATTCCCATCTTGCGCGATGAAGCGGCCCTGCAGCGCTTGCTGGAGCAAGGACACGTTCGCTACCTGATGACGTTCGCCGATTGGTACACGACGTTGGGGCACACCTCTGCCTGGCAACCGGTTTTCCGTGCCACATGTCCGCAGGTCGAGGCATTGGGCAAGGCAGACATGGTTGTCTATCATTACCTCCCGGTGACTGCGCAATAAACTGCTTCGCCGCACCGACGGGTGCGGTGGGAGGAGAGCGATTCTGAGCTGCCTTTCTTGCTCTGAGCAAACAGGGCAACCCAAAACGCAAAAAAAGATGGATACACGCCACAGATGCCAGATTGACAACCTGTTGATTTTGTGGTAAACTTTATTTTGGACTTATCTAATTAATAACTTTATCATTACTTTTGAAGTACCGGCAAACTTGTAGAATATTACCTGGAACTTATCTGAGTGAATTGCCTTCATAACCCGCATAATCTTCAGACCACATTATGGTGGTGAGAGCTAGGCTTTCGAGCAATGTCCCTCAACAGGTTGATGAAAGCCACTTGCTAGCCAGATAACGAAACGTTTTTAGATGGGGCGCCCAGGTGGGTTCTAGTCGGAGTGTGCTTTAGGTACACTCCGTTTTTTTTGTTCCAACAGGGCCTTGCCGGTAGGAAGGATGATCCTAATGAGCATCGAATTCTTCTTACGGCTGATTGGCATGATTGTTTTTGGTGTCATTGGCTGGTGGGGGGGGAGCGCGTTGGCCTCGTACCAAGGGGGCGAGGGCATACGCTACATCCTTGTTCTCACCCTCTCCGGTGGCGCAATGGGGCTGCTGATCATGCCGTGGCTCTCTGTCAAACCGTACGAATGGTTGCGCGACAAGATACGGCAACTACCCGCCCAACAACTTCTATGGGGTACGATTGGGCTGGCAATTGGCTTGATCATTGCTTCCCTGCTGGCTCTGCCACTCTCTCTTCTTCCCCCGCCGTTTGGGAAGGTTTTTCCCCTCATCGCGGCGTTCGTTTTTAGCTACTTGGGCGTAGTAACCATGGTGACGAGGGAGATGGACCTATTCAATGCCTTCCGCAGCCGCATCTCTCGGGACAATGACACCGGCGCAAGTAGCGGTTCTGTCCTCCTGGACACAAGCGTAATCATAGATGGCCGCATTGATGATATCAGTAGTACCGGATTCATCGAACGAACCATGCTCGTTCCACGGTTTGTCCTGGCCGAACTCCAGCATATTGCCGATTCTTCCGATAGTCTACGCCGCAACCGGGGACGCAGAGGTTTGGAAGTGCTCAACCGCTTGCAGAAGAACCCCGCCGTATCGGTTCAGATCACCGACATGGACGTCGAAGGCATAACTGAGGTAGACAGCAAACTGGTTGCCCTGGCCAAAGATCTGCCGGCTGCGGTGATGACCAATGATTATAACCTCAACCGGGTGGCGGAGTTACAGGGTGTGCGGGTGCTCAACATCAACGAGCTGGCAAATGCCGTGAAAACCGTCGTTTTGCCCGGCGAATTAATGACCGTGGAGATTATCCAGGAGGGCAAGGAACTCGGCCAGGGCGTTGGGTACCTGGATGATGGAACGATGGTCGTGGTTGAGGATGGCCGAAAACATATTGGCAACATCCTGACGGTGAACGTCACCCGCGTCCTGCAAACCGTTGCCGGGCGAATGATCTTTGCCCAACTGGCCGAAGGGCAGGGCGAGCGCCCCCGCTCGACGCGGAGACGCGCCAACAACGGTTGACAGGCCGAAGTGCAGGGCGAGCGCCCCCGCTCGACGAGGAGACACGCTCCGCAGCCTGATTAACAGGAGGATTCCCTAAATGGCTTTACGTGTCTATAACACATTGACCCGAAAAAAAGAACTCTTTACCCCCTGGGAAGAAGGCCGGGTACTCTTCTATGTCTGCGGTCCGACTGTTTATGACAGCGCTCACATCGGACATGGCATGTCCTACGTTGCCTTCGATGCCATCCGGCGTTATCTGGAGTATCGAGGATACCATGTTCGACACGTGCAAAACTTTACCGACGTGGAGGACAAAATCATCCGGCGAGCCGCGGAACAGGGCATGCCTTGGCGGGAGCTGACGGCCAAATACATCCACGAGTTTCTCGCAGAAATGGATGAACTGAATGTGCAGCGCGCGCACTTCTATCCCTTTGCGAGCCAGGAAATCGAGGAGATCGTCCGGTTGATCGAGGGCCTGATCGAGAAAGGAAATGCGTACTCCCTGAATGGTGACGTCTATTTTCGGGTGAATAGCGACGCCCGTTATGGCCAGCTTTCTCACCGCGACTTGGAGGATATGCAGGCCGGCGCTCGCGTGGAAATTGATGAACGAAAGGAACACCCCATGGACTTTGCGCTCTGGAAAGGCGCGAAACCGGGCGAGCCATCCTGGGATAGTCCGTGGGGGCCGGGACGACCGGGCTGGCATATCGAATGTTCGGCCATGAGTCTGCGCTATCTTGGCAATCAGATCGATATTCATGGCGGTGGACGAGACCTGATCTTTCCTCACCATGAAAACGAGATTGCTCAATCGGAATGCTTTACGACAGAGCACCCCTTCGTCAAGTATTGGCTGCACAACGGCTTGCTTCAGCTTGGGGGTGAGAAGATGTCCAAATCCATCGGCAACCTGATCACCCTGCGGGAAGTTCTGGACACGTATGGGGCCGATGCCTTCCGGTTCTTTGTGCTGTCATCGCACTACCGCCGGCCGCTCACCTTCACTGAAGATAGCTTGGAAGCCGCAACCAAGGGAGCCGAAAGATTGCGCTCTGCCATGCGGCCGGCACACCTGGATTACGACCCCGATGTGGACGCAACCGTGCTATTGCAACAGATGAAAACCACCCAACGCCAATTTGAAGAAGCCATGGACGATGACTTCAATACCGCGCAGGCATTGGCCGCGCTCTTCGATTTGGTTCGGGCGATCAACCAGGCGCGCGACGATGGGCTGGGCGGCGAAGCATTCCTCCGGGCACAGAGTACGGTGCTGGACCTCAGCCGCGTGTTGGGCTTTTGGCTGGCTCCCCGCCCGACACAAAGTTCGCTGGGAGCCTCGCCTTTCATCGAAATACTGGTCAAACTCCGCCGGGAGTTGCGAAACGACAAACAATGGGCCTTGGCTGACCAAGTGCGCGACGAATTGGCCGGGCAGGGTATCACGCTGGAGGATTCCCCCGAGGGAACATCATGGCACACGAAGTAGCGCCCTTCCTGTACGGGCGCTGGCCTGTCCTCGAAGCTTTGCGCGCGGGCGTACCCGTACGGAAAGTTGTGCTGGCAGAAGGTGTTGGCCGCTCAAAGGGTACTGTTGCCGAACTCTGCGCCCAGGCGAAAGCGCAAGGCGTGACCATACAGGTTGCGCCCCGTACCGAGTTGGATCGGGCGGTGGCGGCAAACCATCAGGGCGTGATCGCAGAAGTTGCGCCCTATCAATATGTATCCCTGGAATCTCTTCTGGAAGGTCCGCACACCGAAGCCGACCCTCCTCCTCTCCTGCTGATGTTGGATTGCCTGCAGGATATACAGAATTTCGGCAGCTTGTTGCGCACGGCAGAGGCCGTGGGGGTAGACGGCGTGATCATTCCGACACGGCGTTCTGCTTCCGTTACGCCGGGCCTATACAAAACTTCTGCCGGTGCCGTGCAGCATCTCAAAATCGCACGCGTTTCGAACTTGACGCGAACGATGGCCCGCCTGAAGGAAGAAGGCTTTTGGATTGCCGGGCTGGATTCAGGAGGAGAAAGCGAATATGGTCGGGTAGACCTCAGTGGCCCGCTGGTGATTGTGGTGGGAGCGGAAAGCCAGGGACTAAGCCGTCTGGTGCGCGAGCAGTGTGACCTGCGCGTGAGATTTCCGCTGCGCGGTCGAGTCGCCTCCTTGAATGCGGCCGTCGCGGGCTCGGTTATCCTCTACGAGGTGTGGCGGCAAAGGCAAGAGACTTGACAAGCAGGGCAATTATAGTATACTCCCCCTTGCTTTGTTTGCCCAAAAAAGTGGGGCCTTGCTTCTGGTGACGCCCGAAAACTTACCCGACGGTGCGCGCGGGCGAGATACAAAGCCTGGGGGGTTTGCGCGGAAGCCGGACACGGGTAGTATTTTGACGCAAAACGTGAAATGCGTTATAATAGGAGTTGCGGGCTGTGCCGACGTAGCTCAATAGGCAGAGCATCCGCCTTGTAAGCGGATGGTTGTCGGTTCGAGTCCGACCGTCGGCTTTTACCAACATATTATAGTGAGTTTCGGTCTACCGTGCCAGGTAAGGGCGTTTGCCCTCTCGCCGGAAACTCCAAACATGGAATCACGTCAGCAGAGAGTGTATCGCTGACAGCTTTTCATGGGCAGGTACCCAAGCGGCCAAAGGGGACTGGCTGTAAACCAGTTGGCTCTGCCTTCGGAGGTTCGAATCCTTCCCTGCCCACTCTTGGCGCGTTGCAGCTATCTGCCAGGCGCCATCGGCAAGAGTTGGAATGCCCACGTAGCTCAGACGGTAGAGCACCTTCTTGGTAAGGAGGCGGTCAGCGGTTCAAGTCCGCTCGTGGGCTTTTCTCTCCAGGGTGTGAAAGGCATACACTTGTGTGCGACCAAAGAGGCCGGGGGTCCTTGCTCCCGGCCTAGTTGTGGAAGGCAAGCAGCGGCGGGCACATGTTTTCATTTCTTAGGAGGTAACAGACATGGCGAAACAGAAGTTTGTGCGTGACAAGCCACACGCGAATGTGGGG
>CAYWAK010000105.1:0-9369 GCA_964455755.1 uncultured Ardenticatenales bacterium | reverse complement strand
GAAAGCCTGTTCCACGTGTCAATTTTACCGTAATGGGTTTTTTCCTTATAGAACACAGATATTCAGGCCAAATTATCAAAAAATCTGTGACCCATTATTATTTCTCCGACAAGTTGCTAGGAATCAGAATATCAAATCCGGAAAGCCAACAGTTGTTTGTAGTTGTGTTAGCAGTCTGCAAGGAATACCCAATCATATGAAAGAGGAGGAACAATTGCTATGACCCCAGAAGCAGCCAAATTGATCGGAGCGGGAATTGCCATGGGTGCCGGCGCTATCGGCCCAGGTATCGGTATTGGCCTGGTGGCCTTGGGTGCCCTGCAAGCCATCGGCCGGAACCCCGAGGTTGAGGGTTCCATTCGTATCAACATGTTTATCGGCATTGCTTTCGCGGAAGCTGTGGCTATCTACGCCCTGGTGGTTACCTTTATTCTGTTGTTTGTTGTCAAATAAAACTGCATTAGGCCGGTAGGTTCGCGGGCACTGCATACTTGATTGCGATGGCGTTTTGAGGCTGCCACAGTAGTCGGGAATCAGAACCGTTCCCGCTTTTGTATGGAACGAAGCCCCTGTTTTGACCGGAAAGGAGGAGTTCACTTTGGAGGCACTAGGCCTAAGTGGCAAGATGCTGATCACGCAGATCGTGAATTTTGCGATTTTGCTGGGCGTACTTTGGCTGCTCCTTTACAAGCCTATTCTCAACGCCCTGAAACAGCGCCAGGAAAAGATTCGTGAAAGCCTGGCCCAAGCCGATTCCATGCGCCAAGAAGCACACAACACGGAACAGCAATTCGAACAAGAGTTGCAAAAGGCGCGCAAAGAAGGGCAGGAAATCATTGCCCGAGCGCAGGAAATGGCCGAGAAAACGCGCCAGGAAATCCTGGAACAATCACGTCAGGAGGCGCAACAGCTTGTAGAGAAAGCCAAAGAAGAAATCGATTATGACCGCAAGCAGGCGATGGCCGAATTGCAACAACAGGTGGCGAACCTTTCGATGATCGTTACGCAAAAGGTCATTGGTGAAGCACTGGACACAAGTACCCATCATCGTCTGGTCCAAGAGTTTATTGCTGAGGCAGGAGAGCTACAGTGAGTGCACACAAAGCGGCCCACACCTATGCTCAGGCGCTCTATGAGCTGGCTTTTGAGGAATGGCTCAAGGAACTGCGCTCCGCGTGGAACTCGCTGGGCCAAGATTCAAAAGGGCTTGCGGCGTTGGATGATGCCGGCACAGCTTTTGCGGAGCGCCAGTCTCAACTGGACAAGATTCTGCCGGATGAAATTTCGGAGAAGACACGCAATTTTCTTTACTTGCTGATGAGTAAACAGGATTTGCACCTCCTTGACGAGGTGATTCGTGACTTCGATAATATGGTGCATGGCCAAAAGATGGAGCGCTTAACGGCCCAGGTGACGAGCGCAGTTGATCTGGTGGACGAGGAACAAAAAGCTTTGCAAGCCACCCTCCAGAAGCGCTTTGGGGCTGATCTCCTTTTCGACTATGATGTTGATCCCGCAGTCCTGGGCGGAATTCGCATTCGAGTTGGCGATCACGTCATTGATGGCACCGTAGCAAAGAAACTCCAGTCCCTGAAAGAGCAACTGGGCATCAGCGCATAATCCTAACTTGACCGAGCCAGAACAAAAAAAATTCTCGCCACGAATTAACACGAAAAAAGAAAAAGATTGTACGTTCTGTGTATCGTGGGCTGCTCGTAAAGTAAGCAATCCGCACCATACGCAACACGTTTCACGGCATCGCTCACGACGACAGCGTGAGAAACTCTCTCACCCTGACGATCCGAGTAGGAGGAATTTGTATGGTTATTCGTACGGAAGAGATTACTTCTCTAATTAAGCAGCAAATTGAAAGCTTTGAGGCTCCTGTCCAGGCGGTAGAAGTGGGCACGGTGCTGGAGGTTGGGGATGGCATTGCCCGCGTAGAGGGCCTGACCGGCGTTATGGCCGGCGAGATGATCGAGTTCCCCGGCGGGGTCTATGGCCTGGCTTTCAACCTGGATGCGGAGAATGTCGGCGTCATTATCATGGGTGACTATACACACATCGAGGAAGGCGACCTGGTGCGCGGTACGGGGCGTATCGTGTCCGTTCCCGTTGGAGATGCCCTGATCGGACGTGCCGTTAATGCCTTGGGACAGCCGATTGATGGCAAAGGTCCCATTCAAACTGAACAGACTATGGCCGTGGAACGCATTGCGCCGGGCATTATCGATCGGAAGAGCGTGGATACCCCGGTACAGACCGGTATCAAAGCCATTGACTCCATGATCCCCATCGGTCGTGGGCAGCGAGAACTCATCATCGGCGATCGCCAAACGGGCAAAACGGCCCTGGCCATTGACACTATCATCAATCAGAAGGGGAAGGACCTGATCTGCATTTATGTGGCCATTGGCCAGAAGCGTTCGGCCGTTGCGCAAGTCATGGATGTGCTGGAACGTCACGGAGCGATGGAACACACGATTATTGTGGTCGCTTCGGCATCGGAACCGGCCGCCCTGCAATACATTGCGCCCTATTCCGGGTGTGCGATGGGTGAATACTTCATGGAAGGTGGCCGTGAGGCGCTGATCATTTATGATGATCTTTCCAAACACGCCTGGGCCTATCGTCAGGTATCTTTGCTGTTGCGCCGCCCTCCCGGCCGCGAGGCCTACCCCGGCGACGTCTTCTACCTGCACTCCCGTTTGCTCGAACGCGCAGCCAAGCTGTCCGACGAACGTGGCGGGGGGAGCCTGACCGCGCTTCCGATCATCGAGACGCAATTGGGCGACGTGTCGGCCTATGTGCCCACGAATGTCATCTCCATCACCGACGGGCAGATCTACCTGGAGAGCGACCTGTTTTACGCCGGCATCCGACCGGCCGTTAACGCCGGCCTTTCTGTTTCACGTGTCGGTGGTGCCGCTCAAACCAAAGCGATGAAGAAAGTGGCCGGTAAACTGCGTCTGGACCTGGCTCAGTTCCGAGAGCTGGCCGCCTTTGCCCAGTTTGGCTCTGACCTGGATGATGCGACCCGGGCCCAAATTGAACGAGGACAACGGCTGCAAGAGATTCTCAAGCAACCGCAATACGCCCCGGTATCGCTGGCGGAACAGGTTGCTTTGATCTATGCCACGACGAACGGATATCTGGACGACCTGCCGGTGGACAAGGTCCGCGCCTGGAGTGAGTCTTTCGCGAGTTTCATGAGCTCGTCTCATCCAGAAGTGGGCAAACGGATCATTGAAAAGAAGGTGCTGGACGACGAAACTGTTCAGCAGTTGGAGGCAACAATCCAGGAATTCAAGTCAACCGTCAGCCTGTAGCGTCGGAAACCCGAAGGGTTTTCGCGGCCTGCCTTACTACCGGCACGAACGAATTACCGATTACTGGTCACGGATCACCGACCACTGACAAGCAGGGAGGATTACATTGGCGACAGTCCATGAGCTACGGCGGCGCATCCAGAGCGTAAAGAGCATTGGACAAGTAACACGCGCCATGGAGGCGGTCTCCGCCTCGAAGATGCGTCGCGCCCAACAGAGTACACTGGCCTCCAGGGCGTATGCACAAAAAGCACGAGAAATCTTGTCCTACATCGTCAGCCAACCGGGCGCAGGAAAATCCTTGCACCCCCTGCTGGAAGCGCGTGAGGGAAATCGTGTTGCCATTCTGCTCATCACGCCGGATCGAGGACTTTGTGGGGCCTTGGTGTCCAATATCTTGCGCAAAAGCACCACCTTCATGAACGAACAGGATGGCGAGGTACGAGTTGTTGCGGTTGGCCGCAAAGGGCGCGACTTCATGTTGCGCTATGGCGCAAAAGTCATAGCTGAATTTGCGAATATGCCCGACTTGCCACGAGCGATGGAAATAAGCCCTATCGCCCGTGTGGTCATAGACGATTATCTGGAAGATCGCGTAGACCGCGTCTACATAAGTTATACCGATTTCGTTCATACGCTCCTGCAGACACCGGTCATTACCCAACTGTTGCCGCTGGAGCCGCCACCCCCAGAGAAGAGGTTGCGCGCAGGCTTTGAAATCGAACCCGATCCGGCAGCGGTACTCGAAGAGATACTGCCTCGCTTTACCGAAATGCAAGTGTACCAGGCTTTCTTGGAAGCGCGAGCCAGTGAGCACTCTGCACGGATGGTAGCGATGCGCAATGCCACAGAAAATGCGAAAGAGCTACAAACGGACTTGACCCTGACGTTCAACAAAGTCAGACAACAAAACATTACCAGCGAGATTTTAGACATTGCCGGTGGCGCAGAAGCCCTAACGCAGGCTCGAGCCCGGGCAGCCTAGAAGGTCTTAGATTGAATCTGGTACAACCGATACCAGACATATACAGCAGAGACAGTGTGTCATGTTGCAAGCGTGACTTGCGGTTGCAACTGGCCACTACCGGCTATTTTCAGTACAGATGACTACTACGTCACTGGCATTTGATGACTGACATAGAGGAGGATGTAGATGGCGAAAGGTACAGTGGGAAAGGTCGTCCAAGTGATTGGCCCAGTTGTGGACGTAGAGTTTCCCCCAGATGAATTACCCGAGATCTACAGCGCGTTGGATATTCAACGCGAAGGCCAGGATTCCTTGGTTCTGGAAGTGCAGCAACACCTGGGCGATAACTGGGTCCGCTGCGTGGCCATGGATACAACCGATGGTCTGCGTCGAAACGTGGATGCCGTGGATACCGGTGCACCGATTACAGTACCCGTGGGAGAAGCTACCCTGGGGCGACTGTTCAACGTCTTGGGTCGGCCCGTGGACAACCTCGGTGCGGTAAACGCCGACACATTCTATCCGATCCATCGTCCAGCGCCTGCGTTTGATGAACAGTTGACCACAACCCATGTTTTTGAAACCGGCCTGAAGGTGGTAGACCTGATTGCTCCGTTTACGCGCGGAGGCAAGACCGGTATCTTCGGCGGCGCGGGTGTGGGAAAAACCGTTATCATTATGGAACTGATCCGCACCATTGCCACGGAACATGAAGGCGTTTCGGTTTTCTGCGGCGTGGGAGAACGCAGCCGCGAAGGCAATGACCTGATGGGCGAACTGACCGAATCAAACGTGCTCAGTCACGTAGCCCTGGTCTATGGCCAGATGAACGAGCCGCCTGGCGTGCGTCTCCGCGTGGGATTGACCGGCCTGACCATGGCTGAATACTTCCGCGACCAAGGGATGGACGTGCTGGTATTTATTGACAACATTTTCCGCTTTGTCATGTCCGGTTCCGAAGTGTCGGCGCTGCTGGGCCGTATGCCGAGCGCTGTGGGGTACCAACCCACGCTGGGTAACGAAATGGGACAGTTGCAGGAGCGGATTACTTCCACGAAACGGGGTTCGATCACATCGCTGCAAGCGGTGTACGTGCCGGCGGACGACTATTCCGACCCGGCTCCGGTGGCTACGTTTGCCCACTTGGACGCGACCATTGCTCTGGAGCGCTCCATTGCCGAACAAGGGCTTTACCCCGCCGTCGACCCGTTATCTTCGACCTCTCGTGCTTTGGATCCACAGATCGTGGGCGAGGAGCACTACAACGTAGCGCGCGAAGTGCAGCGTACCCTGCAGCGATACAAGGACCTCTCGGACGTTATTGCCATTCTTGGCGTAGAAGAGCTGAGCGACGAAGACCGTATGACCGTTTCGCGGGCTCGCAAGGTGCAGCGTTTCCTCTCGCAGCCGATGCGCGTGGCCGAGGCCTTTACCGGCCGGGCCGGTAAGTACGTATCACTTAAAGAGACCGTGCGCGGCTTCAAGGAAATTCTGGAAGGAAAGCACGATGATCTTCCGGAGCAGGCTTTCTGGATGCAGGGCACCATTGACGAGGTAATCCAGGAAGCCGCTGAAATGAGGGGCTAGAGGGGGCAACATGCCGAAACTAAGTTTGGACATTGTGACCATTGAGCGCGCTGTCTATTCTGCAGACGATGTAGACATGGTCACTGCTCCAGGTATCGAGGGGGAAATGGGCATTCTGCCGCGCCACGCCCCCATCCTTACCGCTCTCAAAGAAGGTGAACTGCGTATCAAGCGAGGCGATCACGTAGAACCTTTTGCCATTGGCGGTGGCTACATTGAGGTCCGCCCGGATCGCGTAATTGTCCTGGCCGATTCTGCGGAACATGTGGATGAGATCGACCTGGAGCGCGCCGAAGCGGCGCGGGAACGGGCAGAGAAAATGCTGCGCGAAGGCGTGCCGCCGGAAGGCGTGAGCCGTGCCGCGCTGGAGTCTGCCTTACGGCGCTCCCGAGTCCGGCTCAAGATTGTGCGCCGCCATCGCCGCCGTCGGAACGGCAAAGCCATGCCGGGCATTTCCACGGAAGAGCAGTAGGCCGGTATGTTCGGAAAACAGATCGGCATTGATCTGGGTACGGTCAACGTGCTGGCCTATGAGCTGGGCAAGGGTATTGTCCTGCAAGAGCCTTCCGTCGTGGCCATATCATTGGCCGACAATCGCATTGTCGCCGTGGGTGAAGAAGCGCGTCGCATGTTGGGCCGCACGCCCGAGACCATCGAGGTCAGCCGGCCTCTCAAAGACGGGGTGATCGCCGACTACGTCGTCACCGAGGCCATGCTCCGATACTTCATCAGCAAACTTTGTGGACGGTTTCGTCTCTTCCGCCCAGATGTGATAGTCAGCGTGCCGGTCGGTGTGACCAGCGTCGAGAGTCGCGCCGTACACGATGCCTCGGTGCAGGCCGGCGCACGTACAGCTTACTTGATTCCCGAACCGCTTGCCGGTGCAATTGGCGCCGACATGCCGGTTCACACGCCAACCGGAAACATGGTCGTAGACATCGGCGGTGGCACCAGCGAGGCAGCCGTCATTGCGATGAACGGTATCGTCGTCTCCCGATCTGTGCGCGTGGGGGGCAACCGCCTGGATGAAGCCATTACCTCTTACATCAAACGCAAGTACAACCTGCTTATCGGGGATCAAACTGCCGAAGAAGTCAAAATACAGATTGGCAGCGCCCTGCCTCTGGAAGAAGAACTTACCATTGAAATAAAGGGTAGAGACCAAATCGCCGGACTCCCCAAAACGATCCAAGTTTCATCCGGCGAAGTTACCGAAGCTTTGGCCGATCCTTTATCTTCAATTGTGGGTGTGGTGAAGGCCGTTCTGGAACAAACGCCGCCCGAACTTTCCTCAGACATTATTGACCACGGCATGATGATGACCGGTGGGGGAGCGCTCTTGCGCAACATAGACCGTTTGCTTACCCAAGAGACCGGCGTCCCGTGCTACGTCGCCGAGAACCCCATCGCCTGTGTAGCCATCGGCGCCGGCAAGGCGATCCTCAACTACGAAATCCTCAAACGCACGATGTCAGTAGCATGATTGGGTTGGGCTGCGAGCTTGGCTGCGGCGTACACCTGATGGGGAAAACAGGCCCCAAGAACTAAATGCAATCGCCCTGGGGATGGGGGCGATGCGAGGGTCACGCATGACCTCAGAACCAGACGCGCCCGCGTTTCGAGTGCTCCGAAATCAGATCGACATTGCCCGCGTTCCGTTCAGCGATCGGGGTTCGCGGCTGGTGATCTACCGGGACGCCGATCGCAGCCGCTTGCGAATCGGCCCCGCCGGGCGGCTCGCCGCGAATGTCCGGCAACCGGCGACGTCGAAGCAAAGCGCTTGTGCGCTGGAAGCGTTCTGCTTCGTGGACGAATCTGGTGAACCGCTCGAATTTGAGGTCACGACCTATCCCCACGCCCTGTTCTTTCAGACGCGACTGGGCCGCTTTGCAATCGTCTTTTGCGGGGATCAAACGCTGGCTGTGGGCCTGCCGCCGAACGTGACGGCCGGCGTGCGTTTTCGCGCGTCTCTGTCCGGCTGCTGCGAAACCGGTCGTCGAAGCGGGGCGCCGGCCGATCGCGGGCTGGTTTATGCCGGCGACGCCGTGGCCGTGCGCGACCGGATCGAGCAGACGTCGTGCGGGGAGGCGGTCGAGTTTGTGGTCCATGCAGGCGACGACAGCGCCATCCTGATTGCCATGCCCGGCGCTCCCCGGCCGGAGGGCGCTGTGCCACCATTTTCCGCGCTATACGGAGCGGCCGCGGCACGGTGGCAAGCCTGGTTTGATGCCGTACCGCCCGTTGCCGGCCGCTTCCGGCGCGCATACCTCTACGCCTGGTGGGTGATGGCGAACAACCTGGTCAGCCCGCATGGCAACGTGCTCTACGAAGCGATGGTGCCCTCGAAGGCGAAGTATGTGGGATTGTGGTTGTGGGACAGTGCCTTACATGCGATTGCATACCGGCACGTTGACCCTGAACTGGCACGCAATCAGATTCGGGCCATGCTCGCCCACCAGCTTCCAAACGGCATGTTACCGGACGCCGTACATGACGATTCCGTCGTTACCACGATTGACCACCCAATTCAGGGAACTGTGACCAAGCCGCCCATTCTGGCCTGGGCGGTGCAAAAGATCGCCGAAGTTTCTCCGGACGCCGATTTCGTGCGCGAGGTCTACGGCCCGCTGGTGCGCTGGAACCGGTGGTGGCTGCGGGGGAAGAATGGCGGTGACGGCGGGCTGGCCGAATATGACCATCCCTACGCTTCCGGCCTGGACGACAGCCCGCTTTGGGATTACGGCATGCCGGTTGTGTCGCCCGATCTCAACACGTACCTTTATTTGCAAATGCGCGCTCTGGCCGCGATGGCCAGAACCATCGGACTGGAGGGGGAGGTCGAAACGTGGGAACGGCGCGCCGGCGAGATAGCGAGTCAGATGGGTGCGCGGCTTTGGGACGAAGAGGCCGGTCTGTTTCGCGCCCGGCGAGATGGGCAACCGGTCCCGGTGATCACACCGTTCAACCTATTGCCGCTGTGGGTTGGCGCTCTGCCCGCCGCCCTGCGCGCCCGCCTGCTGGCGTGGCTCACCGATCCGCGCGCGTTTTGGGGTGAGGTGGTGATTCCCACCGTGGCCCGCAACGATCCCCACTTTGATCCGCAGACGATGTGGCGAGGGCCGGTGTGGGCCAATGTCAACTACTTCTTCATCGAGGCCTTGCAGGCGATAGGTGCGTGCAGTCTAGCCCGCACCTTGCGTGAGAAGACCATGGCTATGATCATGGCCCAGCCCGGCATGTTTGAGTTCTATGACGCGGAAACCGGCGTACCGCCGTCGCAAGCTGCGGTAAGCTTTGGCTGGACGGCCGCCGTCTTCATTGAGCTGGCCATCCAGGCCGGCGCTGAAGAAGCCGCCCCGTAAGCGTTCAGGTACCCAGAAAATAGCACGCTGACTGCGCAGATTACCCGCTGATAAACGCAGATAATATCAAGAGATCAGCGAAAATCTGCGTGTATCTGCGTCATCTGCGTTCTATTCCAGGGAG
>CAYWAK010000104.1:0-9400 GCA_964455755.1 uncultured Ardenticatenales bacterium | reverse complement strand
ATTGATCTCCATGACTTCCTCCGCGTTCTCCGCGTCTCTGCGGTGTATCTGAGAGTGGTAAACAAGTACCTATCACCATTCTGGCTTGCTGTGTTCTGTCCTTACCACGAAGACACCAAGACATGAAGCAGACAAGACTGTAAGGAAAGGGGGCTTGGGGATGCGTGAACAGCAAAAGCGAATGATCTTGTCTCTGGTCACGGGGGCAGTGCTGGCTACCCTGTTTCTGACCCTCGTCCTTTGGCTTGCTTCGCCTCCCGTTGCCCGCAGCGACGGGGACGTCCTGGCCCGCATTCGTTTCACGTCGCGCGCGCAGGTGGCTGCGTGGCTCGCCCAGGGGGTAGACGTGTGGGAGGTGCGCGACGGCTACGCCCTGGCGCAGCTCTCGCCGGCCCAGGCTGCTCGCCTGCGCAGCGCCGGCAACGTCGTCACCGAACAACCGCTTCCCACCGGCTATGCCACCTATCCCGATTGCTACCGCACCTACAGCGACACGGTCGCCTTCTTGCGAGCCCTTTCCGACACCTATCCCGCTCTGGTTACGCTGTACGATATCGGCGATAGCTGGGAGAAAACGCAAGGGCAGGCAAACCGGGACCTCTGGGCAGTGCGCATCACCAACGCCGCCGTCGCCGGCCCCAAACCGAGCATTTTCGTCGCCGCCGAACACCATGCGCGGGAACTGATCACCCCCGAAGTGACCATGCGCCTGGCCAGCCTGCTCACCGAAGGGTTTGGTTCAGACCCCCAGGCGACCTGGCTCCTCAACGAACGGGAAATCTGGCTCCTGCCCATGACCAATCCGGATGGCCACGTGCAAGCAGAACATCACGAAGACTGGCGCAAGAATACGAACAGCAGCGGCAGCACCTGCACCGGCCATAGCTCTCCCAACTCCTTCGGCGTTGACCTGAATCGCAACTACGGCTACGGCTGGGGCGGAGTCGGCAGCAGCGAAGACCCCTGCAATGAAGTCTACCGGGGCACATCGGCCTTCTCCGAGCCGGAAACGCAAGCCGTGCGCGACTTCGTGACCGCAGAGCAACCGGACGTTCTGATTAGCTTGCACAGTTATAGCGACCTGATTCTCTATCCCTGGAACTCCACCCTCATTGCCCCACCGGACGAAGATGGCCTGCGCGCCCTGGCCGCCCGCATGGCCCGTTACAACGGCTATCGCTACGGCCAGCCGGCCCGCTTGCTCTACCCGGTCACCGGCGATACGACAGATTGGGCGTATGGAACCCTGGGCATTCCCAGCTACACGATTGAAATCGGCGGCGGATGGGACGATGGCTACTTCTGGCCCAGTTGCACACGGGTGACCCCGCTGTGGGACGAGGTGCGGCCTTCCCTGCTCTACGCAGCCGCCGCAGCCGACTCGCCCTACGACCGCGCACACGGCCCCGATGTCTCCAACATCCAGGTCGTCTCCAGCACTTTGGCCGGCGGCACCCTCGGCAACATGCTGAGCCTCACCGTGACCGCCCAAATCTACGACCCAGACGGAGGGGGCGCACAGGTGGCCGCGGCCGAGGTCTCCTTCGACCGCCTGGCCCCGGCCGGCACCGGCCAGCCCCTCGCCGCAACCGATGGTCAATTCGACCAGGCAACCGAAAGCGTCACCGGAAATTTGTCGCTCCCCCTCTTTCGCGTCCCACGCCTTCTGTTCGTGCGGGGCCAGGATCACGAAGGACACTGGGGACCTCCTACCGCCACTTGGGTATATCCGCTCAGCACGGGATTCCGAACGTTTATTCCCTTCGTTTCGCTGCACGGCCCATAGTCATTTGCTCTGCTAAGCACGCGGGTGATTTACCCGCAAAAAAGCAGGGTTGAACTTCTAAGCACGCGGCACCGCGGTAGGCTTTAGCTGGACGAGATGGAAGTATTGCGGTATAATAGATTGGTGAGGAGGCACTACCATGAACTTATTCAATCGTGTTGTTGCTATTCTGGCTTTTCTACTGACTGTTATCGTCACGCTGCTGTTGATGGGAGCCGTATTCCTGCCACGAGTCTATCAGTCGGTGATTGTCCCTTGGGCGGGCTGGTACGCAGAAACGTTTGACAAGATGCCCTTTACCCAGCGGCTATTTGTGGGAGGTGTTGGCGCGCTCGTCATCCTGGTCTGTTTGCTGCTCATTCTGTTGGAACTGCGGCCTTCGAAAGGGCCCAAGGCCATCACTATCCAGCAGCCCGGGGGAACGAAGACGTCGCTGGCCACGGAATCGATCGCCCGGAGATTGGAGCAGCGTATCTCGGAAATCGAAGACGTGATCCGCGTGAAGCCTAATATTCAGGGTACGCGTGGCGGGGCCATAAACGTAGAGATGGATGTCGAGACGTCACCCGCTGTCGAAGTGCCCATGAAGACTCAGGAAATTCACGATGCTTCGCAGCAAGTTATCGAAGAGCAGATGGGACTGACCCTTGGCAAGTTCAAGGTGAACATGACGCATTCGCGTAATGCGTAGTGTGTGACGGCGGAAACCCTTCTGCGGTAGGGCTTACCGGAATTCGCCGCGGAGACGCCGAGTCCGCAGAGAATACTGCGCATAACTTGGCGTTCTCCGCGTCTCTGCGGTGAGAAAAACGACTGGCGTATTGGCGACGGACTGTGCTAGGGGTTTGCCTTTTTTGTCCCTTGCAAGGTGATCTGCCCAGGAGAAACCTGGACGTATGTAATCTGTACCAGGTTTCCGGCCTCCGCGATGCTTTCATTGATCGTTGTGGAAATCTGGGATCGCAGATTGTCCGGCATGGCCAGTCGTCCCATCTTTGCTTCCTCCACGCGGATGACTACGACGCCGTCGTTCAGGGTTACGGTAGCTATCAGGAGAATCTGTGCGGTGATCCCGACATTTGCTTCTCCCGAAAGGTAAATCTTGTCGCTGCCAAAATGCACCTGGGGGTTTGAAACAGGAAGTTCTGCGCTATTCAAGGCAGCGAAGGAAGTGACTTCTTCATCTGTGAACGTGACGGAAAACTGGTTTGACTCATTATTCAGAACTTGTTGGCTGATTTTGGACTGGAAACGATCCGCTGCTTCCTGGGAAACTGCAACGGGCACCAGCGTGGGTGTGGCCGTGGCCGGAGCCGGTCGGGCCGTGCCCCCAAAGCGACAGGCCAACACACCGGCAAGAAAAAGAAGCCCAATCCAGGAAATAACTTTTGATTTGTGAGCTAACATCGGTTTTCCCTCCTTATATAGAGAGATTCTTTGCTAAATGAACCCAAATAATCCTGACCAATTGCCCGCGCTGATCGAAAGTCTGCTATTTGTTGCCGAAGAACCGGTCACCTTCAGGCACTTGCAACAGGCCCTGGATGTGCCGGCAAAAGCTATCCGGCAAGCGTTGCAATCCCTGGAACAGACTCTCCAGTCCCGTGGGCTGCGTATCCAGCAGCAAGGGCAATACTTCCTTATGATCAGCGCTTCAGAAGCGGCCCCCTACATTGAGCGTTTCTTGGGCCTGGACTTGTCGCGGAAACTTTCGCCGGCCGCGCTGGAATCGCTGGCTGTCGTTGCCTACCGCCAGCCAGTCACCCGGTCCCAGGTGGAAACTGTGCGTGGCGTAGATTGCCAGGGCGTGCTCCGTACCCTCGTCGCCCAAGATTTGATCATGGAAGTGGGGCGGCTGGAGCAGGCGGGCCGGCCTATCCTGTATGGAACCACGTTTGAGTTCTTGCAATATTTCGGCCTGAAAGATTTGTCGCAGCTTCCTCCTTTGGAGGGGGACCTGGCTTCTCTCCTGTCATCTGAAGATAGTACTGCTGCTGCCCCGTCGCAAGGTGAGCCATCTGCTGAAGATGAGGAAAGTGCCCAACCGGGAGACGCAAATCCGGCCGTCGCGCCGGTCAATCAACCGCAGCCACCCGGTACTGACTGAAGAACGAGCTTTTCCTCGAATCAAAACAAGAAAGGTTGTGCTTCTTCGGCAGGCTGGTCTTGGGTGTACGGTATGTCCAGATGTTCGTAAGCCTGCTTGGTTGCCACGCGGCCGCGCGGTGTGCGGATGATGAAGCCCAGTTGCAACAGAAATGGCTCGTAGACATCCATGATGGTATCCGACTCCTCGCTGATGGCCGCGGCAATGGTTTCCAGCCCCACCGGCCCCCCGTCGAATTTTTCGATGATCGTGTGCAGGACGCGCCGGTCAATGTCGTCCAATCCCAAATGGTCTATCTCCAGAAGACGAAGCGCCGCTTTTGCCAGAGGCTGGTTAATCGTTCCGTCTGATTCAACCTGCGCGAAGTCGCGCACGCGCTTGAGCAAGCGATTGGCGATGCGCGGCGTGCCGCGAGCGCGCTTGGCTATTTCCGATGCCCCTTCGGCATCAATTTTCACCTCCAGGATATGTGCGGCGCGGCGAACGATCGCTTCCATCTCCGTTTGGTTGTAGAAATCCAGGCGATAGATTACCCCAAAACGGTCGCGCAAGGGCGAAGTCATCAGGGCCAGGCGCGTGGTGGCCCCCACGATGGTGAAGTGGGGCAGGTTCAAACGGATGTTCCTGGCCGCCGGCCCTTTGCCGATGATGATGTCCAGGGCAAAATCCTCCATCGCGGGGTACAGCACCTCCTCGACCACGCGGCTCAAACGATGCACTTCGTCGATGAACAGAATGTCGCCTTGACGCAGGTTCGTCAGGATGGCCGCCAGATCACCGGCCCGTTCGATGGCCGGCCCCGACGTGATCTTGATGTTTACGTTCATCTCGTTGGCCAAAATGTGCGCCAACGTAGTCTTGCCCAATCCCGGCGGACCGTAGAAAAGGACGTGGTCCAGGGATTCGTTGCGGGCGCGGGCCGCTTGCAGAAAGATGCTCAGATTCTTCTTAACTCGCTCCTGCCCAATATACTCTTTCAGCGATTGCGGGCGAAGTGTTTGTTCGATTTTTCCGTCGTCCGTTATTTGCTTTCCTGAAATGGTTCGTTCGCTCATGCCCATCCTCTGTCTGTGCGTGTCATCGGTTTCCGCCTGCCGGCAGCGGCGAGACGCTCAATATGTGCGTCTCCAATCGAGCTGGTGCCAGCAAGGTTGCTGGTCGGGAACAAATTGGCCACTGTGTTGCACGGCAACCGTCAGGCTTTGCGGGGTTCCCTGGTTGTCGATAATCGTTACGTTCCAGGTATCGGCTACATTGCTGTTGATAGGAATATCATACTTGCCCAGGTCCGTTCCCCCCTTGGAAATCCCCTCCAAGTGGTTGCCCCAAAGATCGGTTGCCGAGATTTGGACGCCTTCCAGCAAGGTCCCGTTTGCATCGCGCACGTACCCCAGGATGTAGGCCCCGGCGTTACAGTTATGTGAGAAGTCTCCGCGTACGGGCCCGTCCTGGACAAAAGCAAAACGAGGCACAGCCGTTGGAGCAGGCAACGAGACGGTCGCCGTGGCCGTCGCGATTTGGCGAGCCGGCGCGCTCTTCGCCGTCGGCGTGGCCGATTGTATCGGCAGCGTGATTGGCGGCTGGGGCGTGACCGTTGGGGGGGATGGCGTAGCGGTAGGTTGAACGGGCGTCGCCGTTTCCGTTGCCAGCGCAACCGGGGAATTCGCCGCTCCGGTCGGGCGCTCAATTTGGACGAGGGGGCGGTTGTTGTTCGCGCGCAATGCCGAGACGGCCACGTATGTGCCGGTGCAAATGATTGCCAATATCAAAATGAACGCCAGTGCATATCCTTTGCTTTCCACATGTGCTCCTTATGAACCGGGATGGTTGAATTCTCCTGTGAACGCCACTATTTTGCCATACAATGACTCCATTGGCAAGTTTCGATTGTCAGATCGTGGCCAGTTTTGAAAAATACGGATTCTGTGTGTGGTGAGCAAGCCGTACAAGATTCAAGAGTTGGGCAGGGCGTTGCAAGAAGTTGTGGGATAGGCGAAGCGCAAATCGGCGAATGGTCTACGTTTTTGTAAAATCATGCGCTGTGTGTTACAATGGCCCCATGATCATGTCTGATTCACGTCGCCTCTGGGATTTTCGACGGACAGAATAAATTCCCTTGCTTGAACCTAAATGCCATGGAAGAAGAGAACACACCACTTAGCGAAAGAGAACTGGAGATCATGCGATTGGTGGCAACCGGTGCGACCAATCGCCAAATCGC
This sequence comes from uncultured Ardenticatenales bacterium, assembly GCA_964455755.1. Lineage (GTDB taxonomy): Bacteria > Chloroflexota > Anaerolineae > Ardenticatenales > JAADHH01 > JAADHH01. The sequence continues at coordinate 3,286 of CAYWAK010000104.1, read as the reverse complement.
GCATACCCTGAACATTAGCGTAAACACCGTCAAGGTCCACCTGCGCAACATTTTCGACAAACTCACCGTACAATCGCGCACCGAAGCGACCATGGCCTTGGTACGCGCCGGCTTGATCGCGACAGAGGCCGGCCAGGCAGCCGGCGACAGTTCCCCAACCTCGTCTGAACCGCCGGAAGCAGTCGCGCCTGCCGCTGCCACAGAGGGCACAAACCGGAACCGGCCTGTTTTCTTGCTCCTGGTAGCCGGGGTCGCCATTCTGGCCGGAATTCTCGCCTGGAATCAAGGCTTTGCGTGGTCTGTCTCTGCACCGGTCACGAAAACCGCGGTGCAGGTCTCTCCCACACGCTGGCAGAGTGAGCCGTCCCTTGACCTTCCGCGATTTGGGATGGGCGTGGTGGCCTATCGCGGGCGAATCTTCGTCCTCGCCGGGGGCACGACAACGCCCGGTCAAGCGGGCGAGACGGTGGGGGTCACCGGCCGGAGCGCTGCACTGGACCCGGCCACGTCATCCTGGACAGATTTGCCCCACAAGCCTACGCCCGTGCAGGACGTGCAAGCCGCGGCGCTGGAAGGCCGGCTGCTCGTGCCGGGCGGCCAGCTCGCCAGCGGGGCAATCACCACCACCGTGGAGGCCTTCGATCTTGCCACCGAGACGTGGCAACGCATGCCCGACTTGCCCGCACCGCGCAGTCGCTACGCCCTGGCCGTGCTGGAAGGCCGGCTGATTCTCTTTGGCGGCTGGGATGGTACAGCGGTCCAATCATCGGTGCTCGAATACGATTCGGACGCCGGCGCATGGCACGAGCTGACGCCCCTGCCAACCGCGCGCGCCGATATGGCCTGTGCCGTCATCGAAGATTCGGCCTACCTGCTGGGGGGAACCGATGGGCAGCAACCGTTGTCCGAGGCCATCGCCTACCAGATCAACGCAGAAGATGCCCGCAGCGGACCCTGGAGCAGACTCCGCGATCTCCCGGCCCCGCGGGCCGGCGCATCGGCGGTGGCTATCGCCCGCAGCATCTACCTGATCGGTGGGGGCAAGAATCTACCCGGCATACGTTATGATCTGACCAGCGAGACCTGGATGCCCCTCAGTTCGCCCGCCTCCACTCCGTGGTACGGAATGGGCGTGGCCACCGTGGACGATAGATTGTACGTGTTGGGCGGTCTGATGGATGAGCCGGTAGGGGACGTTTGGTCCTACACCGCGTTGTACCGGTACTTCCTGCCCCAAGGCGCTTACCGGCGCTAGAGAGGCTCGCCGGCCAACTTCTCGATCTTCTCCCCGGTCTCTTGCCAGGTGATCTCCGAGAGGCCCAGTTTTTGCCGTACCCTGTCGGAGGGCATGCCCCGTTTCCGATCACGAACCGCACCGGTCATGCGCAGCATCTCGAAAGAACACCCCCCCTTCAAAGCGGCCTCCTCGGCCAGATTGCGCAAAACGTACTCCAGATTGCGGGCCGTGCAGGGAAACAGGCGGTCGGTGATCTTGTACTGCGCCTGATACAGCTTGAGCGTACGCTCAAAATCGTCCGGCAGCTTGAGTTTGCGTTCCTTCTTGCGATAGCGGGGATTCGTGTAACGCACGTAGAGCGTGGGGCTTTCCGGGTCCGAGAAATCGAGGTCTCCCAGGGTTAGCGCCATGCACTCCCCTTTTTTAATGCCGGTAGTGACGAGGAGCGTGATCAGCAGATACGGCCGGGCATCCGGCTTTTCCGCGTCGGTCATGCGCGCCCGGGCTGTTTCCAGCAAGCGAGCCAGTTGATTGTCGAATAGAATCTGGGGAAGGGCCGCCTCAATCCGGCGATGGATGATCGGTTCGGCCGGGTTATTGGGCAGGATTTTCGTTTCGTGCAGCCAGCCGAAAAAGGATTTCAGTGCGGTCACCCGCCGGTGATACGATTTTGGGCTGCAAGGGACGCCGCGGTCGTGACGCAAGTAGGTGAGGAAATCGTTCAAGTTCTGGGTCGTGAACTGGGCGATTGGCCGGTTCGGGCCGGCATAGCGGGCGAAGATTCCCAGGTCGCTGCGGAAAGCGTTGATCGTGTAGGTGCTGTTTCCGCTGCGGCGCATGTGCTGCACGAACGCACCGATGGCATGGGCCAGAGATGACTCCCGCTGCACAGGCCCCAGTTGCGTGACTGTCGGCCCTTTGGCTCCGTCCGTCGTGCTGGTCCCGTGCGCTTGCGTGGGGAACAGGGGGAGCTGTTCGGCTTTTGGCCTGTCACCGGTCATGGCACTGCCAGGACGATCTTGCCGAACTGTTCGCCCGCTTCGAGCAGGCGGTGGGCGGTTTGCGCCGACTCCAGCGGCAGGACGCGATCAACCACGGGCCGCAGCCGGCCGATTTCCACTTGCCGCAGCATGTCCTGAAATTCGCCTTGCGTACTCATCGTGGAACCAAGAATCTGTAGCTGCCGCCAGAAAACCAGGTTGATGTTCGTACTTCCTTGCGGGCCGGTTGTTGCGCCACAGGTCACCAGCCGGCCACCGGTGCGCAATGTCCGCAAGCTGGAACTCCACGTTGCCTGTCCTACGTTGTCCAGCACCACATCAACGCCGCGCCGGCCGCTTCGTTCCCAGACGGCTGCGCCCCAGTCCTCCTGGCTATAGTTGAACGTTTGGGTGGCCCCCAGCGCCTGCGCTTTCTTCAGTTTCTCATCGCTGCCGGATGTGACCCAAACCTCTGCGCCCATCACGCGTGCCACCTGGAGGGCTGCGCTGGCGACGCCACCGCCAATGCCGAGGATGAGCACGATTTCGCCGGGGCGCACTCGCGCTTGCGTGACGATCATGCGCCAGGCAGTGGCATAGACGAGGGGGATTGCCGCCGCATCGGCAAAGGGTAGCTTGCCCGGCAGGGGGTAGACATTGCGCGCCGGCACGGCGATGTATTGGGCATAGCCGCCGCGCACGTGTTCACCGATGACGCCGAACTGCCGGCAATAATTGTCTTCGCCTCGCAGACAGAGCGCACAAGTTCCGCAGCTCAACGTCGGGTTGAGAAGTACCCGGTCTCCGGTTTGCCAGCGGGTGACGTCCTCCCCCACCGCGACGACCTCGCCGGCGATGTCGGAGCCGAGGATGTGTGGCATGTCCAGGTGCAGACCGGGCAGGCCCTTGCGCACAAACAAGTCCAGATGATTCAGGGCCACGGCACGCACGCGGACCAGAACGTCGTTGCGTCCAACGTCCGGAACCGGCAACTCGGCCGTTTGGAGGACCTCTATTCCCCCGTGTTCGTGGAAGGCGATAGCTTTCATGTGAGTTTCAAGCGTTCAGT
>CAYWAK010000103.1:4336-9461 GCA_964455755.1 uncultured Ardenticatenales bacterium | reverse complement strand
TGGAGCAAGGGGCACAGCGACAACTGTTGCGTGTATTGGCCCACCGCTTTGGATATGTGCCGCCAGACGTAGAGGCGAGATTGCGCACATTCGATGTGGCTCGCCTGGAGGCGCTGTTAGATTTCGCGCTTGATGCAGATTCGCTCGATGAGTTTCGTCGTCACATACCTGCCGCATAGGCCGGCGAGCAAGGACTCTGTGCCGGAGCTAAACCGGCACTAAACAAGGCAGCCAACCGGAACCCTTGCCAGTTTGCATTCCGAAAGTGGGTCTTCGGGAAATCAATGTGTTGGCGCCCATGCAAGACTCTACTGAAAAAAGCTCCAGCACCCGTCCTCGGGTGCGGAAAATCGGCCCGAGGACGGGCCTCGGAGCACCTTTTTTCAGTGGAGACATGAAACGAAGGAGCAGAGAAATACTCAAAAGGCCAGAATCCAATACCAAACTGGATTGGCACGCAATTCTACTGCTCGTACTATCTCTGTTTGCCTGGGCTTCTTTGCTTACCCCTGACTATTTTTTGCAAGCCCACGACGCTCGTCATGCCCTCTTCTTTCCGATGGAGTTCCACAGCGGCGTGCTGGACGGCTATCTGCTGCCCCGCTGGAGTCCCGACATCGCTTTTGGCTACGGTTATCCGCTGTTCGTTTTTTACGCGCCACTGGTTTTCTATGTGACCGAAGCGTTTCGACTGGTTGGGTTGGGGGCCAGTGCGGCAACGAAAGCAGCCTTTGCGCTGGGCTTCGTGACAGCCGGGCTGGCCATGTACCATTTGGCTCGCCGGTATGTTGGGCGAAACGCGGCATTGCTCGCCGGCCTGCTTTACACATACCTGCCGTACCACTTTGTCGACGTGTACGTGCGGGCAGCGCTGGCAGAATCGTTTTCCCTCGTTCTGTTGCCCGTGCTGCTGCTCACGTTCCACGATCTGTTGCAGCGGCCCACGCCCCGGCGTGTTGCACTTGCCGCCGTCAGCTACGGAGCGCTTGTTCTGACCCACAATGTCACCGCGTTGGTCTTCACGGCGATTGTCGCACTGTACGGTCTGGTACGCATCGCCGGCCGGCCCGCGCGCCAATCACGGCGAGCGCTTTTCGGCTGGGCGACCCTGTCCGGTATCCTTGGATTGGCCCTCAGCGCTGTCTTTTGGCTGCCGAATCTGGCCGAGCAACGGTACATCAAACTCAGCCAATGGACAGCCCCCGGCTATAATTTTCGCTTGCACTTCGTTTATCCCGGGCAACTGCTTTCCTCGTTTTGGGGTTTCGGTTATTCAGTGGCCGGGCCGGGTGATCGTATGAGCTTCCAGATTGGCCTGGTGGCAGTGGCCCTGATACTTTTGCTGGTGATCGGCTGGCCCCAGGTGCGCAGAAGCGTGCGCCTGGAGACCGCTTTCTTTGGCCTGCTGGGAGTTGTGCTGGTCGCGGCCATGCTTCCTGTCGCCGGCCCGCTTTGGGATGCGTTCCCGTTGGCCGCGTTGATCCAGTTTCCGTGGCGACTGCTGGCACCCGTCGGGGTGTGTGCGGCCTTGCTGGGTGGCGTCGCGGCGGACACCTGGCTGCTTGCCGACCGGAGCGACGCCGGCGTGGCCGTCGCGGCAATGGCCATGGTTGTGGTTATTGCCGCCCATCCCTACGCCGAGCCGCAGTACACGCCACCAAACGACCGGCAAGAGACCCCCCGCGTCTTCCTCGATTTCGAGCGCCAGCACCTGGACATGGTGGGCATGATGTCGTGGTCGGAGCAGCAGCCGCGCACGTCTCCCGTGGAGGCGCAAATGGAAGCCGGCGAGGTGCCGCAGAAGATTGAGGCCCTGTCGCCGGACGCGCAGGTCACGCTGACGCGCTACCGGGGTTCGTCGCTGGCAGCGGACGTTCGTTCGCCGCACGGCACGTCCGCGCGCGTGCTGATTTACGATTACCCGGGTTGGAAGGCATGGGTGGACGGACAGGAGGCCGCGATTCGCCGTGCGCCCCCGCTCGGATTGATGGAGGTGGACGTGCCGGCCGGCCGGCACATTCTTTCGCTACGCTTTACCGATACGCCGCTACGCACGGGAGCGTGGGGAATCTCGCTACTGGGGCTGGCCCTCGTCGCCGCCATGCTCTGGCGAGACCGTCAGGGCGACGGGGGCGCATAGCCGAATCGTGAGGCAGCGGCCGACCGATGTTCGGGGCCGCTGCCTCATGTTGAGGACAGGTTTCAGGAATCCTTGCTCTCGATCACTTCTTGTAGAAGGGCTATGTCCCGTTCCAGGTCCCGTTGCCGGCGCGAGATGGTGAACAAGTAGAAGAAAATTGCCAACCAGATAACCGTGTACGCGCTGAAAAGGTAGATCATCTTGTTCCTCCCAAAGTTGCTTCTTCACGGTCCGCAAGGGCTTTCTTGATCTGAGCCACGCGATCCATGGTTTCTTCCAAGCTCACACGGCGTGCGAGTAGCACCCAATAGAGCAGGGTGAAAGTGGTTACGCCGAGCATGAGTGCCACAACCATCTGTGGTTCCATGTTGAATTGCCCTTTGGCGTCGGCAGAAGCCGAGCCGATGAGCACGGGGTGAATTGTGCGCCACCAACGGATGGCCATGAAGACGATGGGCACGTCCAGGAAGCCGATGATCCCCAGCACGGCCGAGAAGCGTGCCCGCTGTTCCTCGTCGTCAATAGCCCCGCGAAGCATGAGATAGGCCGTGTAGATCAACCAAAGGATCAGCATGGTGCTGAGACGGGGATCCCACGTCCACCACGTATTCCAAACAGGTCGGGCCCACAATGATCCGGTGATAATAGCGATGGTGGTGAAGACGATTCCAATCTCTACCGAGCTAAGAGCGATGATGTCGTGGCGACGATTCTTGCTCCGCAAATAGGCGATGCTGTACACGCAGGTCACGAAAAACGCCAGGAAGGATACCCAGGCCGACGGGACGTGAAAGTAAAAGATGCGTTGCACGTTTCCCATGACGGCTTCCGTCGGCGCGTAGATGAATGCGGCGAAAAGGGCTGCCACCATAAGCGGGGGTACAACCCAAGACAGGATTCTGCCGATGCGATCAAGCCGGTGTTCCATTTTGCTTTTCTCCTGAACCTAGGCTGCTTTCTGATATTTCTACGTTTCTAACACATATTCAAAAAGCATGAAGGACACGGTCGTGAACAGTAAATCAAAGGCGATCATCAATTGAAACCATTGGCTGACTTCTCCCAAGGGCCTGTTGGCAAAAACAGCGCCGGTCGATTTGACTGCTGCAATGATGACCGGCACGACAATCGGGAATAGCATGATCGGCAACAGTACATCCCGCAGGCGCGTGTTGACAGCCATCGCTGCGAAAATCGTGCCGACGGCTGTGAACCCTAGCGTGCCCAATAGCGTAATGGGCAAAATGGGCCATCGCAGAACCGACAGGTTGAAGAACACACCAAACAGCGGCAGAGAGATGGCCTCGATGACCGAGATGAAGAGCCAGTTTGCCAGGAGCTTGCCAAAGTAAAGGGCGCTGCGATCCACAGGCGTCATCATCAGCCCTTCCAGGCAACCCTGATCTTTTTCGCGCAGGAACGACCGGTTCAGACCCAGGATTCCGGCGAAGGTGAACGTTACCCACAAGATTCCCGGGGCTACCGCCGCGCTGTTGACCGGGGTCAGTTCCAGAGCAAAATTAAAGATGACGATGGTCAGAAGTGCAAACACAAACATGGAGCTGATGGCTTCTTTGGTACGCAGTTCCGCGGCTACGTCCTTCCAAACAATTGTGGCAATCTTTGCGATGGAGTTCCTCAATGCGTGGCTCCCACATTTTCAAGGTAGGCTTTCTGCCATTCCTCGGTACGTAGCGCATGACGGGCTTCGTTAAGAACGATTCGACCTTTGTTGACAATGACGACGCGATTGCATTGGGACAATCCGCGCTCTAGATTGTGTGTGGTCATCAAGACAGTACGTCCGTTTTGGGTCGTTGCGGTAAGGACGTCCCGAAGATTATTGGAGGCGGCCTGGTCAAGGCCGGTGTAGGGTTCGTCCAGCAGCAACAGTAACGGGTCGTGCAACAAAGCGCGAGCAATGGATAGCCGCTGTTGCATGCCGCGCGAATAGTCGCGGACCGGATCGTGCAAGCGGGGCAACAAGCCCACGGAGTCTACCAGTTCGCGGATACGTTCCATGAGGTTGGGCACGTCGTACATGCGGCCATAGAAGCGCAGATTCTCTTCTGCCGTCAGATCCGGATAAAGATAGGAATGGTGAGAAACCAGGCCGATGTGCCGCCGCGCATCGGACCAGGAAGGTGACAGTTCAATGTTGTTGAGCAGCACTTTGCCGGTGGTGGGCCGGCTGATGCCGGCCAGAATGCGGATCAGCGTGGTTTTTCCTGCGCCGTTTGGGCCAAAAAGGGTGAGGAAGTCCCCTTCCTCGACCGCAAGGTTGATGCCTCGCAGGGCCGTCTGCGTGCCGAATGATTTTACCAGGTTGACGACCTTGATCATGCGACGGCCAGTTCCGTGCCACATTTCGCGCAATATCGGGCGCTGTGCTCCGATGTGCCACCGCAGGCGGAGCAGAGCGAAGGCAAAGCCCCCCCACATGCCGAACAGAAGCGGTCGCCAGCGCCGTAGGGCCGGCTACATTCCGGGCATTGTGCTGAAGAGGTGATGGACTTCTTGACCGGCTGGGCTGCGTGCCGGGCATTCTTGCCCCCTCCTTTTGCCGATCCCCTGGCCGCCGTGTTGCCACCTTCTACCGTGCGCACGGCCGCTTCAATCCATTGATCCAGCTCTTCGTCGGTGGGGATATGTTCCACTGCTTCGAGATCTTTGAGGATGTTCACGGCACGAGCACGATATTGATGATCCAGCCTCTGGTAGTCTTCCTGAGATAACTTGCCCATCGTGTGATCAAATTCAAGGTCTTTGATTGCCGCATAGGTGACTTCTCGATCAAACAGAAGTTCTTCCAGTGCCGGATTTATTGCTGCCATACTGTTGTCGCCGGAGATCTCTTCTTTGCGCACAAGTGGCAGCGCCACAAAACCGATTGCAGCCACTCCAAGCAGAAGCGCAATCGCAACGGAAAATATCATGATGGCCTCGTTCTGAAATTCAATAGCTGCTCCGACTCGTTATTCTTAA
>CAYWAK010000103.1:0-4236 GCA_964455755.1 uncultured Ardenticatenales bacterium | reverse complement strand
AGGACGCCAAGTGTTAATGATTACCGTACCGTTTCCCAGGCTAACTCCCGCGAGCGGATGCGCGCCAAAACGCGCTCTTCCCGTGGATCGGGCCACATGGCGACGAGCGTGCCCAGGATCAAGATGGCGCCCCCGATCCACAGCCAGACGACCAGGGGATTTATGAACACTTTCAAGGTAACGTTGTTGCCATTGTCGCTCCAACCGGCCAGGATCACGTACAGGTCCTCTTTTGCCGTTGTGTTGATAGCAACCTCGGTCATCGGTTGGCTGGAGGCAATGTAAAGGTTCTTTTCCGGAACGACTTGCCCCAGATACCGGCCGTTTTTGTAAACGGTCACGGTTGCCGCATGGACTTGCATGTTTTGGGTGGGATAGCTTGCAAACTGGTCGAATTGCAGCAGATAATTGCCGACGGCCATGCTCTCGCCTTGGGCCAGCGTCGCTTCGGACTCAACCCGGTAAAAGGTCGAACCGACAATGCCGACGGCCATCAGCACCACGCCCAGATGGATAACGTAGCCGCCATACCGCCGGCGATTCTTTTGGACGAGCATGTAGAGGGCGCGCACAGGGTTGTCACCCGACCGCTTGATCTGGGCCCGCGTGCCCCGGTAATACTCGATCACAATGGTCAAGGCTACGAAGAAGGAAACAGAAAACGCTACCACAGCCCAAACCTCGCGAGTGCCCAGCGCTGCCAGCACAATGCCGGCCACCAGCGCCAGAACGAGAGGAACGAGAAAGTTCCTCATCAAGTGTTCGCGGGAAGCACGCCGCCAGGGGAGCAAGGGGGCTACGCCCATCAGGATCAGGATGGCCAGGAAGATCGGGCCTTCTACGCGATTGAAGAAGGGGGGGCCGACGACGATCTTGTTTCCGGTCACCAATTCGCTGACCACCGGGTAGACCGTTCCGCAAAAGACGGCAAAAGCGGCGCCCACAAACACGATGTTGTTTAGCAGAAACGCTGATTCCCGGGAGACCATGGAATCGAGGGTGTTGTCACTCTTCAGGTCATCCCACCGTTCGAAAAGAAGGGCCAGCGTGCCCAGCAGCACCAGGGCGATGAAAGCCAGGAAGTAGGTGCCGATGTTCGATGTCGCAAAGGCATGCACCGAGTCGATCACGCCGCTGCGTGTTAGAAATGTGCCAAAGAGGGCCAGGGCGAAGGTCAACAGAATCAAGATGAAGTTCCACACCTTCAACATGCCCCGGTGTTCCTGAAGCATGACAGAGTGAAGGAAGGCCGTACCGACGAGCCATGGCATGAACGATGCATTCTCCACCGGGTCCCAAGCCCAATAGCCACCCCAGCCCAGTTCGTTGTACGCCCAGTTGGCTCCCAGCAAGATGCCCAGGCTGAGGAAGATCCACGCAATCAGCGTCCAGCGTCGGGTTAATCGAATCCAGCCGGCGCCGACCCGACCCGAGGCGAGCGCGGCGATGGCAAATGCGAAGGGGACGGTAAAGCCGACAAAGCCGATGTACAGGGCCGGTGGGTGCATGACCATCCCGGGGTTTTGCAAAAGCGGGTTCAGTCCCTGTCCGTCGGCCGGAAGAAAGCTCAGTTGCTGGAAGGGGTTCGCTTCAAAGTTCAGCACGATCAGGAAAAAGCTTTCTACTGCCATGAGGGTGGACGCAACCAGGGGCATAAGTTCGGGATAATCGTGGCGGTGCTGCCAAAGCACGATGGCGCTAAAGAGGCTGAGCAGCCACGCCCAGAAGAGCAAGGAGCCGGCTTGTCCGCCCCACAAAGCGGTAAGCGTGTAGAACAGAGGCATGTCCCGGTTGCTGTGCTCGGCGACGTAGCGAATACTGAAGTCGTGGCTAAGCAAGGCATATACCAGGGCTGCGACGGCGATGGAAGACATGCCTGTAACCGCCCAACTCGCATGGCGGCCACTCTTCCAGAGTTCAGGTAGTTTCTGTTTGGCCCCCAGAAAAGTTGCCACGGATGCGTAGGCTGCCAGGCCCAGGCTCAACAATAATGCAAGATGACCAACACTTGCCATGAAAAGTTTCTCCTCCTAGTGCGACATGCAGTCGAACGCGGGTGCTTCCTACCGCTCCCGCCTACGAGTTCAAAGATTCCGGAAAATGTGTGACGCCCCCCATCTCTCGATGGCGCTGGTCAAGAGTTGTTGCTAACGTGATCGGGTGGAACTTCCTGCCCGGCGTCCAGTTCGGACTGATACTTGGACGGGCACTTCACCAAGATGCTGCTTGCTTCGAACACACCGGATTGGTTGACGCCGCCTTCAACAATGACGCTGGTGCTTTTCATGAGCAGGTCCGGCATGACGTCATGATAGACAACCGGCAGACGTTGGCCTTCCTCCGTCATGTCGAACTTGAGCGTGAGCGAAGAAGCATCGTATTGCACCGACTCCTTGTCCACCGGTCCGCTAACGCGCCACGAGCGGCCCATGGCTTCGGCCCCCTTGGCGTTCAACTCACTGACGGTGATGTAATACGCCCCTGCTCCGCGCAACGAGTTTGCAATCAGCAGCAGGATAGCAAGAAGGATGATGCCCCCTCCCACCAGAAACTTTAGCTGGCTCTTTCGAAACGGGCCGATGCGGTCTTGCGGTTTGACGATTGCTTCCATACCAGGCAACTCCTTCTTAGTTTTGAGCAGATACCTTGACAGCTTTGGTTGATTCTTTACGTTCTTCCAAAACTGTGTAAATCATAGCACAAAGCACAGAAAACACAAAATCAGTGCCAGTCCAAATGACGGGCTTCACTGGGGGGACTGATCTCTGTTCGGGATTGCCCTTGCACACCCCGAATTACAATCACCCGCCAGCGCAACGTCCGGTCGAAGAAGTCTTTTGGCAATTGCCATTGCGACTCTTTCGTCCACGTTTTTCCTTCAAACGGTCCCGCTGCGTCCGATAATTGCACGTCGAACCATTCGTCCGCCGCAAGTTGGCCGTTCCATGTCCACTGCAGCACAATTTCCTGGTTGATTCCCCCGAAGGAATGCCCATCTTCGGGAGCAACCAGTTGTGGCGCGGCGTAGCTGACCGGCGCGGTAGCGGCCGGCGGCGGGGCCGGCGTTGCGGTGGCCGGCGGCGGAGCACTCCCCTCCGGGGGAATGACTACCTTTTGGCCCACTTGCAAGGCACGGGGGTCGATCCCCGGATTCGCTTCGACCAGGGCTGCGGTGCTGATGCCATACCGTTTGGCGATGGAAGACAGCGTGTCGCCGCCCTGCACAACGTAGACGCGGGCACCGGTCGGCGTTTGGGAGGGGGGTAGGCGGGGCGGTTGCGTGGCCGTGGCAATGGTCGTCGGCTGTGCTGTGCCCGGCCCGGCGGCGGTTGGCGTCGGAGCTGTCGGGGAACGCTGCGCGGCCGGTGTTGACGTCACCGTCGGCGTTGGTGTCGCTGTTGCCGGCAGGGCCGTCGGTGTCAGGCTGGGGATGATCAGCTCTTGCCCTACGCGCAAGGTGCTGGCGCTGGTCAAGTGATTGGCTTGCAGAATCGCTTCGATACTCACGCCATACTGCCGGGAAATCTCAGATAGCGTCTCGCCCGACAGCACTACGTGGACGGTTTTTCCATTCCTGGCTGCCGGTGGCGTTGCTTCTTCGCCGTGCAAAGGAATCACCAGAACCTGGCCGACCTGCAGTGCGTTGGCGCTTCCCAATTTGTTCGCGCGAACGATGGCGTCAATGGAAACACCGTGAAGCTGGGCGATATAGCTCAGCGTGTCACCCGATTTGACCGTGTAGGTGACTGTCGGCGGGGGCGCGGGCGTTGCCGTGTCCGTGGCCGTTGGCGTTGCGGTCGGTGGTGGCGGCAACGTCGGACGGCTGGTCGGTATGGCCGGCGGGGCGACCGTTTGTTGCAAGCGGGATACCGGTGCCGGTGATGGCGGCGAGGTCAGCGCGGTCAGCGCCAAAATCCCCACCAACAGCGATGTGACGATCAGGGCAATCAAATCAGCATAGAAACTCAATCCGCCCCATTTGTTGCCCCCCTTTCGTCCCCGCCAGACCATGCTTCCCAAACCGATTGCTATGAGCAAGCCCAGGATGATCAAGAACCAAGGTATACCCACGGGTCTCTCACCTCCATTTTCATTGCTGGCACCTTTTTCACGACGCAACTTCAGCGACCGGATTATACCTGATTTTCGGAAAAAGGGAAAGCAAGCCCAAGCCGAGCCGGATTTTACAATTTCAGGGGATCTGTGTATAATCAGTACTTGAGAAAACTGCTCTGT
>CAYWAK010000102.1:0-9503 GCA_964455755.1 uncultured Ardenticatenales bacterium | reverse complement strand
AGGAGAGACTAACGTTTGGTATATTGCTTGGCGCGGCGGGCCTTGACCAAACCGGGCTTCTTGCGTTCCTTCATTCGTGAGTCGCGGGTAAGGAAACCACCTCGGCGCATGACAGGCCGCAATGTCTCATCCAGCTTAACCAGCGCACGGGAGATCGCGTGTCGCACGGCACCAGACTGACCCGTCGGGCCTCCCCCCTTAACCAGCACAGTGATATTGAGGGCATCTTGCATACGAGCCGCTACAAGAGGTTCCTGCACGCGCAACAGATCAGCCACCCGGGTGAAATACTCTTCGAGGGGACGCCCATTTATGATGATACTCCCATCCCCCTCAGAATACAAACGCACCTGAGCAGAAGAAGTCTTTCGACGGCCAACGGCATAGAAATAACGTTCTGAAACCAAAGTTGCCTCCTCTATAGATCCAGCGGTTGGGGGTCTTGCGCTTTATGGGGATGGTCTGGACCAGCGTAGACCTTCAACTTTTTCATCACCTGCCGACCCAAGCGATTGTGCGGTATCATTCCACGAACCGCCAACTCAATCACACGTGTGGGGTGCTTCGCCAATTGATCACGCAGCGTAATGGTCCGTAGTCCTCCCACGTAGCCAGAGTGGCGATAGTATTTCTTCTGATCCATTTTGCGTCCTGTAACGCGCACCTTTTCTGCGTTTACCACAACAACATAGTCTCCGGTATCCATGTGCGGCGTAAAGACCGGTTTGTGCTTTCCGCGAAGCACGTGCGCAATCTGTGAAGCCAGGCGTCCCAGAGTTTTGTCGGTGGCGTCCACCACATACCATTTCTGTTGCTCTTTGGCCTCATCAGCAGATATTACGGTATAAGTCTTCACTGCATCTCTCCTAAGTTCCCGTTACCTATCAATTCAATCGTAGTACACAGCCATCAGACACAACCCGCAAGGGGGAACTGTTGGCCCCGCCGTTCCTCGCGAGGTGCCGGCCAGTAGCGACGCGAGCTGTTGTGCCGAAATCTCTCCCCGGCCAACTCGCAAAAGCGTCCCGACCATTCTGCGCACCATTCGATAAAGAAAGGCCTTCGCCTCAACATCAAAGGTCACGATCTCGCCCTGCCGCCGGCACGCGGCGCGAAATACGTGACGCACACTGTTCGTGCCTTGTGGCGGCCGGCCAAACGCAATGAAATCATGCTCGCCAAGCAATGCCTGCGCTGCTTGATCCATCGCGTCCACATCCAACGGTTCTCGCACATGCAAGCCAAAGCGTCGCTGCAACGGCGAGCGCACCGCACGATTCAATATGCGGTACTGATAGTGACGGCGAACCGCATCGTAGCGCGGGTGGAATTCTGCCGACGCAGGTTCCACCTTTACCAGGCTGACATCCCATGCCAGACGCACATTCACCGCTTGCAACAGATCGTCCGGCGAATGGGACCATGGCAATGAAAAAGCAATTACCTGTCCCGCCGCATGAACCCCGCTGTCAGTGCGGCCGGCCCCCACCAGCGATACGGGCATACCGGCCAAATCATGAAGCGCGGCCTCCAATTCTCCCTGAACGGTACGGTCGGTCGCCTGTCTTTGAAACCCACAGAATTCTGTGCCGTCGTACTCTACAATCGCCTTGTACTTTTGCATGCAACGATCAAACCATCATTTGCACAAGGTCTAGCTGACCAACTCCAGAATCACCATGGGGGCGGCATCCCCTTTTCGGAGGCCAAGTTTCACCATGCGCGTATATCCGCCTGGGCGATCAGCATAATCGTCGGCCAGCTCATCAAAGAGCTTAGAAACCAGACGCTTGTCTTGCACCTTACGAAAGGCCAGCCGGCGCGCATGCACGGCGTAACTTTCATCGTCCTGGGCACGTTTTGCCAACGTGATCAGCTTTTCCACGTCAGCACGAATTGCACGCGCGCGCGCTTCCGTGGTCTCTATTCGTTCGTGCTCAAGTAGCGCGATGATGAGATTCCGGAACAATGCTTTGCGATTTCCCATCGAGCGATTGAGCTTACGGCCTGCTACACGATGTCTCATACGGCCTCAATCTCCTCTACAAGCTCACCCTCATCTTCAACAACGTCGTCCACCGGTTCAAGCAGGTAGTAAAGCCCTTTTTCTTCCAGCCTTTCTATCAGCTCTTCCAAGGATTTCTCGCCAAAGTTTCGGATAGCCAACATTTCGTCCCGGCTTCTCCGCAGCCGCTCGATAATTTCACCAACTTCCGTAATGCCAGCCCGCTTGAGACAATTGAAGGCGCGCACAGTCAAGCCCAATTCTTCTATTGGCATATTGTACACGGCCGGCTCAATCGCCTGCTCGGAACCTTGATCCGAAGTCTCCTGCGTTTCTGACGACTCCTTCACTTTACCCAGAGATGTGACGATCTGGAAATGCTTGACCAGGATATCTGCCGCCTGGTTGACAGCCTTGTCCGGTGAGATCGTGCCATCGGTCCACACTTCCAAGGTCAGGCGATCGAAGTCGGTCATCTGTTCCACGCGAGTCTGTTCCACAGAATAGCGAACCTTCCGTATAGGGCTAAAGACAGCATCTACCGGAATCTCGTCAATGGGCAGGGGGCCACGATCACCGGCAGGAGAATACCCCCGACCATGATCCACTGTCATCTCCATCTCGATTTCCGAATCGGAAGAGTCCAGGGTCAACAACGGTGCTTCCGGATTGACGATCTCCACCTCGCTTGGACAAATGATGTCGGCCGCTGTAACCACACCTTCGCCACTTGCTTCCAGCCGAACCCGTACCTCATCTTCCGCGTGTAAGAGCAGACGCACCTGTTTTATATTCAACAAGAGTTGAACCGTGTCTTCCTTCATCCCTGGAATCGGGGAGAATTCATGGTGAATGCCCATGATGCGGACGGAGGTGATCGCAGCCCCCTGTAATGAGGAAATCAAAACTCTCCGAAGGGCATTTCCTACAGTGACCCCGTACCCAGGCTCCAACGGCCCGATTACGAAACGACCGTAGTCCCCCGTGATAACGTCCCGGTTTACTTTAGGATATACGATTTCTAGCAAGAGGCCCCCTCCTACGTCAAACACGTGTCCAGGTTGAGCAGCGGTTGGCTACATACGCCAACCGGCCACCGGTACCTGTAATAACTAGCGTGAGTAATATTCTACAATAAGCTGTTCGTTGAGCGAAATGTCAATGTCGCCACGTTCAGGCAAAGTGAGTACTTGCCCGGCCATGTTTTCGTGATCTGCAGACAACCAACCCGGCAGACGCTTTTGTGCCAGTTGCTCCTTCTGCATCTCGAAGAATGTCATTTTGCGACTTCTCTCCCGCACAGCAATTTGATCCCCCGATTTTACCAGGAACGAGGGGATATTTGTCTTGCGACCGTTCACATCGAAGTGCCCGTGCAAGACCAGTTGTCGCGCCTGGGCCCGTGATTCGGCAAACCCCAGGCGATAGACGACGTTGTCCAGCCGCTGCTCCAGGATTTGCAAGAGCACTTGGCCCGTCTGTCCGGGGCGGCGCAAGGCCTGACGATAGTACCGTCTGAATTGTCGCTCAAACACGCCATAGATGCGCCGCGCCTTTTGCTTTTCCCGAAGCTGCAAAGAATAGTCCGACTGCTTACGCCTGAATCTCTGTTTGTTGCCGTGCATTCCAGGGGCATAGGCCCGTTTTTCCAGGGCACATTTCGGGCTAAAGCACCGTTCCCCTTTTAGAAAAAGCTTCTCGCCTTCTCGGCGGCATAGCTTGCATACTGCCTGTGTATATCTGGCCATAAGTACCTCTCCCTCAACTTGCTTGATGTAGCAACCGCCGGTTTTCCGTGACCGGAGGCATGCAACTGATGATACGAACTACACCCGGCGCTTTTTTCGAGGACGACATCCGTTGTGCGGTATAGGCGTCACGTCCGTGATAGACCGGACCTTCAGGCCGGCACCCTGCAGAGAGCGGATGGCTGCTTCCCGGCCAGGTCCAGGCCCTTTCACAAAGACCTCAACTTCTCGCATACCATGATCTTGACTCTTGCGTGCCGCCACCGCTGCCGCCATCTGGGCGGCATAAGGTGTACTCTTGCGCGATCCTTTGAATCCGGCCACGCCGGCACTGGCCCAAGCCACAGTGTTCCCTTGCAAGTCCGTGATAGTTATAATGGTGTTGTTAAAGTTGGAATGAATGTGCGCCTGTCCAACCGGAACGTTCTTGCGCTCGCGCCGGCCCCCGGCTCTCTTCGATCGTCCTTTTTCTCGTGCCACGGTTCCCTCGCTTATTTCTTAACGCGTGCTTGACGGCGTCCGGCTACTGTCCGGCGCGTTCCACGCTTTTGTCTGGCATTTGTGCGTGTACGCTGTCCACGCACAGGCAAGTTCCGGCGATGTCGCAAACCACGGTAACAGTTGATCTCCTGCAAACGCTTGATGTTCATGCTGATTTCGCGTCGCAGATCGCCTTCGACTGTGTAATCCTGATCAAGGATCGTGCGCAAACGGGCAACTTCAGCTTCTGCAAGGTCTTTCACTCGCGTGTCTGGGTCCACTTGCGCCTTGCCCAGCAATTCCAGGCTCGTCCTGCGACCGATGCCATAGATGTAGGTAAGCGCGACTTCCACCCGCTTGTTACGAGGCAAATCAACCCCTGCTATACGTGCCATACTCGTCCTCCCCAGGTATCGTTAGCTTTTAGCCTTGCCGTTGCTTATGCTTGGGATTCTTGCAGATCACACGAACAATTCCGCGTCGCCGCACGATCTTGCACGAATCGCACATTTTCTTAACCGATGCTCTTACTTTCATTTGTCTCACTCCTTAGGGGGCCCCGGTAGGTTGCCCCCACTTCATAATTGCGTCAAGATTTCTGGCCCGTTTGATGTTATCGCCATGGTGTGCTCAAAATGCGCCGATATGCTGCCATCCCGTGTCACAACGGTCCAATGATCGTCCATGACTTGGGTCTGCCAGTCACCCATGTTGACCATCGGCTCCAAGGCCATGGTCATGCCTGTGCGGAGAAGCGGCCCTTGACCCGGCTCCCCGAAATTCGGAATCGGAGGGTCTTCGTGCATTTGCCGGCCAATACCGTGGCCCACATATTCTCGCACCACCACATAGTTCCTGGATACGACTACTTCTTCGATGGCCGCAGATACGTCGCCCAGACGATTTCCGGGCCGGGCTTTTTCAATGCCGGCATACAGCGCAGCCTCGGTCGCCTCGATCAAGGACTGGACATCTGGCGAAACTTCGCCAACGCCCATGGTGAACGCCGAATCGCCTTGAAATCCGTTGTAAATCACGCCGAGGTCAACGCTGATGACATCACCGGCCTTCAGCACACGCGGACCGGGTATGCCATGCACAATCTCATCATTGACTGAAGCACAGATCGAAGCCGGAAACCCGTGATAGCCCTTGAAAGACGGCCGCGCACCATGCTTGCGAATGAATTGGAAAGCCAGCTCGTCCAGCTCCTTTGTCGTGATGCCCGGCTTGATGTGCGTACGCAACATCGCCAAAGCTTCGGCGGTAAGTTTGCCGGCGTCCCGCATTTTCCGGATTTCACGCTTCGATTTTATGATTATCATCGGTTCAAGCAGACCATTTCCAATAACCGGTTCTCAGATATTCCGACAAGACCGGATCAACCTCAGTCCTCGCGGATCGCCCGAATGATTTCATCCTGGACCTGGCCAATGGGCAGACCGCCATCAATCTCCTCCAGGACGCCCTTATCGCCATAAAACTCAATCAGCGGAGCCGTCTGCTCGAAATAAACCTCCAGCCGCTTTTCCACGGTATCGCGGCTGTCATCGGCCCGCTGGTACAACTCACCGCCACACTGGTCACACGTGTCTTTCGTCGCCGGCGGATTGAAAATCACATGAAAGGCCGCCTGACACGACTTGCAGACGCGCCGGCCGGTCAGACGAGCGATCAGGTCTTCACGCTCCACACGGATATAGATTGCGCGACTCACTTCTTGATCATGCTTGGCCAGCAGTTCGTCCAAGGCAGCGGCCTGATCCAGGTTTCGTGGAAACCCGTCCAAGATTGCGCCAGCCGCGCAATCAGGTCGGGAAAGCCGGTCTTCTACCATCCGAACCGTTACGTCGTCCGGCACCAAGACCCCTTTCTCCATATAGGATTTGGCCAGCAAACCCAATTCCGTTTCCTTCGAAAGATTGTAGCGGAAGAGGTCGCCTGTGGCTACCTGGGGGATTCCCAGGCTTTCCTCGATAAGCCGGGCTTGTGTACCCTTGCCCGCACCGGGTGCACCAAGCATAATCAGGTAAGTAGGTTGGCCAGACTGTGTCATTGCTTTGATTTCCCCTTTCATGAAAAGCTGCTGCCAGGACAGGTTTCTACTGTCGAATAAAGCCCTCATAGTGACGCATGAGCAACTGTGCTTCGAGCTGCTTCATGGTATCAACCACAACGCCGACCACAATGAGCAGTCCCGCGCTGGTGATCAACAACGTCTGCACGTTGGTGATTTGGCGCGCGAAGAAGGGCAAAATGGCCACAAGCCCCAGGAAAACTGCGCCCACCAGGGTCACACGTTGCAGCACACCATTCAGATAGTCTTCAGTGCGCCGCCCCGGACGTATTCCGGGAATAAACCCACCCTGCCGTTGTAGATTCTCCGGCAAGTTCTGTTGGCGGAAAATCACGTCGGTATAGAAATAGGTAAAGGCGACAACCATCAGAAAATAAAGTCCCCAATAGAGGATACCGTTGGTATTGAAAGCGGAGTTCACCCCCGACGCAATATTGGCGATGAACGCATTGCCGGAGGTCATGAAGAACTGCGCAGTAATGCCCGGCAGAATCAAGATCGACTGGGCAAAAATCAGCGGGATCATGCCGGCCGAGTTGACGCGCAGCGGAATGTGGCTGCTCTGCCCGCCGTACACGCGTGTACCCCGCACCCGTTTGCCATATTGCACCGGCACGCGACGTTCCCCTTCCTGAATGAAGATAATTGCCGTCACCGTGACGATGGTAATGATGGTAAGCGAAATCAAAGCGAGGCCACCGGACGCCAGCAACTGCCCCACGTTCTGCGGGATGCCGGCCACGATACCTCCGAAGATGATGATCGAAATCCCGTTGCCCACGCCTTCATCTGTAATCAACTCGCCCAGCCACATAGCGAACATCGAGCCGGCCGTCAAACTGGTCACAACGGCCAACGTCGGAATTGGGTCGGTGAACAGACCAAAGTGGGTAAGCAAAGGGGGGCCCCCTCCCAGCGGATGCGCCAGCAAGGTCGCCTGGGCGAAGCCTTGCAAAGCAGCCAAAGGGATGGTCATCCAATAGGTATACAGGTTCATCTTTTGCTGCCCCTGCTCTCCCTCTTTCGCCAGTTCCTCAAGCTGGGGGATCAAGGGCGTGACCAATTGCATGATAATGGATGCTGTGATGTAGGGATACACACCCATCGCCACCACAGAGAAGTTTCCCATAGCGCCGCCGGAAAGCATGTTGAGGAATCCGAGCAATTGGTTCGAATCAAAGACCTGCTTCAATCCAGCCTGATCCACGCCCGGCACCGGCACATGTGCGGTCAGCCGGAAGAGGACTAAGATACCCAACGTAAAAAAGATTTTTCGCCTGAGATCAGGCAAGCGTAAAGCATTACGCAGTGCTTCAATCATTTCCTACTCCTGAAGGGAGTACTTCAACGGTTCCGCCGGCCGCTTCGATCTTCTCGCGTGCGGAGGAGGAAAAGGCGTGGGCCGAGACCCGCAACGGAATGTCCACATCTCCGTTGCCCAGTATTTTCACCGGCTTACGCAGGCTGCGAATGGCGCCACGATCGTGCAGGGCTTCCAGGGTAATTTCCTGATCCGCCTCAAACAATGCAGCCAGCCGCCCCACGTTCACCGGTTGGTATTCCACACGAAAGATATTGGTGAAACCCCGCTTCACCGGCATACGGCGCACCAACGGCAATTGCCCACCCTCAAAATAGGGGCCCTTTCCGCCACCACTCCGTGCGCCCTGTCCCTTGCGGCCGCGGCCCGAATACGTGCCATGGCCAGAAGAGTCTCCCCGGCCACGACGCTTGCGTGACTTTACAGATCCAGGAGCCGGTCGCAAATCATGTAGTTTCATTTTCTTCCGCTCCTTCATCCAGGTATTCCACGGTTACCAGGTGGTTAACAGCCTGGATCATACCCGCTACGGCTGGATTCAGTGTATGTTCCACCGTATCGCCCAGTCGCCTCAAACCAAGGGCGCGCACTGTGGCCTTCTGTCGTTGAGTGTAGCCGATTGCGCTCTTGGCGTATCGTACCCGTATGCGTTGTTGCTCAGCCAACATGATCCCTCCACCAAATGGGGCAGACATCTTGCACCGGTTTCCCCCGGCGGGCAGCTTCCTCTTCGCTACTTTTCAACTGGCTCAATCCACGCAAAGTGGCTTGGGCCACGTTCAGGGAATTGCTGCTTCCCAGAGATTTCGTAAGGATGTCACGAATGCCGGCCGCTTCCACAACGGCTCGCACACCCCCGCCGGCAATGACTCCCGTACCGGGCGAGGCTGGCTTCATCAACACCTTCGCTGCGCCAAACGTTGCCAGCAAGGAATGCGGAATCGTGCTCCCGACCAGTGAAACCTGCACCATTTCTCTTTTTGCTTTTTCTATGCCTTTGCGAATCGCTTCGGCCACTTCACGCGCCTTGCCGATACCAAGCCCCACACGTCCCTTGCGATCTCCCACGACAACGACGACCCGAAAACCAAACCTGCGGCCACCCTTGACCACCTTCGCCGTGCGGGTGATGCTGATGATACGCTCTTCAAACTCGGGGGCTTCCCGCTCACGCTGATTACGCCTGGCCATTTGTCCTCCTCTTTAGAACTGCAGCCCGCCCTTACGGGCACCTTCGGCAAGGGCTTTGACGCGACCATGATACTTGTATCCCCCGCGATCAAAGACGACGGTCTCAATTCCCTGCGCTTTGGCACGCCGGGCCACTTCCAATCCCACTCGTTTCGCTTGTTCCGTCGGCGACAGATCGCCAATTTCCTGGCGCACATCCTTATCCAACGTGGAGGCCGACACCAAGGTGCGCCCTTCCTCGTCGTTAATCACCTGTGCATAGATGTGATGCAAGCTGCGAAACACGTTCAGTCGCGGACTATCGGGCCGGCCCGCCAACCTCTTGCGTACACGGCGATGTCTGCGTTGCCGAAGGGCTGTACGGCTTGGCTTCTTTCCCATGAGATTCTCCTGTTTCGATTCCTGAATAGTTTGACCAAGGCCACATTTGATTTACGGCTCGCAGCCCCCGTCCCCTGAGACGCGCCTGAGATGCCACCGCGAGTGGAGGCTATGAGCACTGAAAAGCAAACAGCGCGCAATTTATGTTCATGTGACGCATTGGAGCAAAAGCCACACGTGGAGTAGCCTTTCCAGGCTGCTGACAGGCTCGAAAGCCTGTTCCACGTGTCAATTTTACCGTAATGGCATGTGACATTATCGAAATAGCAATTCCTGATTCTGCCGGTCCAATCCTTCACC
>CAYWAK010000101.1:2631-9539 GCA_964455755.1 uncultured Ardenticatenales bacterium | reverse complement strand
TCCGTGTCCTGTTTTCATTCTTCGTGGTGGGCAATCGCCCATGCTGTCTCCTGTCGTTATGCTAGCGCAGCTTGCCGGCAACGGCAAGGGCGTTCATTGCTCGTCATCCCCCGGTCGCCCGGCGTTTGCCGTCTGGCGATGGACGTGCCAGACACGTTGCAGGGCCGTGATGTGCGAAAAAAGAGCCAGGATCGCCAGCGCCGGGAGCATCCAACCGCTGAACAACCCCAGCACCAGCACGGCGATGCGCTCGAAGCGGGTGAAGATCCCCACCTTGCATTCGATGCCGGCCCCCTCGGCACGTGCCCGGGCGTAGCTGACCAGCAAAGAGCCAACGATTGTCAGGTAGATGAGGATAACGGCCACGTTGTCTCGCTGCTGCAGGTAAAAAACCAACAGGCCGAGGTAGAGCACGCCTTCCGCGTAACGGTCCAACGTGGAATCGAGGAAACCGCCGAACGAAGTGACGCGGTCCGTCATCCGGGCCAGCGCGCCATCCAATCCGTCGAAGGCGCCGGCCAGCAGGATGAAGAACGCGCTGGCGCGAAAGTACCCGGCTGCCAGGAGTGCGCCAATCGGAATCATCAAAAGAAAGCCCAACACGGTCAGCATGTTGGGTGTGAACCCCAATCGATCCATGATTCGGGCCAGGCCGTTGGCCAGCCCGCGTGTCCAGGCGCGCACACGATCACTAATCATGTTGACTCCCTTGCGCAGAATGGCCAGTTTTCCGCTCCAACAGCTCCAGGTAGTAATCGTAAACCTGGCGGGTGACGATGGACCAATCATACCGTGCAGCCTTCTTCCGCCCCTGCTCACCCATGTACCGCCTGCGCTGCGGGTCCTTCAGCAGGGCAACGATGGCCTCGGCAAACGAGGGGGGATCTTCCGGTGGCACCAGCAGTCCCTCTTCCCCATCAACCAGCACCGCATTATAGCCCGGAATGTCCGAGGCCACAACGGGAATACCCGCAGCCATGGCTTCCAGCAGCACAATTCCGAAACTCTCAAAACCGGTGGACGGCGCGCAAAACACGTGGGCTGTGTGGTAATAGCGGGCCAGATCAGCGGCCGGAACATAGCCGATGAACTTGACGAAGCGGATGTGGTGATAGCGGGCATAGCGCACAAAGGCCGCCTTTTCCTCGCGCTCGTAGGCCCCCACAACGAGCAAGCGGGTTTCCGGCATCTGTTCACGAACGCGCGCGAATGCACGGAGCAGGTATTTGAACCCCTTGCGTTTCTCCAGCCGGCCCACAAAGAGTACGTTCAACATGCCGTCGTCGAAGCGCTCAATGGGGCGAATGTCCGTAGAACCAAAGCGACAGGTTTCAATGCCGTTGGGAATGATGCGATATTCGCCGGGAAAATAGCGGCCGACCGACTCGCGGGCCGCGTCGGAGACGGCGATGCGCCCATCCAGCCGGCGCACGAAATAGCGAAACATGGGGCGGCCATATTCGTATGCCGCGTGCGTGTTGCGGTAGGCATGAAACGTGCCCACGTTCACCGCCTTGGAATGGCGCAACACGGCCATCGGCAAGGCCGGCGTCATCGGCTCATGGATGTGGATCACGTCAAATTGCTCCTGCTGCAACAGCCGTTTGACGCGCAGATACATGCGGGGCGATAGGCTGATGCGGGCCACGGAGCCGCTGAAGGGAACCGGAACGATGACGTTGCCGATGCGCACCACGTGCGAATCGAGCTCCTCTTCCGGGGTTGAGGAGGGCGCGATGATCTGTACGTCGTGCCCCATCTCCCGCAAGTGGCGGTCCAGATACGAGATGTGTTCCGTCACGCCACCCGGAAAGGGGTAATCATACGGCGAGACCTGCGCGATTTTCATGGACTACGCTGTTGCCGGCGCGAGGCCCAAGAATCGCGGATGTGCTGGCCGGGCAAAATCACCCAACTCTTGAAGGTCTGTTGCCCGGCAATGCGCAGCAGCTCCTTGTGTACAGCCAGGCCCCAGAATTGCCCGCCCGCCTCCGTCGTGCCGGCAGCCAGCGCTTGCCGGTAGTCGGCCGCCGTGCGACCGGGGAACTGTGTGTAGGCCGTGCCGACCAGCGAAAGTGTGTGCGAATCGCTGCCGGCGGTTTCGGGCAAGCAAAATTCGGTGCGGTTGAGGCGGCGAGTCTTTTGGTGAATCACGCGGCCGGCAATGCTGGGATTGATGATTTCAATGCCGTCGAAATAGACCGCGGGATCGGGGTGGGCCAGGATGCGGCGCAAGCCATTCAGCCCGATGCTGCGAGTCAACCAGCTCATGGGATGGGGCACAACGCAAAACCCGCCCTGTTCGTGGATATTGCGGAGCGTGGCGTCGAGCGGGCGCATCATACGAAAGGGGGTCTGCACATTGTAGGCCAGCAAGTGCCCCTCCAGCGTGGTGATCTCCAGGCCCGCGAGTACCTCAAAGCGGTAATCGCGCTGCGCGGCTAACTCCCGCGCCTCCATACCGCCACGGATGTCGTCGTGATCGGTTATGGCAATCAAATCGAGGTCTGTTTCGTGTTCCACGTACTCGAGGATTTGCGAAACGGTGGCCATGCCGTCGCCTCGCGCGCTGTGGATGTGCAGGTCAGCTTTGCCCATGAGATGTCCTCCAAATCGGTTGAAACATTACCCACTGCTCTGGGTGTGCGGCGATCACCGTTTCCATGAAGGCCAGCACTTTTCGCACGCCGGCATGTACGTCTTGCTCCCGATTGTCCGTGCGCTCCAATTCAAGCGGCACACCGCGTGCATAGAATGTTCCATCGGGCCGGCGCAGGCAATAGCCGGCCATCAGCGGCGCTCCGGTGCGCAGGGCCAGTTGCACGTGGCCGTCCGCCATGCGCGTTTTCTCCCCAAAGAATTCCACTTCAATGCCGCTCTCGGTGATGTCCCGATCAATGACCAGCGCGATAACTTCGTTCGCACGCAGCGCCCGAAACAGGCGCGTCAACGGGCCATCCACGGGCAACGTTCGCAGCCCATGGCTGCCCCGCAGCGCACAGATGTAGCGGAAGAGAGGCTCCGGCTGCAAGTGCTCGACCACCGCCGTGACCGGGTATCTCCGGTTGGTCACCAGTTGGGCAACAACGTCGGGTGTGCCAAAATGGGCCGCGACCAGGATGAGGCCCTTCCCGGCGGACAGGGCCTGGTCAATCTGGTCCCATCCGTCCGCCTCAATCAGCCGTTCAAGTTGTTCCGTATCGAGAGCGGCGAGACGGAACAGGTCGAAATAGTTTTGCCCGTTGTACCGGAAAGCCTCCCGCGCGGCCTTGTCAATCTGGTCCGGGCTGGCCTGCGGGCCAAGGACGTGGGCCATGTTGTCTCGCACAATGGTCCGGGCAGACCGGTTCAGGAAATAGGCCAAATCGCCCAGGCGGGCAAAGAGCCAATACCCCAGCCGGTGTGGAACATGGGGCAGAAGCAGGCCGGCCAGGCGAAAGAGATAGTACGACCCCATCAGGACTTGTCCGGTAACGACGAATCGTCCCACATCCGCCGGAACATGAACCACTGTTCGGGATGGCTGCGTATTGGTTCCTCCAGCGTTGTGACAATGGCCTGCGTTACCCGCTGAACGTCCCGTTGCCGGTCGCCGGTTTGTTCCACAGTCGGCAAGGCGAGCAATTTCCCCACGAACGTGTTGTCAGGCTTGCGGAGCAGGTAGCCAAGCACGATCTGGGCACCGGTACGTACGGCCAAATTGGCCGGGCCGGTCGGCCAGGAAGCGGGCGAGTCGAAAAACCGAATGGCAGTTCCGTCATGGCCAGCGGGCCGGTCGGTGACCAGGGCGACGATTTCGTTGCGACGCAAGGCCTCGTAGAGGGGGCGCAGCATCGAACGGAGCGGGATGCAGCGTACTCCCCAAGACTCGCGGGCCGCACGAACCAACTGGTCCACCTGCGGTGAGGCAAAATTCTCCATCACCGCATTTACTGGATAGCCGTTGGCGGCCAGCGTCAGGCCGGCCAGGTCCCAGTTGCCCAGGTGCAGCCCGACCATAATTACGCCCTTGCCTTGGGCTATGGCCGCGTCGAGATGTTCCCACCCGGAAACCTGGACACGATGATCCAAAAAATCGTCCGGGTTTCGCAACGAGCGGGCAAAATCGGCCATCAAGCGCACGTAATTTCGGAAGGAGTGGCGGGACACCCGTCGCACGTCCTCCTCCCGCGCTTGCCGGCCGAGCACATGGCGCATATTCGCGATTGTGTTGCGGCGTCCACGGGGCCAGGCCCAGTAGACGCCATCCCCCACAACATCGGCCAGACGGTAGAGCAAAGGCGTCGGCAACCGCCCGGCCACTTGAGATGTCACCAAGACTCCCCAATACTTCAGCGTGTGAATCACAGCATTCTGGGCAACGCTGAGTTAACTTTCCGATTCGACGGCTTTTTCTGCTGTTTTCTGCTTCCCCTGCACGAATTCCTCAACCAGAGCATGGGCCACATCATCCCGAAATTGCACCGGCGGAGACTTCATGAAATATGATGAGGGCGCTTCCAGCGCGCCGCTCAGGCCGCGGTCCAGGCCCAGTTTGGCACAGCGTACGGCGTCAATGACCACGCCGGCAGAGTTGGGCGAGTCCCACACTTCCAGCTTGAGCTCAACGTTCAGGGGGACATCGCCGAAGGTGCGCCCTTCCAGCCGGATGTGCGCCCACTTGCGGTCTGTCAGCCAGGCCACGTAGTCGCTGGGGCCGATGTGTACATTGTCCGCACCGATATCGTAATCGAGCTGTGAGGTGACAGAGTTGGTCTTGGAGATTTTCTTGGACTCCAGCCGAGAACGTTCCAACATGTTGTAGAAATCCATGTTGCCGCCTACATTGAGCTGGCTGGTACGTTCCAGACGCACGCCGCGATCGAGGAAGAGACGGGCCAAGATGCGGTGTATGATGGTGGCGCCGACTTGCGATTTGATGTCGTCACCGATGACGGGTAGACCGCGTTCCTTGAATCGCCCCTGCCAATACGCCTCGCGGGCGATGAAGACCGGTATGCAGTTGACGAGGGCACAACCGGCGTCCAGCACCTGCTCGACATACCATTTGGTGGCCATTTCGCTGCCTACCGGCAGATAGTTGATGACCACATCTGTCTTGGTGTCCTTCAAAACCTGGACGATATTCGCGGTCGGCCCATCTGCCTTGGTAATTACCTCTTGCAGATACTTGCCCAAACCATCGTGGGTCATGCCACGCATAACCGGAACTTTCAGCTTCGGCACATCGGAGAACTTGAACGTATTGTTTGGGGAAACGAAAATGGCCTCGGAAAGGTCTTTCCCCACCTTGTTCGCGTCTATGTCGAATGCCGCAGAGAACTCGATGTCGCGGATGTGGTACCCGCCCAAATTGACGTGCATCAAACCGGGGACAAAACTGTCTTCGGCGGCGTCTTTGTAGAACTGCACACCCTGGACCAACGAAGAGGCGCAGTTGCCTACGCCGATGATTGCTACTCGAACTTTACCCACTTGCATTTTCCTCCTAACGTTCTTGGTGCCGTAGCATGTCGCACAGGGGTTTTCCCCAGAACTTGCGAATTCAATTGATGTTACGGACGATCTATGTACCCTATACTATCCCAAAATGCCTGTCGTGTCAATTGCAGGCCGGGGGCCTGCCATCCGTGTTCCGTTCTTGCTTGCCGGCGCTCATTCCCCCGGTCCACGGAGGCGTCTCGGATGAGATCTCCTATTTGCTTTCTCCGCAACATGCGGTAGAATTGGTACCCGGTGAGACGTTTCGGTTCCGGCCGACCCGGGCTGGTGTTTCGTCAATCCTGTTTCGGCGACGTGTCTTTCTGAGGAAAGGTCCCTTCATGAAAACAAGGCTTGCCAGATTTCAAGACTTTCTCCGGAGCGCGGCCCGGCCTTCAATTCAGTTTCTCAGAAAAAGACGTCCTCCCCACGTGACCTGCCCGGTCTGCCAGGGCAGCGGGACATGCCGAAGCTGCCGGGGGCTGGGAACCATGGGGCTGATGGGCCCGCCCTGCCTCGATTGCGGCGGCGGAAGGTCGCAATCAGTCGCTGCCGGCGCCGGCCACACCCCGCCAACTCAAACCGGCACAGGCCGTTGCCACAATTGCCATGGCCGGGGCACCGTCCCGGAAAGGCCCCCTGAATAATCTGACACGTCCCTCGCTCGTTCCCGGTAGAGCATCATCATGCCAATCGAGCCAGCAACACGCCCAGCCCATACAAAGCGAGCAAAGGCACCATGACAATCAGCATGTTAAACGGATCGGGGGTTGGCGTGATGACAGCCGCAACAATCGCCACGATCAGAAATGCGAATCGCATGTTTTTTACCAACGTTTGGTAACTGATGATCTTCATCTTTGCCAGGAAGAAGATCACGAGTGGCGTTTCAAAGGCCAGCCCAATCCAAAAGAGCAAACTGGTTACGAACGAGATGTATTCATCCAGCGTCCATTGCTGTTCCACAAAGTTGCTGCCAAACGACATCAGGAAAGCCACCATGCGCGGCAGCATAACGAAAGCGGTGAAAGAGACCCCTAGCAAGAACATGAGGCTGGCGCTGGGCACCAGTGCATAGAGATAACGGCGCTCTTTGGGCATCAGGCCGGGCAACAAGAACCGCGCGAACTGATAGATGATTACGGGCATGGCCAGGACAACGCCGGCAATGAGCGCGACCTTGAAGTAGGTGATGATTGTCTCGGTGGGGGAGATCGCTTGAGGGACCCTGCCCCCCAGCGGCAACACCAGGATGTTGAATATCTGCCACGCGAAAATGGTACTGATGAGCGTGGTGATGCAGAGCACAATTGCAACTACGACCAGCCGGTCACGCAGTTCCTTCAGATGTTGCAGGAAGGTCATACGTGTCCGCTCGTTTAGTTCATTGCCTGGCAGGGTCATCGCTTTGTTCATTGACGTTGGGG
>CAYWAK010000101.1:0-2531 GCA_964455755.1 uncultured Ardenticatenales bacterium | reverse complement strand
TGGGTCTCTGGTGCCTCGGCTGTTTTGGACGGAGGAGACGAGAAGGGGTCTAGTGTCTGCTTCACTTCCTTTTGCAGTTCTTGAACCGGCGCAGTTATCTCTTTCATTTCTTTGTTTATCTCGCTGGTCAAGCCCTGCGACATTTGTCGAAACTCGCGAATTGCTTTCCCCAACCCGGCACCAATCTCCGGCAGGCGTTCAGGGCCCAGTACCAGAAGGGCAATCGCCAGGATTAGTAACAACTCCATCGGTCCAATGTTCAAGAACTCCATGGCTATTTCCCCCTGCTTCTATTGGCGTATTGAGAAACCAGGGTACCCAGCGCACCGTTTACAAAGCGGCGGGTGCTGTCGCCCCCAAAGATCTTGGCCAACTCCACCGCTTCATTGATGATCACTTTTACCGGTGTTTTCTTTTCGATCATATACTCGAACATGGCAATACGCAGAATGTTCAGGTCAATGGGCGACATCTGGTCAACGGGCCATTCGGGAGCCACCTTCCGCACATACTCGTCAATCTGAGACATGTTGTCCAGCACGCCAAAAACCAACGTCCGCACAAATTCGGCACGGGCCGGCGGAAGTTCGCTTAGCGCGATTCGTTCGGCCAGAACGATTTCTGGATCGTGGTGCACCCAGTTGATTTCGTAAAGAGCTTGCATGGCAACACCGCGATCACGGCGTCTGCTTTTCATAATCCTCTACTTCGCGCCCAGACTCTCCGGGAGCTGCGGCGACTCAAAGTCCACATCTTCAACGATAACGTCTAACGCCTCAAGCTGTATGCCGGCCAGGCCTTCCATGGCACGGGCTACGTCGCGCTGCACCTGTCTGGCAACGGCCGGAATACTGGCGTTCGCTGCCACCACTACATGCAAATGCAAGCGAACAGTCCGGTCATTGATTTGCAGGTGTACGCCCTCCTGCGCATAGGACCGGCTCAAGAGGCGCTCCATGTTCTCCAGTGGGCGTGACTCGAGCCGAACCACGCCGGGCGCCGCCAGGGCAGCTGCGCGTGCCAGCCCCACAAGCACATTGGGCGCAACATGAAGCGTTGACGTTTGGTCTGACATCGGTTTTCCGTTTCGTTCTTTCAAGGTAAACAGGCCGCTAAAAGGCCATGCCACCGTCCACGCTCAAAACCTGCGCGGTGATGAAGGCCGCTTCATCGGAGGCCAGGAACG
The DNA here is from genome assembly GCA_964455755.1 of uncultured Ardenticatenales bacterium. Lineage (GTDB taxonomy): Bacteria > Chloroflexota > Anaerolineae > Ardenticatenales > JAADHH01 > JAADHH01. Next base: position 1,345 of record CAYWAK010000101.1, on the reverse strand, counting down.
CCGTGGCATAGGCCACATCCTCCACCGTCCCCAACCGGCCCAGCGGGGTCATGCGGCGCGCCTGTTCGATGATTTCCTCGGGCAAACCAGCCGTCAAATCGGTGGGAATGTAGCCCGGAGCGACCGCGTTGCACGTCACGTTGCGCGAACCCATTTCTTTGGCTACCGATTTGGTGAAGCCGATCAGGCCGGCTTTGGCCGAGGCATAATTCGCCTGGCCGGCGTTCCCGGCAACGCCGGCAACAGACGTGATGTTGATGATCCGGCCAGTGCGCTGTTTCATCATCGTGCGCATAACGGCCTTTGTGCAATGAAACGCGCCGCGCAAATTCGTATCCAACACGATGTCCCAATCATCCTCGCTCATGCGCAGGAGCAGGCCATCGCGGGTTGTGCCGGCATTGTTCACCAAAATGTCAATCCGCTTGAAAGCGGCCAGGGTCTCTTTGATGAGGCGCTTGGCGTCCTCCATCTTCCGCACATCCGCCTGCACGGCCAGTGCTTCTCTGCCCATTTCCTTGATCAGCGAGACAACCTCCTCGGCAGCTTGCGCACTGCTCTGGAAATTGACGACGACGTCGGCTCCCTGCCTGGCCAACTGCAGCGCAATGGCCCGGCCTATGCCGCGGGACCCTCCAGTAACGATGGCTGTCTTGCCTGCTAAACCAATCATGTTTGTTTTCTCTCCAGAACCTTGCGTTGTTTTCCTCTCGAGCGAATTGTCGCGCGCCACAGCGCCCTTCGGCGATTCGCTAAAGCCTTGCGCGGGCATACCTCATCAGCGGCCACGCATGAATGCCTCCACGGCGTCTCCATCGCCGAGCGAAAACCGTTTCACGGACCGGTCAATGCGCCGCACCAGACCAGACAGCACGTTCCCCGGCCCGATTTCTACGAACGTTGTCGTCCCGCGCGCGATCATCTCCTGCACGGAGCGAGTCCATTGCACCGACGAGGTGAGTTGGCCGACCAATTCACGCCGAAGCGAGTCCACGTCTTGCCACGGTTGGGCGGTGATGTTTGCGACAACGGGAATGGCCGGCGTTTCAAAGTTTGCCCGCTGCACGGCTTCGGCAAAGGGAGCAACGATCGGGGACATCAACGCCGAGTGGGCGGCGATGCTCACATCGAGGGGAACGACACGACGGGCACCGCGCTGCTCGGCCAGTTCTTCGGCCCCGCGAACCGCCGCCTTGCCACCGCTGATCACAACCTGGCCGGGGCAATTGTAGTTGGCCACCTGAACGCCTGGACCTTCGGCTTGGGCACTGGCCTGTTCGCAGATTTCCACCACAACATCGTCGGCCAGCCCCAGAATGGCGGCCATTCTGCCAGGGTTCTGTTC
>CAYWAK010000100.1:0-9697 GCA_964455755.1 uncultured Ardenticatenales bacterium | reverse complement strand
ACAAAGGCCATCATTAACTTCAATGTACCTGTGTTGAAGCAGAGGATCCACAGACGCGTCGTGGGTTTGAAAGAGGTAGGGCGCAGCATCCTGCGCCCTCTGCGTCTCGGCGCTAAACAAATACGATTATCCAAAAAGGAGGTGGAGGAAATTGAGACACTTATTTACTGACCCGGTGCCGGCCGGCAACTTGTTGACAGATTTGCAACCAGATGAGCTGCGTATGATGGCAAGGAAATATGAAATCGCTAACCGGTGGGGCACTGCAGTCTACCACTCGCAGGTTCGTTCGCGCAGTGCCAAGAACACATACGTAATCTACGACCCGGACGAAGAGCAGCAGGAGCGAATGAGCAAGCTGCGAGAATACCTGCAGGGCGCGGACCTGGTGCGCGTGGAACGCGACGTGGGACAACACCCGAACAATCGCTTCCGCGCCCTCTATTACGCCACGCGAGCCTACCCACACCTGGCCTATATCTTCAGCCGCAACATGTTTGAGCCGGTTGGAGATCGACAGCCGGAAATCATCATCGTACAAGTGCCCGAATGGCCCGAACGATTCATCTACGTTCACCCGACTCGTGGCGCGCGTGTTTTCACCTACATCATGGGCTCCGATTACTACGGCGAAGCGAAGATGGGGGCGCTGCGGGCCTCCATGCACATCATGCGCGACCATCGTGGAGGGCTGGGGCTTCATGCCGGCTCCAAATACTACCGCGTCATGCGCCATGGCAAACTCGTGCAACTGGGCGCTGTCATCTTCGGACTGAGCGGGACCGGCAAGACAACGATCACCGTAAACAACCACGGTTTTCAACCGCCGGAGGGCATTACCATCCTGCAGGACGATATCGTGATGATGAACGGTCAAACATATTGCTATGGAACCGAACGAAGTTTCTACGTAAAGACCGACAGTGTCAGCGAACAGCCCGACCTGCTTCGGGCAACGCAGGTGAACACCGCGATCGGCGAGAACGTGTGGGTAGACGAACAAGGCGAAGTAGACTTCGACAACTGGGAACTGACCACGAACGGGCGCTGCCTGGTGCCCCGCTTTGCCATTCCACACACCGATGATCGAATTGACCTATCCCGCACGGACGTAGTCTTCTTCAATACCCGGCGCTATGACCTGCCCCCCATCGGCCGGCTGGTTTCGCCGGCACAAGCCGCCGCATTTCTCATGCTCGGCGAATCGACGATTACCTCCGCCGATGACCCGACGCGGGCCGGTGAATCCAAGCGCGTCGTGGCCTTCGACCCCTTCATCATGGTCAAGCCTCACAAACAGGGCAACCGGTTCTATGAGATCCTACAGGCCAATCCGCACATGCAAGCCTATTTGATCAACACAGGCAAGGTGGGAGGCATAGAAGAAGGAAACAAAATCACGCCGCAGATTACAATGAAGTCTATTGAGGCCATCCTACGCGACACCGTGGAATGGGAATTTGACCCGATACTCGGATACGACACCCCAAAAAGCATTCCCGGTGTAGACATGAAACAGTTCGACCCGTATGAGGTCTACGGTTCAGAGGAATTTGGCCGCCTGATGGGCAAACTGCAAGAAGAGCGAAAGGACTGGTTGGCCCAGTTCCCGGACTTGCATCCCGACATTCTCGCTGCATTGGATTGACAAACTCACAACCCAGTTGGAGGATACGTGTCATGCGTTTGAAAGGAAAAGAAGTAGCAATTTTACTGGAGACCGGTTTCGAAGACCTGGAATTCTGGGCAACCTCACTACACCTGCAGGCTCAGGGAGCCACGGTCATCGTGATCGGCAACCGCTCCGGGCAAGAGTGCCAGGGCCGTCACGGCTTGATCGCCGTCGCCGACACAGCGCCCGTTGATGTTTCGCCCGATGAACTTGATGCGCTGGTCATCCCCGGTGGCTGGGCGCCCGACAAGCTGCGCCGGCGTCGTAGCATCACCAAGCTGGTGCGGGAAGTCTACGAACAGGGCAAAATCATCGCCACCATCTGCCACGGCGGTCAGGTGGCCATCTCGGCCGGCATCATCAAGGGACACCACGTCACCGGCTCATGGGGAATCAAGGACGACCTCATCAACGCCGGCGCACATTGGAGTGCGCGGCGTGCCCTGGTCGACCGGCAAATCGTCTCGGCCCAAGGAATCGGCGACATCCCGGCCTTTCTGCGCCTGCTCGATAGCGCCTTATGCAAGGAAACGAAGAAGTAGGGTCGCAGAGACTCGTTTGTGGAGAGGAAAACCGGCATGAAACATTTCATCTCGCTGGCCGATGTGACAGCAGCAGAGTGCCTCGACCTCCTTGACTTGACCAAGCAATTGAAAACCGAACAAAAAAAGGGGGGCAACCGGCCGCTGCTGCGGGGGAAGACCCTGGGCATGGTGTTTCAGAAGCCTTCGCTGCGCACACGCGTGTCATTCGAGGTAGGCATGTTGCAGATGGGCGGACACGCGCTGTACCTTTCGCCGAACGAAATCCGGCTGGGCGAACGCGAAAGCACGCCCGACGTGGCCCGCGTTTTAGGCAGGTATGTGGATGCTATCATGGCCCGCGTCTTTGCCCACAGCGACATCCTGACGCTCGCCGCCTACGCGCCCGTGCCGGTCATCAACGGTCTCTCCGACACATTTCATCCTTGCCAGGCGTTGGCCGACATCTTCACATTGTACGAACAATGGGAGGGCGTGTTGGCCGGCCACACCATGGCCTACGTTGGCGATGGTAACAATGTGGCCCATTCGCTGCTGTTTGCCTCCGCCTTGACCGGTGTCAACATCAGAGTGGCCAGCCCGCCTGGCTACGAACCACAGAGCGCGGTCGTGCAACAGGCCCGTTCTCTGCCTACCGCAGGAGAGATCACCATCACAAACGACCCGTTACGCGCCGTAGATGGTGCCGAAGCAATCTACACCGACGTATGGACCAGCATGGGCCAGGAGATTGAGCAGCAAAAGCGATTGCGTGTCTTTCCCCCCTTTCAAGTCAACACGGAACTGCTGGCCCACGCCGATCAAGATGTAATCGTCTTGCACTGTCTGCCGGCCCACCGGGGGGAAGAGATCACAAGCGAAGTCATTGACGGCCCACATTCACGCGTCTTTGACCAGGCGGAGAACCGGCTCCATGCGCAGAAAGCATTGCTCGTCAGGTTGATGGCCGGGGAAGAAGTCTAGGAGAGGCAGACGATCGTGTGGCGTGCAAAACGTAAGGACCCTTTTCAAGAAGCACTCTCTGCAGGCAATTCATGCGCGTGGGACTCCGACTGGGCCGGCGCAGCGAAAGCCTACAAGCGAGCGGCCGAACAGCGTCCGGAAGACCCCATCGTACACATGAACCTGGGCCTCGCCTACCTGAACCTGGGACAACTACAGAACGCGCTGGCCGAATACCAGCGAACAGACCAGCTAAAAGCCGGAGACCCCGTAGCCAAGACCAAAGTCGCGGAACTCCACGAACAACTCGGGCAGCATGAAGCGGCCGCCCAAACTTATCTGATTCTCGCCAAACTTTACGAAGCCGAAGGTTCTGGGCAACAGGCCATTTCAGCGTTGAAAGCGGCCGTACGCCTCTCCCCAAATCTGTACGAAGCACACAAGAACTTGTCTGCCGCCGCTCTGAGAATGGGACACACCGAGCTTGCTGTGGAATCGCTCCTAAGTATGGCCAAAATACACCAGCAGAATCAAGAACTCGGTCAGGCTATTGCCATGTGTCGCCAGGCACGGGAACTCGCTCCGCACAACGTGCATGTGCAGCAAGTGGAAGAACGACTGCGCCAAGGCGCCCCGCTCGGCAACGACGCGAAACCTGAAAGCGAACCCGACGACCAGGAAGAGGAGGAACATACGCTCGTCCAGGAAGCAACGGCTCGCGCCGTAACCCGGCTGGCGGAGCGCGTCTTTCAGGAAACGGAACCCACGGCAACGGACACCACCTCCAAGGCGGAAATCGGCGCCCTTATCGCCAAAGCGCTCTCTTGTCAAAAGCAGGGGCTCGCCGAAGAGGCCATTCGATACTACGAAGCAATCATTAATGCCGGCCAGCAAGCGCCGGAGGTGCTCTTCAACCTGGGCAGGCTCTACCAGGAAGCCTTGCGCCTGGACGAAGCAATCGCCTATCTTTCCCGCACAACGGACACCCCCGATTTCGCCATGGCCAGCCACCTATCTCTGGGCCAATGTTATCAACTGCAAGGCAAATTCGACCAGGCATTGGAACATTTTCTTGAAGCGGTCAAAATCGTCGACCTGCGCACTGTGGGCCGCGACCAAGCCGATGACCTGATCCAGTTGTACGGGCAATTGGCTGATAGTTACGGGGCAAAAGGAGATTCCGAAAAAGCCATGGCCTTTGCCGGCGCACTGTCCTCTTTCCTTCAGGAAAAAGGTTGGGAAGATAAAGCGCTGGAAGCAAGACGTCGTATGCAGATCCTTTCCCCCCAAGGAGAAACGATCAGTCTGGTCGAAATCCTGGAAAAACCGGGAACAGACGAAGTCCTCGGCACACTGGCTACCAGCAAGGAACTCGCCGCTCAGGGACAGTACGCCGCCGCTACGGACGTCTGCTTTTGGGCGCTGGGCAAAGCGCCCGATTATCTGCCGCTACACCAGCAACTGGCCGATATTCTGGCCAGCACCGATCGCGTGGAAGACGCCACCGAAAAGTACCGCACCATCGCCGAGGTATACGCCGTGCGCGGTCAACAGGGCAAAGCAATCGCCACATGCGAGCGGGCGCTTGAAATCGCCCCCATGTCTACGAACGTTCAAACGCGACTCATAGAGCTGTTGATTGGGCAAGGAGAACTCGATAAAGCCCTGGAACATTACCTTTCCCTGGCCGACACCAACTATAGAATGGCCGAGCTGGACGAAGCGACCAAACAATACAAGAAAGCCCTGCTCCTGGCTTCCCGAGGCTCACCCGACCGTCAATGGGAGATTCGCATTCAACGGCGACTGGCCGACATCTATATGCAGCGTCTGCAGTGGGGAAAAGCCGTCGAAGGCTACGAATACATCCTGGCCCGTCAACCGGATGACCAGGAGATTCTCATCCAGCTTCTGGAGCTATACAGAAAACTCGGCAACAAATCAAAGGCCCGCGAGGTCGTGAAGGCTCTGACTCACTTGTACCAGGAACAAGGGAATACGCACGCCATCATTGAAATCCTTGAAGAAGAGGCCGAGCTGACGCCAGACGACGTTGATTTGCGTATTTACCTGGGCGAAATCTGCAGCAAAGCCGGACGCAAGAAGCTGGCTATGGATGCCTGGTCGGAAGCGCTCCAGTTGCAACTGGCGCAAGGGCAAAGGTCACAGGCCTCGGCAACCATTCGCCGCATTATTGCCCTCAACCCACCCAACGTTTCAGCCTACAAGAAGCTATTGGCCACGTTGTAAAGCAATCACCCTATGACCGATCTAACAGATATTCTCCTTACCTTTTCCCGCCTTGACCTGCTGAGCGTCGTAGACATCCTACTCGTCGCTTCAATTATCTATGCCGTCCTTTATCTCGTGCAAGGCACACGTGCTGTGGTGCTCCTCCGTGGCGCACTGGTAGCCGGCATTTTGATCTTCCTTTTGAGCAACTTCTTTCAACTGACCGCCTTTAATTGGCTTATGCGCAACCTGCTGCCGGCCTTTCTGATTTCCATTCCGGTCATTTTCCACCCGGAAATCCGGCGCGGGCTTGAACGACTGGGGCGTCCCGGTCACCTTTTTGGCAATCCGGTCGTGCAAACCGAAGTAACCCGCATGATCACCCACATCTGCCGCACGTCACAACGGCTGTCCGAACAGCGAGTGGGGGCGCTCATTGTCCTGGAACGTGAGGTTCCTCTGACCGAAATCATCAACGAGGGCGTAGCCATAGACAGTTTGATTAGCACCGAACTCCTGATGACCATCTTCTACCCGGGCACAACCCTGCACGATGGCGCTGTGATCATCCAGGGGACGCGCATCGTGGCCGCTGCCTGCGTGCTCCCACTTTCCGACGACCTGCGCGACCGCCGCTTGGGCACCCGCCATCGCGCCGGCGTGGGCGTCACCGAATCGAGCGACGCGGTATCTGTGATCGTCTCCGAAGAAACCGGTGATATCTCCCTGGCGTACAGCGGCCGCATCATTCGCCACCTCGATGACGGACGACTCAACCGCCTGCTGCACACGTTCTATGCTTCGCATTCCCGTCTGCCCTTGGACATTCTGGGTCGTCGAAAGGAAGAGTAGAAAACAATGCTGAAGCGCAGCAAAATCCTTGTTGACCAACTGGGATCTTTGGTCCTCTCACTCCTCCTGGCCACAGTCGTTTGGGTAGTTGCCGTAAACCAACAGAACCCCCTGCGCATTGGCAACTTTCCGGACGCGGGGCTGACCATTGAAGTCACCAATATTTCAGCAAACCTGGTGTTGGTGAACAAGTTGGAACAGCGCGAGGTACTGGAGTTGAGGGCGCCGGCCGACAGTTGGCAACGCCTGGAAGTGGCCGACGCACGCGCCTTCGTGGACCTTTCCGGTTTGGGGCCGGGCCTGCATGAGGTGGAAGTTCAGGTTGAGCTCGCCGACCCAAACATCCGCATTCTGAGACAGTCTCCTGATCGGGTAGCCATTCGCCTGGGTACCGTAACCGAAAAGGTTCTGCCTGTACACGTGGAGATCATAGACCCGACCAGCGTCCCCTTGGGCTACGTGATGCAGCCCCCTATCAGTGATCCGCCCACCGTCACGGTCCACGGCCCGCGTACGCAAGTGGAGCAAATCGTGCGGGCCGAAACGTCTGTACTCATCGCAGGCTCCAAGTCGCCGGTAACCGCAATGCGCCCAATTACGCTGCGAGATGGTTCAGGCAACGTCGTCGAAGGGCCAACAAGCGACCCTGCCCGCGTAAGCATACAAGTGCCGATTGGCCAGCGGACCGGTTACCGCGAGGTCTCCGTCCGCCCGTCCATTTCTGGCACAGTTGCTCCGGGATTCTGGATCAGCAACATTGCTGTGCAACCACAGATTGTGACCGTGGTGGGCAATCCCGAGACCGTAACGCAGCTATCCGGTTTCATCGGGACACAACCGATTGACGTCACCGATGCCCAGGAAACAATTTCTCGAAAAATCGGCCTGGTCCTTCCGGAGGGCGTCACCCTTTTGGGGGAAGAGGGTGTCTCTGTAGAGGTTCAGATCACGCCGGTATCGGGTGGCAAAACGATTCAGAAAGCGCCGGTCTTACAAGGGATTGGGCCGGGCTTGAGCGCACAGACCTCGCCAGGAACGGTAGACATCATTCTCTCCGGCCCGCTCAACGATCTGCAAGATTTGAATCCTGATCAAGTGCAGGTGATCGTTGACCTGACCGAACGGGGACCAGGCACCTATCAACTCAGGCCAACGGTCAGTGTGCCGCCCCCGTTGCAGGTGCAAACCATTGTACCCGCCCTGATCGAGGTGACGATAGATGTCGCCATGAGCACACGAGGTGTCACCGTGCCCCTGCGCATCGCCGGACAGAACAAGACACTGGAAAGCGCTATATCGCCCAAGGTTGTCACGGTGACGGTTGCCGGGCCGGTACTCGCGCTGCAATCGTTGATCACGGACACCGTTGTGGCCACGCTGCCCCTACAGGGGATTGGCCCCGGCGTGCACATGGTGACCCCAAGCATTTCTCTGTCTCCAACGTTGTCCGTCGCGGGCATCAATCCCGCTCAAACGGAGGTTGTGCTTGGCTCAGTCAGCGATTCGCAGAAGATTGTTACCAAACCGAGTTGGGAAGGATTGGGGACGGACCTGTTGATCCGGTTCACGCCATCCACGATAACGATCACCGTGAAAGGGCCGGCCTTGTCGGTGCGAAAACTCAGCCCCAGCGACATTCGGAGCATATTGGATATCCATGGGAGAGGGCCGGGCACCTACTTGCTGGCACCCCGCGTCGAATTGCCGTGGGGCTACCGCATGGCAGCCGTCACACCACCACAGCTTGAAGTGACACTGCAGAAGCGAATTCAGTAATCAGTTGCCAGTGGGCAGCGGGCAGTAATCCGGTGTTTGGACCACATTTATTTCACGCGCTAGCAGGCTGTCGGAGAGGTCTATTTTTTCCTTAATGGAACACAGATTTTCACAGAGAAACACAAATGTTCAGGCCAAATTATCGGAAAATCTGTGTTTATCCTGCAAATCTGTGTCCCATTATTCTTTCTCCAGCAAGCGGCTAGGGAACTATCCTGTCCGTTGATAATTGACCGTTGAGCATTGTTCAGGGAAGCTGCACGGCGTCGCGCACTTCGGCAATGGTCTGGGCAGCAATTTCTGTTGCGCGCCGTGCTCCGTCCGCCAAAACGTCCCACACGGCGTCAGGTTCTTCGGCCCATGCGTCGCGTCGCTCCTGGAAGGGGGCCAAAGCGGCTATGAGATGATCGGCATACAACTGTTTACACTGCACACAACCGATGTCCGCGTTTCGGCATTCGGTTTCGATGCGATCGACATCATCGGGCGAATAGATTCGGTGCATCGAGAAGACGTTGCACACCTCGGGATGACCGGGGTCGCGGCGGTATTTCCGGGCCGGATCGGTGACCATGCTCATTACCTGCTTGCGCATGACGTCCGGCGGAGCGGCCAGTTCGATGTGATTGTTCAGTGATTTGCTCATCTTGTTCACGCCGTCCAGTCCCATCACGCGCGGGATTTCGGTCAACCTCGCTTGCGGCTCGACGAGAACGTCGCGGAAGTGGTAGTTGAAGGTACGCACAATCTCACGGGTGAATTCCAGGTGCGGCAACTGGTCGGCGCCGACGGGGATCAAGTTGGCTTTGTAGAGCGTGATGTCAGCGGCCATCAGTACCGGGTAGCCTACGAGACCATAGTTGACGTTGTCTGGCTGCTGCTGAATCTTCTCTTTGAAAGTCGGTAACCGGGTCAATTTGCCCAGCGGGGTCACCATGGACAAGAGCAGGTGCAACTCAGTCACTTGCGGCACGTGCGATTGCACAAAGACGATGGCCTTTTTCGGGTCAATGCCTGCTGCCAGCCAGTCAAGGACCATTTCATAGGTATTATGCTTTAGCTCGGAGGTATCGTGCAACGTCGTGAGTGCGTGGTAATCAACGATAGAATAAATGCACTGGCACTCGGCCTGCAGGGCGACGTAGTTCTTGATCGCGCCCAGATAGTTTCCAAGGTGTTGGCGGCCTGTGGGCCGGGCACCGGAGAAAACGCGCTTGCTCATTTGGTGGTGTGTTCTCCCTTCCAATGAAATGTACGATCCGGTTTAAGTTGCCTCGTTGGAGGCAGGCGCAGGTCCAAGTGTACCACACTTGTCGCCAACCGGCAAGTTTCCATCGGGGTATTTGTTTACCGCCGAGACGCAGAGGGCGCAGAGTAGAGGCGCAGAATGCTGCGCCCTTACCTCTTTCAAATCCATATTGTCGAACCAATGATGGCCTCTGTGAGCTGATTGATCTCCATGACTACCTCCGCGTTCTCCGCGTCTCTGCGGTGTATCTGAGAGCGGTAAACAAGTACCTATCGGGAAAAGGGAGGGGCGTCGGAGTTTTGCGGAACTTGTTTGCCCTGTTCTTTCTCCTGTGTAAATAGGACACAGATGACACGGATAAACACGGATAAAAAATCTGTGTTCTAAAAACGGACCTCTCCGACAGCCTGCTAGGGCACGCGGCCCAAGTCT
>CAYWAK010000099.1:0-9757 GCA_964455755.1 uncultured Ardenticatenales bacterium | reverse complement strand
GGTTGATCGCCCGGCAACGCGCCTGGGCGCGTTTTGGGTGGCAGCTCTGTTCTGTTCCTCCCCGGGCATTTGCTGCGCATGCCCAACTCGGGAAATCTCTTGCCAGAACATCGCAATTCGGGTATACTTGGAGCCGGAAAAATCATTGGCTCCGGCTTGTCCGGATGAGGGCTTCACCAGGAGGCGTACATTGTCCACAAACATTGACTACCACGTTACGATCAAAGACATGCCGGAGGGGGAGCGACCCCGCGAACGGCTGCAACATTATGGGGCCGGCGCGCTTTCCAACGCCGAGCTGCTGGCCATCATCTTGCGAACCGGTGTGCGCGGCCAGAGTACCGTCAGCCTATCCACGCAAATCCTGGTCAAATTCGATGGGCTTGCGGGGTTGGCCCGCGCGTCGCTTGCCGAGATATGCACGGTGAAGGGGCTGGGGGTAGCCAAGGCTGCGCAACTTCAGGCCGCATTCGAGCTGGGCCGGCGTTTGAGCGTGGCGGCCCCACACGAAAAACCGCAGATTTCCTCCCCCGCTGATGCCGCAAACCTGGTGATGCTGGAGATGTCCCGACTGGAACAGGAACAACTGCGGGTGCTGCTGCTCGATACGCGCAACCGGGTGCTGACCACGTCCACGATCTACCAGGGTTCGCTCAATTCCTCGTTGGTGCGTATTGCCGAGCTGTTTCGGGAGGCGATCCGGCACAATTGCGCGGCCCTGATCATTGTGCACAACCACCCCAGTGGCGACCCGACCCCCTCTGTAGAAGACGCAAACCTGACCCGCCAGGCCATCCAGGCCGGAAAGCTGTTGAATATCGAGGTGCTGGATCACATCGTTATCGGCCAGCAGCGTTTTGTGAGCCTGAAAGAGCGCAATCTGGGGTTTAGCTAGATGCCAAAGAAGATCAATGTACCTGTGTTGAAGCAGGGGCTCCGCAGACGCGTCCTGGGTTTGAAACAGTAGGGGCGCAGAATACTGCGCCCGGGCGTAGCTTCTCGAAGAAGTTCAACTTCCAGACTCTAGATTCCGAAGCGCCTCTTCCGTGAGTTGAGGAATGTTCAATCGCCGGGCGGCCTCGAGCTTTGTGCCGCCCGCCTTTTCGCCGGCGACCAGGTAGTTGGTGTTCTTGCTGACGCTGCCGGCGACTTTTCCGCCCCGCGTTTTGATCCAGTCCGCCGCTTCCTTGCGACTCATGGTTGGCAGCGTGCCGGTGATGACGAAGGTCAGACCGGCGAGCGGCCGGTCTTGCGCCCCCGCCGGCGTCCGTCCGGCTTCTCCCAGATTCACGCCGGCCTGGCGCAGTTTTTCCACCACTTGTCGGTTGTGTTCTCGTTGCTCCCAGTCAATGATGCTGCCGGCGGTTTGCGGCCCAACTCCCTCAAGGGCTTCCAGCTCTTCCGGCGACGCAGCCAGAAGCTCGTCCAACGTATGGTAGTGTTGCGCCAACAGTTCTGCCACCGTTGCGCCAACGAACTTGATCCCCAAGGCGGTGATAAGCTGCGCCAGCGAGCGGTTTTTTGATTCTTCGATCGCTTCCAACAAGTTCTGCACTTTCTTCTCGGCGAAGCCTTCCAGGGGGAGCAGGTCAGATGTTTGCAGGGCATAGATATCGGCCACATCGTGGATTAGACCGGCTTCTACCAACCGGCCGGCCATCTTGGAGCCGAACCCTTCGATGTCCATCGCCCCACGGGAAGCCCAGTGCTCGACACGGCGGACGAGTTGCGCCGGGCAGGCCGCGTTCACGCAATATGTGGCCGCCTCCCCCGCGACCTGCGCGACTGGCTCGTCACAGGCCGGGCAACGTTCGGGCATCTGGAAGGGTTGTTCGTCGCCGGTGCGCAATTCGGGCAGGGCGCGTACAACCTGCGGGATGACTTCGCCGGCGCGTGTGACGATCACGGTGTCGCCGACGCGGATGTCCTTTTCGCGGATGTAGTCGGCGTTGTGCAGGGTGACGTGCTGCACAGTCACGCCGCCCACGGCCACCGGCTCCAGTACGGCATACGGATTCAGCGTACCGGTCCGCCCCACATTCACGCGAATTTCGAGCACGCGGGTGACAGCTTCCTCCGCCGGCGCTTTCAGGGCGATGGCCCAGCGCGGCTCGCGGCTCACATAACCCAAATCCTCTTGCAAGCCGAGGTCGTTGACCTTGATGACTGCCCCATCCGCTTCGTAGTTCAAAGCCTCGCGTTGCGAAAGCCACTGCTGGGCATAATCGAGCATCTCGGAAAAATCGGAAAAGAGGCGTGCGTCTTTGCTGACCGGAAAACCAAGCCGTCGCAAGTATTGCAGTGACTCCCACTGGGTGGGGGGGAGTTTCGCCCCTTCCAAATAACCGATTTGATAGGCCAGGAAGCTGAGGGGCCGGCGCGCCGTCACACGCGGGTCTAGCTGGCGGAGTGAGCCGGCCGCAGCGTTCCGCGGGTTGGCGAAAGTCTTCTCGCCCGCCGCTTCCTGACGGCGGTTGAGGGCCGCAAACTGATCCTTGGGCATGTACACTTCACCGCGCACCTCGATCACGGTGGGGGCTTCGCCATTGGGGACCACGGGAATGTGCAAGGGGATGGCCTTTACCGTGCGCAGGTTTTGGGTTACGTCTTCGCCTTCGGTCCCATCGCCGCGCGTGGCACCGAGCATGAATTTTCCCGCACGAAACGTGAGCGACACAGCCAGGCCGTCAATCTTCGGTTCGACGACGTATTCCAGGGGCCGTTCTTCCCCGATGATGCGAAAGAGCCGTTGCTGCCAGGCTCGCACATCGCCGGCGTCAAAGGCATTGCCCAGGCTGAGCATCGGGCGGGAGTGGCGGACCTTGCGGAACTTGTCCAGGGGGACAGCCCCCACGCGCTGGGTCGGAGAATCGGGGACGATCAGTTCCGGGAACTCTGCCTCGATCGCGCGAAGCTGATTCATCAGCGCGTCATATTCGGCGTCGGAGATGGCGGGGTCGTCCAACACGTAGTAGCGATAGTTGTGGTAGGCAATCAAGTCGCGGAGCTGTTGGAGGCGTTGGCGTGTGGCAGCACTTGCGGGCATGGCGCTCTAGTCCCAGTGTGCGACCCAGCGGATGATCTCCGCCGCTATCTCGTCCGGCGGGAGGATGAGTTGGGCAACCTGCTTGTCTGCGGCAGATCTGGGCATGCCATAGATCGCCGACGTTTCCCGGTCTTGGGCAATGGTGACCCCGCCGGCTTCGAGGATGCTGGCCAGTCCGGCTGTGCCATCATTGCCCATGCCTGTGAGCACGACCCCCAGACAACGCTTGCCAAACAGTTGAGCCGCATCGCGCATGGTCAGGTCGGCACGAGGGCGTAGGCTTCCCAAAGGTTCAGAACTATCCAGGTGAAGCTGGGGGGGCTTTCCGTCAGAGTGGCGAGTCACGCGCAGGTGATACCCTCCGGCGGCGATATATACGTTTCCGGCGGACAGCAGGTCACCCTCGGAGGCCTCTTTGACCGAAAGGGGACATCGCTGGTCCAGCCGTTCGGCGAAGGAAAAGGTAAACTCGGCCGGCATGTGCTGTATAATCAAGACAGCCGCAGGGAGACCGGCGGGAAGGAGGCGCAGCAATTGTTCCAGGGTGCGTGGGCCGCCGGTTGACGCGGCAATGAGAACAAGGCAGGCCGGTTCACCGTCGGCCGTTTTCCTTGGCATGACCGCAGGCGTTGCGGCTTTCTCCGTGAGCTCGGAGACAGCCAGTAATTTGCGAATATCGGTAAGCGCCGCGGCCTTGACTTTCGTTGTCAATTCATCCTGAATCTTATAGATATCTACGGAGATTGTGCCCGATGGTTTGCAAATTACATCAACCGCACCCAGTTGGAGCGATTCGGCGACAAATTCGCGTGATTGCAAACCGCTCACAATAATAACCGGCAGGGGATGTTTGGCCATGATCTGGCGCAACGCATCCAGCCCGGAAAGCCGCGGCATCTCCACGTCCATCACCAGCACGTCAGGAAGCAAGTCAGCCACCAATATCATGGCCTCTTGACCGTCATGGGCTGCGCCTACGACTTCAATGTCGAGGTCAGCGTTGAGGAACTCACGTAGAAGTGTGCGCATCAGTGCAGAATCGTCTGCAATCAACACGCGAATTGGATTTTCCACTCTACCCCTCACTTTTCTGTTGTGCGTTCTCAAGCTCTGCGAGGGCCGCTATTTCTGCTACCGAAAAAACACGGTTGAAATCCAACAGGATAATCAGTTTCTCGTCCCAATCCGTGATCCCCAGGATATACTCACCACTAATGCCGGACACTATGGGCGGAGGAGGTTGGAACGCCGTGACCGGAATGTCCACGATTTCAGACGCAGAATCGACCAGCAGGGCAACGCGTTGTTCTGGCAAGCTGGTCAATAGAATGCGCTGATCCTCCGGATCCGCCTCTCCTCCCAACCGAAAACGTTTTCCCAGATGAATCACGGGGAGAATCTCTCCCTGAATCGAGGTCACTCCTTCGACGAAATCCGGCATGTTGGGAACGGGGCCGAACCGCTCCGGCCTTAGCACGCGGTGTACCGACTGGATGTCCACGGCGAAGGTAGCCTCCCCAAGCTGGAAAATGAGGAAGCGTTGCGTTTCCTGCAGGTCCAACGATTCGTCAGGTGCAAGTTCCGGGCCTTCGTAGAACGGATCGGACAGGTTGGGCATATCAGGGGGGCATTCCTATTCGTTGTTGCTTATTTGTTGCAATTGTACAGCCAATTCGGCCAGCATTTCAGCCGTTTCGGCGACGTTGTTCAGGGATGATGCTACTTGCTCTACGACGGCTCCCACATCCTGGGCAATGGCCGCATGTTGTTTCGATTCCTGGGTGACCTGTTCTAGCGCCACGGTAGATTGGCGGGAATCGTCTTCCTGGGTGGCGACGGCTTTGGCGATGGCCGCAACGTGGTCTGCAGATTGGTGCACCGATGATTGCAGTCTGTGAGCCAAAGGCACCAGATTGTTGATTGCCGCTATCATGCTCTCAATCTGTGTGGTGATGCGCACGGCGGAATCCTTGGAAACAGAAGCCAGCTCTCGAACTTCATCGGCTACGACGGAAAACCCTTTGCCTTGTTCGCCGGCCCGCGCCGCTTCAATGGCCGCGTTCAGAGAGACCAGGTTGATTTGATCGGAGAGACGGCGAGCAAGGTTGCTAATGTTTCGGACTTCTCCCGCCTGTTCCAGGAGTTCCGAGAAGGCGTCCTCTGTGGCCTGGGACAACCGGACGTTTTCGGACAGGAGTTCCTCGGTACTGGTCGCGTTGCCGCTGATCTCTTGGGCGGTGATGGCCAGCGCAAGGAGCGTTTTGGAGGCCAGGGTGGTCATTTCGGCCTGATTGTCTGCCCCGTTTATCACTTGTTGGGCAGCTCCCGCCACTTCCTCCATCGCCGCATTCACTTCGGCCGTGGAGGCCGCCAGTTCCTCCGCGGTACTGACCAATTGATGGGCTGTGGAGAGTACCTGGTCCAAAATGCGCTGGGTGGCCTTGAGACGCTTTCTTTCCTGTTTCATCAATTTGATATTGCGAACAGTCAGGGCAATTTGGGGGCTCAGGACGCTCACCATGCGCCGGTGGGTACTGGAGAAGCCATTTAGCCGGTCGCTTTCCAGGTTCAGAATTCCCACGATCTCCTGCTCTAAAAGGAGAGGGACGACAAGTTCAGACCTGGTGTCCGGCAGCACAGCATTGTAGTGCGCGTCTTCCTGCACGTTGGGCACGTAGATTTGGCGGCCTTGTTGGATTGCCTGGCCCACGAGGCCGGCTCCGCCGGAAACAACGGGCGTGTCGCTCAGGACGTGCAGACCAACCGCTGCTTGCAGAGTGTAATTGCCCTGTTCATCCGGCAGCAGAAAAAAAGCGGTAACGCCTTCCTCAGGGAGGTATCCGAGGAGGAACTTCAAGATGCCCTCTAAAGAGCTATGTGTGCTGCCAGACAGGCCGGCTTTTCGAAGGGCGCTAATCTCCCCGAGTAGACGCTCTACCCATTGCTTATAACGAATCAGAAAAAACAATAACAATAACATGGCGCCCAGGCGGTAGAGAACGACGGCAAGGTCTGGGCCGTAGGCCGGGCGCGTGGCCAGCAGATAGAAGATGGAGGTGATTGCCATGGTGAACAGCCCAACGGGCATCGCCTCTCCTATGGAAAGAGCCAAGAACGGGGGAATGACGTAGAGCAAGAAATAGACACTATGCACCCCGCCGGTCAGTCCTACAATCAAGCTGGTCAGTCCCATGTAGACGGCGGACCAGGCATAGGGGAACAACCGGTGACGGGTCACATTGCCGGGATAGATAACGAAGACGATGTTTATGGCAGCAAACAGGGTGACGAGGCTAACCACAGCCGGTCGCGCAGATTCGCTTATAGGCACCCAAAAGAGAGGCAATACCAGCCCCAAAATCAAGGCAACAGCCATGCGCAAGAAGAGAAGCCGGCGAGATTCGGTTATTGCTCCTCGATAATATTGCCAATTGACCTTCATTCCGCGTTTCGTCCTGTCAGGTGGGCCACAGTTTCGCGCAGCCCGGCCGCCAACTGGACCAACTGGCGGGCAGAAGCGGCCAGTTCCTCCGTAGCGGCGGTTTGTTCTTGTAGACTGGCCGAAGCTTCCTCCGTGGATACGACATTCGATTCGGAGACAGAGGCGACCATGTTCATGGCCTGTACCATGGTGTTACTGGTCTTCTTCTGTTCCACGGTAATCTGGGAAATCTTTTCGGCCATTTCTGAGGCCTTTTCCATCGATTCGACGATTGTTTCCAGTGTTTCGTGCAAACTGTCGAGCGCTTTTGCGCCGGCGGAAATAGCTTCTTGTTCTGTCTTTGCTTGGGCCAGCAATCCGGCGGTCCGTTGTTGTGTTTGGGAGATCAGGTCGGCGACTTCAGTCGCCGACCTTCCCGACTGGCGGGCCAGCCGGCGGATTTCGTTCGCCACGACCGAGAATCCTCTCCCTTGTGCGCCGGCGCGTGCCGCTTCAATGGAGGCGTTGAGAGCCAACATCTTGGTTTGGTCGGCAAAACTGTTGATCGTAGAAATGACCTGTTCCATTTCATCTGAATTCTCGCTCAACTGGGCGACAAGGCGGGCCGCTTCTTGGTTTGCTTCTTCCATTTCCTGCAAGCGTTTCATGACCGTCCGGACTCCCTCTGCGCCGGCGAGAGCAGCCTGGTGCGCCTGTTTCGCTTGCCCGGCGGTGTCTGTGGATTGCTTCGCGGTATCTGTGGTGGCTCTGGCTTGGGAAGCGATGCCTCGTGAGGTCACCTCGATCTCACGGGCCTGGGATCGTGCTCCTTCGGCAATGTGCTGGACAGCAATACTGACTTGTTCCGAACCTATCTCCACCTGATGGCTGGCCGCGGATAGTGACTCGGTAGCATCAACAAGGAGCGAAGCCCCTTCCTCGACCTTCCCAATCAACGTCCCCATCCCGGTGGCCAAATGAGAAAAGGAGGTAGCCAGTTCTCCGATTTCGTCGTTTTCGACGGCAGGGATTGATATCATGAAGTCACCGGTACGAAAACTCTCCACGGCATGACTCAAGGCCTCGACAGGACGAGCAATTCGTCGCGCCTGAAACCAGCCGCCTCCCACGCTAAGGGCCAGGCCCAGGAAGATCACAGCCAGCGTGGAGCCCTGGACGTTGCGCATAGCAGCAAAGGCCACAGACTTTGGCGTAACCTCGATCAGTGTCCAATGCGGGCCAACCGCAGCGTGGATGGGCGCCTCGCGAAAGATGATCAGCCGATCGGCATCTTCATAGGTGCCGTTTGCTTGGGAGCTGACCAGTTTCGCCAGATCTGGCTCATCTCGACTCAGTGCTTGCCCGGTGCCCAGTTGGTCTCCCCACAGTTTGTTGGGGTCCGGGTGGATCAGATAATTTCCGGAATCGTCAACCATTAAGAGTTGACTTCCGGCGGTTTCTTCTTCCTTTGCCCCCTGCAGCAAGGAGGAGCCATCCAGGTTCAACACAACCACGCCTCGCCGGCTTCCCCGGTAAAACACGGGGGTGGCGATGCGAATGCCGGCTTGGTGAGGGGTGACAATCTTTCCACCCTGTGTCTCTAGCCGGAGCGCAGAAACATAGCTCTGGCCGCTGGGAAGCTTGGCCGCCTCTGTGAAGTATTCGTCCTTCCCCTCATTCTGAAGAGAGGCTCCCTGGGAGACGATATATGCGGCCCCCTGCCTCTCCACTTCCACAATTTCCTGTCCCGTTGAATCAATGTAACGAATCTTGAAATAGTCGCCACGCAAGTCAGCGAAGGTTTCAAATGCGTGGCCCAAGTCTTGCCGCGCCTGGATGATGCCTGCGGAATCGTCTTCATCTTGCACTTTCAACAGTTTTTCAAGGGAAATTGACCTGGAGAGATAGACCGCATCGTCCATTTTTCTGGAGAGAACATCGCCAACATGGTGCGAGGCAAGACTATCGAGTGCAGAGGACTTGCTTTCGAGAACCCCCTGGCGTAACGAGTTTCCGACAACCGCCGTACTGTACCAGCCAATCAGTACCAGTGGGAACAACGAGGCCAATAGTAGGGCGAGCGTAAGTTTGGACTGAAGCTTCATGATATTGCTCCTTCATTCATCAGTACGACGATCAATGATGCAACGGCCCCCTCCTTGCCGCTTAATGAAGGCGCTTAGCTCTCGCAGAATGTCACTAACTTGCGCATAATCGTGCAGCTTTCTGCGGTGGTTGCCCGTTATGGCAACAGACAGGGTCATCGAAGAGTAACGATGTTTGTCTCCCTTTCGATCGGCAACCTCCACATATCCGCGCTGATGGTCCGCGGACGTGTAAAATGTGGGAACAGTTTGGCGAAACGCTCTCTGAATTGACTTGCAGATTTTTTCTGCTTTTTGAGGATCACAGGCAATGATGAAATCGTCTCCACCCAAATGCCCGATGAATGCTGTATCGCCAGAGCCATTCGTTGAGGCATGGATAATGTGAGAAAGCTGTTTGATGACCTTGTCTCCCGCTGCGCGGCCATAGCTATCATTGTATGCCTTGAAGTGGTCTATGTCCAGAAGACCAACGGCGAGCTGTGCTCCGTCGTCGAGTAACCGTTCGATGTGGTTGCGGATCAGCAGGCTTGCCGGAAGATGGGTCAGCGGGTCGTATTGGTGGCGACGACGCAGCGTGGCATCAACAATGGCGCGCAGTTCTTGCTTGTGGAAAGGCTTTGTCAAGTACCCGTCGGCCCCCGTCTCCAACGCCTGCGCCTTTTCGCCTGGTGAATTGGACAGCGTGAACAGAAGAATGGGGATGTGGCGAGTCATCCGGTTGTGTTTGAGGCGCTCACATACTTCGAGCCCGTTCATCCCCGGCATGAGCCAGTCCAGGATGAGCAAGTCAGGGTCCAGTTTCGATGTTTGAGCCAGCGCCGATGGCCCATCTTTTGCTTCGAGGGTCGAATGGCCTGCTTCACGAAGAATCGTTGTAACCACAGCCCGATGGAGTCTGCTTTCATCTGCTATCAGGATTCTCTCCATGGTTCTCATCTTCTCCTCCACTCGTTCATTTTGTGCGCTCATTGCCAAGCCTCTTTATTTTAACATCGTAATGGAATATCGTCAAGCAAGAAGGACTGGTGATTACCTATATCTCACCGCCGAGACGCGGAGGACGCAGAGGATAAAAGGAGAAACTGCTTCTACTCTGCGGTGTATTCCAGATGTGGCAGGTACAAAGAACTAAAGGCAATTGTCCCGGACGATGGTTGCCCTATTTTCAAAAGAAGGTATAAT
>CAYWAK010000098.1:0-9837 GCA_964455755.1 uncultured Ardenticatenales bacterium | reverse complement strand
CCACACGTGGAGTAGCCTTTCCAGGCTGCTGACAGGCTCGAAAGCCTGTTCCACATGTCAATTTTACCGTAATGGGCTTTTTCAGTGGTGTCATAGATAGTTTAGCAGCGTCACAATGAGTGGCGCAAGAGCGACTGCCGGCAAGAAGTTGGCAACGCGCATCTTTTTCAGGTCTAATAAGAGCAGCGCGATGCCCATAATCAAAACGCCACCCGTGGCCGTCATCTCCACGATTTCGGGACGGTCGGGGGTCAGGCTGGCGGCGAAGCCAGCGCCGGCCAGGCCGGCCAGGAGGCTCAAGCCTCCCTGGTACAGCAGAATCGTGATGGCCGCTAACAGCACACCCCAGCCCATCGTCGCCGAAAAGGCCATTGCGGCGATGCCGTCCAGCAACGATTTGATGGCCAGCAGCCGAAAATCGCCGGTCATCCCATCCTGAATAGCTCCCAGGATCGACATTGGCCCCACGCAAAACACCAAACTGGCGGTGACGAATGCCCGTCCCACCGACGACGGCGGGTCCGCTACGTCATCCTGCACCGGATCAATGCGGGCTTCCAGCCACCGGCCAAAGTCGTTCAGCCTTCGTTCAATCTGCCACCATTCCCCAATGATCCCTCCGAGCAATACGCTCCCCATCACGATGAGAATATTGTTCGTCTTCAAGGCCATGTCAAGGCCGACGAGAAAGGTGACCAGACCCAGGCCGTGCATCATCGTCTCGTGCATCTTTGCCGGCAGACGGTGTCCGACTATCGTTCCTGTGCTGCCGCCCAACAACACCGTGGCGACGTTAATCAGCGTCCCGATCACTGCATCCCCTCCAGCAGTTCGTGGGCTTTTGCCCGGCGGTCTTGGGCAGTGACCATGGCCGCGCCAACCAGGATCGCTTTTGCCCCTTTCGCAAAGAGGGCCGACGCTTGTTCAAAGGTCTGAATGTTGCCGGAAGCCACGGTCAAAGCGTTGTCCGGCGCGTGGGCCAAGAGTTCCAGCGCCGTTCCCTGTTCCAGCGAAAAGTCTTCCAGTCGCCAATCATTCAGACATAACAATCGCGGGCGAAGGCGGGTGACGCGCTGCAAGTCGGCCTGCGTATGTACTTCTACCACCGGCTCCATGCCCAGCTCCACACAAACAGCCATCAGTTCCTCGATTTGAGCAGTGGTCAGCAACGTGGTCATCAAGAAAACGGCGTCTGCCCCATAGGCGCGAGATTCGTAAACCTGATAGGAATGCATGATAAAGTCACGGCGAATCAGGGGGCAGGAGACTGTCTCGCGGGCCGATATTAGGTCACGTATGCCCCCGCTGAAATGGCGGGACTCTGTGACGACAGAGAGGGCTGCCGCACCGGCAGAAGTCAAACTCCTGGCCAATTCGGCTGTACTCTCGCTTACCGCGTAGTCGCCTCGCACGGGTGAAGTGCTGACGATTTCGGCGATGAGGTGTCGCCCCGGCTCATTGAGCGCCGTCACCAACGACCGGGCAGGGCCTTGCCGCTCAATTTGCTCACGGAGAAGAGATAATGGCTGCTGAATCCTTTTTGCCAGCAACTCTTTCCGTTTTGCGGCAACGATTTGGTCTATCAGCTTCGGCTTTTCATACGGTATTGGCGTCAGCCTCAACGGGTATATCCTGCTCTTCCCTTAACGGACTGATACCTTGTGGGGTGTCGTCCGCTGTTGCCGTGTCCTCGGGGGCGATGTCCTCGGGAGTGGTATATTCCAGGAACGTGGCGATGGCCTCCTGCTCCTCCGGTATCGGGGAGGGCAGCGCCGCCAGTGATGTTTGTTGGTCGGCCACAGCAGCTTCCGAGATCGTCCGTCCTGCCCTGTAAACGGGCGGCACCAACTCCCCATAGACGGCCATCTCGATGTCACGGCGAACAGCAATGTCCGGGTTGAGCCAGAGTTGATGCAATGCATCCATATCACAACTTGTCGTTACAAAGCCTTCTCCTTCCTGCGTGCCAATTTCTGCGAGCACGCCACTATTCCGTCGGGTGATCTCCAGCGGGGCGAACAGGGTGGACCGGCCCCTGAATTTGCCTTCTTCTTCGTAACCCAAAGGGTTGGGGCCGACCAAGTAACTTTGCACGCCAAAGATTTGATTCTCCTGCACCCGGGCCAGCATCGCCATGCGCATTTTGCCGGCCGTACTCAGCCTGGTGCAGGCCAGCGGGTTGACCAACACCTCTACACCGGAAAACGCCAAAAGGCGCGTTGTTTCCGGGAATAGCACTTCGCTCCCTACCAGGATGCCGATCCGGCCAAAATCAGTCTCGAAGGCCTGATAGCTTTTGCCGGCCACGCAGAATTTGCGGTCAAGTTTGTTGAGGTTCAACTTGGCCTGCCATCCCATCAGCTCGCCATCCGGCGCAAAGAGGGCGGAAAGGTTTCGAACTTTCCCGTCATCGTCCTCCAGGTAGATGCTACCGCCAACCACATAGGCGCTGTGGTTGCGTGCCGCCTCGGAGAATATGCGCAGGTACGACTCGCGCAGCACATCACTTTGCTCCTTGATCGCACCGGGCAGGGCCTGCGACACGCCCCCCAACATTCCGGCAGCCGTGCCGGCCAGGGTGCCCATCACCCGCTTCCGCACGCGGGAGACGAACGGTTGCGACTTTTCCGTGCTGGTGACCGACTGCTTCAACAGGCGACCGCGCAGGCCGCTATAGAAGGGCCCGGCCAACATCAGGCCACACAGCTCGGGAAAGACGACCAGGTCGGCCTCCTTGTTCTTGGCCAACCGCATAAATCGTTCTATGCCGGTCTGAAAATCATCCTCTGTGGGATGAAGGCGCATAGCCTGTTGAATTGCGGCGATTGTTATACTCGGCATAGCCTTGATTCCTTATTCTCTCCCGCGTGTTTCAATATCGCGGGACCGGTTGCCCGTTTTTCACATTCTGAACTTACTTCCGCAAACATGCCTTCTATTGTACCACGACTTGTTAGTTCTTGGCAACCTTCACCGTCGCGGGGCTTTTTTCGTCGCTGATCAGCTCGGTTGCCAGCATACCTCCCAGGATCAACAGGCAGCCGGCGATTTCGCGTGGGCCAAGCCGGTCGCCGGCCAGCATGTAGCCGAACAGGGCCGCGAATACCGGCTCCAATGCAAAGATGACCGCCGCGTGCGTGGGCGACGTAAATTTCTGGGCCGTATTCTGTACGGAAAGAACCAGGGCCGTGGCCACCACGCCGGTGAAGATCACCGCGCCCCATGCCGTCAGCGGAAGCGACACCGTCAGGTCTTCGAGCACCGGCGTCAGGGCCAGGCTGATTAGCGCGGTCGTGAGTACTTGAAAGAAGGTCAGTCGCAGCGGATCCATTTCCGGCGCAAAGTGGGCGATGGTGACGATATGCAGTGCAAAGCAAACCGCGCCCCCCAACACCCAAATGTCGCCGGCAGAAAACGAAAGGTCTTGCTTCAGCGAAAGCAAGGCCAGGCCGCTGGCCGCCAGGATCACCCCAAAGACGGCCGGCCGCGTGGGGGGACGCCGCAGGAACACCGTGGCGATCACCGGCACCATCACCACCGACATGCCGGTGATGAAGCCCGCTTTGGAGGAGGTCGTGTATTGCAGGCCAATCGTTTGCAGGATGTAGCCCGAAAAGAGCCAGAGGCCGATGAGGGCGCCGGCCAAGACTTCTGCGCGGCTGCTCGTCCGAATCCGCTCCCGAAAGAGCAAGCCCAACACGGCGGCAGCAAGCAGGAAACGGAGCGCCAGGAAATTGGCGGGGCCAACGCTGGCCAGAGCGTCTTTCACCATCACAAAGGTGCTGCCCCAGACCAGGGTGACGAGCACCAACCACATATCTGCTTGACGTTGGCTCAAGGGTTGCGTTCCACCTGCACGAGATTGGTGTAGAATGTGGCTCCGTCGCCCATGTCTGCTTCGCGGTTCGCCGTGGTCGCGTTCGCGCTGCGATTGCCCGGCGATTTGCTGGCCCACCAGACGCTGGGACTGGCGACGACGCAGGGTCGCACGTCGTCGGTGACCCGGGCGTAGAGCTGGCATGTGCCTCGCTCATTCCACACGCGCACCAGGTCGCCATCGGCGATGCCGCGCACGGCCGCGTCGTGGGGATGGATTTCCAGCGTGGGTCGGCCTTCCTTGCGGACCAGCGTCTCCACCGCGCCGAAGCTGCTGTTCAACAAATGGTGCGCGCTGGGGGTGATGAGCTGCAAGGGGAAGCGGCGCAGCGTGTCCGTGTCGGTCTCGTGCCCCTCGACGAGCGGGTGATGGTCGGGCAGCGGGTCGTAGCCCTGCCGTGCCATCCGTTCGGAGTACAATTCCACGCGACCGGAGGGCGTGGGGAAGTGCCCGTCGACGAAGGGGCGGTGCGGATATTCCGGCAGGTTCAGCCGTGCCCAGCCATCGCGCATCAGCCGCTCGCGCGTAATGCCGGCCAGACGCGGGTCGTCGCTGTCCAGGGCCTGGTCAATCAGGGCCTCGTCGCTGTCGCCGAAGCAAGGTTCGGTGAAGTCCATGGCCTGGGCCAACCGGCGGAAGATTTCGGTGTTGGGCAGGCTCTCGCCGAGCGGAGCGATGGCCGGTCGGTTCAGCCCGACGTAATAGTGGCCGTAGGACGTGTGCAGGTCCAGGCGTTCCAGTTGCGTGGTCGCCGGCAGCAGGATGTCCGCGTAGCGCGCCGTGTCGGTGAAGAAGGGGTCGGCAACGACGGTGAACAGGTCATCGCGGGCCAGGCCGCGCAACACGCGAGTCTGATCGGGTGCGCTGTTTGCCGGATCAGAGTTGTAGACGAACAACCCCTTCAGCGGCGGGTCGTGTGCGGTCAGCAGCGCTTCGCCCAGCTTGATCATGTTGATCGTGCGCGGGTTGCCCTGCAGCAGATCCTTACGTTTCAGCGCATCTATGTTGACCGGAAATTCAGCGCCGGTGCTCAACAGGAATCCGCCGCCAACATCGCGCCAGGCGCCGGTGAGCGCCGGCAGGCAGGCGATCGTGCGGATCATCATGCCGCCGTTGGTGTGGCGCTGCAGGCCGTAGTTGACACGAATGACCGCCGGCCGGGTCGCGGCATACATGCGGGCCAGGTCTATGATTTCGTCCGCATCCAGGCCGGTGATGGCCGCGGCCCGCAGGGGCGGGAAGTCTTGCGCCCGCTCGCGCAGGGCGTCGAAACCGATCGTATGCTGCCGTACGTAATCGGCATCGTAGAGGTTCTCTTCGATGATCACGTGCATCATGCCCAGGGCCAGGGCCGCGTCCGTGCCGGGGCGCGGCTGCAAAAAGCGGTCGGCGCGGCGCGCGGTGCGTGTGCGGCGCGGGTCAATGACCACCAGGTGTGCACCCTGCTTCTGCGCCTCGTTCAGAAAGGGGACCAAATGCACGTGGCTGGTGACCGGATTCGATCCCCAGACGACGATCAGTTTGGCGCGGGAAAATGCTTCCGGATCGGTTCCGCCGGCGCGCCCCAGAGTGAATTTGTGAGCCACAGAGCCGGCTGTGGAGCAGATCGTGCGGTTGAGCAGGGTAGCGCCCAGGCGATAGAAGAACCGCCGGTCCATACTGACAAAGTTGAGCAGGCCGAGTGTGCCGGAATAGCTGTAGGGAAGGATCGCTTGCGGGCCGTGGACGGCGACGATCTCGCGGAACCGTTCGGCGATGGCGGCGATGGCTTCGTCCCAGGTGATGCGTTCCCAATTTCCGCTCCCCTTCGGCCCGACGCGCCGCCGGGGGTAGAGCACGCGGTTCGGGTTGTACGTCCACTGCAAGTAGTTATTGACCTTTGCGCAGAGGAAGCCCTGTGTAATCGGGTGATCAGGGTTGCCGCGGATTTTCTCGGCGCGGCCATTGACCACGGTCACCAGCATGGAGCAGCTATCGGGACAATCGTGGGGACAGACAGCGTGTACAATTTTCATGGCAGAACCTTTCAGCGCATTGCGGAAAAAGTGGCACGTTGCCCTCCAGAAGCTCCCAGTCCCTCGTCCCTGAGAACGGATTGACAGGGCAAATCCCGCTTGAGACGCCCCTGAGACGGGGGCCGAGAGCGAGTATGTGTGGCTTTTGCCGCAATGCCTTTCTGGGTAGCCGGCGCATGGCCATGGTTAGCCAAAGCGGCCGGTTACATAATCTTCCGTGCGCTTATCTTGGGGGCGGGTGAAAAGCACATCGGCCGGGCCTTCTTCCACCAGCTCACCCATCAGCAGGAAGGCCGCCCGGTCGGCGACGCGCGCGGCCTGTTGCACACTGTGCGGCACAACGATAAACGTCACCGATGCGCGGAGCTGGAACAAGGCCTCTTCCACCTGCAGGGTGGAGATGGGGTCCAGTCCGGAGGTGGGTTCGTCGAGCAAGACCACTTCGGGTTGCAGGGCCAGCGTGCGGGCCAGACAGAGGCGTTGTTGTTGCCCGCCCGATAGCGCCAATCCGGGGTCGTCCAGACGATCTTTGACTTCGTCCCACAGCGCAGCAGCACGGAGCGACTTTTCCACGGCCTCGTCCAGGGTCGAGCGATCTCGCTTCGTTCCCAGGGTCAGGCCGTAGGTGATATTGTCACGAATGGAGAGGGGGAGCGGGACAGGCTTGGCGAAGACCATGCCCACCCGCTGCCGCAAGCGGGTCACGTCCACATCGGGGGCGAAAATGTCCTGCCCATCCAGCAGGATTTTGCCTTGCAGATGGGTTTCTTCCAGGCTCAAATCGGTCAGGCGGTTGAGCAGGCGCAGGAGCGTCGATTTGCCACTGCCGGCCGGCCCAAAAAGGACGTAGATTTGGTGCGGCGGGATGTGCAAGTTGATGTCGCGCAACACTTTGTGGTCCTCGTAGGCGAAGTGTACATGTTGCAGCTCGATTTTGGCCGGAGTGTCCATGGTCACATCACCATTGCCGGCGACGGCGATAGTGTCGTCGAATCAGGGTAGCTGTCAGGTTCATGGAGAGGACGAAGACGATCAGCACGAGCGCAGTTCCGTACTGAATTTGCACGGGCATACTTGGCACCTGGGTAGAGATCACGAACAGATGGTACGGCAGAGCCATTGTCTGATCGAAGATGGAACGTGGCAGGCGGGGCAGGAAGAAGGCCGCGACGGTAAACAGAATTGGTGCGGTCTCGCCGGCCGCGCGCTCCAGTCCAAGGATGACGCCGGTGATGATGCCGGGTAACGCTTGTGGCAAAACGATGCGGCGAATGCCCTGCCACATCGTGCCGCCAACGGCAGCGTTGACCACCCGAAAGCTTTGGGGAACGCTGCGGATCGCCTCTTCGGACGTGCTGATGATAACCGGCAGGGTCAGGATACCCAGGGTGAGCGAACCGGCCAGGATGGATGTGCCGAATTGCAGGAACAGGACGAATAGTCCCAGGCCAAAGAGACCATACACCACAGACGGCACGCCGGCCAGGTTAATAATGGAAAGGCGAATCACGCGGGTCAGGGGCGTATCGGCCGCGTACTCTGCGAGATAGATACCTCCCCCAATGCCGATGGGCACCGAGAAAATGGCTGTGCCCAGGGTCAAAAGGAGCGTACCCACAATGGCCGGTAAGATGCCTCCTTCTCGCATACCACTTCTGGGCATTCCGGACAGGAATTCCCAACTGATGGCTCCTGCCCCTTGCACAACGATATAACCGATCACGAAGATCAGGGGGATGATAACGAGCACCATGGCAGCCGTCAGTGCGCCAAAGACGACTCGTTGCGTTCCGTGCGGTGTCAGATGCATGATGATTTACTCACGAGAGGAGCCGTCCTCCGCCCCGGCGTTCGCTCCGGAACAGGGCTACGGCGGCGAAGGCGTTGATCAGGAATGTCAATACAAACAGGGTGATGCCTACCATGAAAAGCACGTGGTAGTGGGTGCTTCCCTGGGCGACTTCGCCCATTTCGGCAGCAATCGTCGCCGTCATTGTGCGCGCCGGGCGGATGAATGCGTCCAGGCCGGTGGGGATACGGGCTGCGTTCCCGGTAACCATCATGACGGTCATGGTTTCGCCAATGGCCCGGCCAACGCCCAGCATGACGGCAATCAGGATACCCGATCGCGCGGAGGGCAACACGACCCGCCAGATTGTCTGCCATTCGGTAGCGCCCAGGGCGTAGGCCGCATCGCGGTACGATTTGGGCACGGCGTCCATAGCGTCCTCGGCGATGCTGATGATGGTAGGCAAGGCCATGTAGGCCAGCAAGACCGAGCCGGTGATGGCAGTCAGACCGGTCGGCGCCCCCAGGTATTGGCGAATCAAGGGGGAGAAAGCCAGCACGCCAATGAACCCCAGCACGACAGAGGGGATACCAGCGATGACTTCAATGGTCGGCTTGAGCACGTCGCGGAGTGGCTCCGGCGCAATCTCGCCCAGATAGATGGCGACACCAACGCCAAGAGGGACGGAAATGGCCACAGCTCCGACGGTAATCAGCAAAGAGCCCATCACCAAGGGAACGAGACCAAAGTACCCGAACGTGGGGTACCACTTCGTGCCGGCGAGGTTAGACAGGGGTACTTCTTGCAGCGTTGCCGTACCCTCTTTGAGCAGGAAGGCGAAAATCAGGGCTACGAGCGCAATCGCCGAGAGGCCGAGCAATCGCACGACCTGTTCAACGGCAAATTCACGCCAGTTGACAACAGCACGTGAACGTTCGTTTGAGGCAGGTGCCGTGGTCACAAATTCGTCTCCCCGTTCTTCTCAGTGGAGGGGTACAAAACCCAATTGCCGCACGATGGCCTGTCCTTCGTCGCCAAGGATCCAATCGAGGTAGGCTTTGATCTCGCCGGTCGGCTGACCGTTGGTGTACATGTGCAGCGGCCGGGCAATCGGGTACTCGCCAGAGTTTACCGTTTCGATGCTCGGCGCGACGAAGGGGCCGGCTGCGGTGCGCGCGATGCGCACTGTTTTCTGTTCGGCGGTAACGTAGCCCAGCCCATCATAGCCGATTGCGTTTGGGTTCCGCGATGTTTCCAGGCTGATGCCCTCGGAGGATGGGAGGAGCAGCGCTTCGGGCGAAAAGAGGAGCTTGCTTTTCTTGTCTCCTTTGCGAACAACGTGCTCCAGGAAATATACGTAGGTGCCGGAATTCGACTCGCGGGACGTTAGCACAATGGGCCTGTCCTCACCTCCCAGCTCTTTCCAGTTGGTGATCTTGCCGGTATAGATGTCCGAGAGTTGGTCAATGGTCAGTTCGTTTACCGGGTTGCTCGGATGGACAACAACGGCGATACCGTCTTGCGCGATAGTGATTTCAAACGGCTCGGCGCCGTTGGCTTTCGCGTTCTTGATTTCTTCTTCTTTCATGGCTCGAGAGGCGTTGGCAATATCCACCGTGCCGTTGATCAAAGCGGCAATCCCCGTACCGGAACCACCGCCGGTGACAGAGATGCGGACGCCGGGGTGCGAACCCCTGTAGGCTTCGGCCCAGGCCAAGGCCAGGTTCACGATTGTGTCCGAGCCTTTGTTCTGGATCAACCGGCCGGCAGGTTGCGCGCTCGAATCGGCGGGGGCGGTCGCGGGATTGCACCCGAGAAGTGCAAGAGAAAGCAGGAATAAAGCGGCGCGCGGCCAAAGTCGTGCTTTGGCCGTGCATGTTCTGCTTTTGCAGAAGACCTCCTGTAAGGAGTGAACCATTCGTGAAATGTGCCCTCCGACCATACCGGAACGAAGCGGTCGGCCTGCCTCGATTTGTTGCTCAACGTGGCGTGTTGCCGTGCGCTCATGGTGTCTGTTATATGTTTCGTTGCGAATAGTTTGCCCGCGCAACGGTTGCATGCTCATTATAACATCGGGAGCGGGAATGGTCAAGCTACAAGGACGATACTTGCAATGTGCCGGACAGCAAGCAGGCCCCTGTTTGCCACAGAGGCCT
>CAYWAK010000097.1:2352-9940 GCA_964455755.1 uncultured Ardenticatenales bacterium | reverse complement strand
GCCTGGAAAGAAGGAAGCAGGTTGATCGCCCGGCAACGCGCCTGGGCGCGTTTTGAGTTTTGAGTGGCAGACCGCGAATTCATTCGGGGCTGCTGCTGCTGCCGCCGTGGGCGCAGCCAAATTCCCCCGTGACGCCGAGCTTGAAAGAAGTGCGATTTCCGAGTATAATAACAACAGCTTCTCATGCTTGAGACCATATCCGGCCAATCGAATGGTGGCACAACGTAAGGAGGCAGAGCCATGTCTACCACGTTCACCGAATCGGAGTTTATGATTGCCCAGTGCGCGCGACTGATGAAAAACGGCGAGACCGCTTTCATCGGCTACGGGATGCCGCAGATCGCGGCCATCCTGGCGCAGATGTACCATGCGCCTGACCTCGTGCAACTCTATGAGTTCGGCGCCATCGGCCCGCAACCGAGCACCCCGTTCGTGCGCCTGACGATGGGCGGGCCGAGCAATTGCTTCCGCTCACTCGCCTGGACGAACATGAATACGATCTTTGCCCAGGCCGGCGCCGGCTATCTGGACGTTGGCATTCTGGGCGCCAGCCAAATTGACCTGTACGGCAACGTCAACTCCACCGTGATCGGCGATTACGAACACCCCAAACGCCGGTTTCCCGGCAGCGGCGGAGGAAACGAGGTAGCCTCCCTCTGCTGGCGCACCATCGTGATCATCATGCACGAAAAGCGACGCTTCGTGGAGAAGGTGGACTTCATCACGTCCCCCGGCTTCCTGGACGGCAGCGAGGGTGCTCGCGAACGCGCGGGCCTGCCGCGCGACACGGCCCCCTATCGCGTAGTCACCTCCCGCGCCCTCTTTGGGTACGCCCCGAACCGCCGGATGCAACTGCTTGGCGTACTGCGCGGCTTCACGGTGGACGCAATCCTGGCCGAGATGGGCTTCGCGCCCGAAGTTGCCGACGACGTAGCCATACTCGAACCGCCAACCGCCGAAGAACTCCACCTCTTGCGCGACGTAATTGATCCCAGCGAGGCGGTCATCGGGCGCGGAACCGTTTTGGAGGTCGCATGACCGCGCACTCGCAGCCGCTGGAAGCTGAGATCGGCGCGCTTTTGAACGCCGGTGGCCTGACCCTGGCCGTGGCCGAATCGTGCACCGGCGGTCTGCTCGGACACCGCATCACCGAGGTGGCCGGCAGTTCCAACTATTTTCTGGGCGGGATCATCTCCTACTCCAACGAAGCGAAGGAACGACTCTTGGGTGTCCAGCACCAAACTCTTCTCCTCCACGGCGCTGTGAGCGAGGAGACAGCCCGCGAGATGGCCCAGGGTGCGCGACGCGCCTTGGGCAGCGACCTGGCCCTGGCCGTCACCGGCATTGCCGGCCCCGGCGGAGGCACAATCGAAAAGCCGGTCGGCCTCACCTACATCGCCCTGGCCTACGTCGGTGGTGAAACCGTGAAACGGCACGTCTGGCCCGACGAGCGGTCGCAGAACAAAATCCACTCCGCAGAGGCGGCGCTAATTTTGCTGCGCTCCTATCTGATTCACAGGACGGCTTCATGAACACTATCGCCCGACATCGCACACGCACCTTGCCCTTCTTGCTCCTGGTCGCCGTTTTGGCCGGAGCCTGGCTGTGGAGCAACGGCCCCTCTGGGCAAGCCGCAGCCTCCAATCACCAGTTTCTCTTCTATCACATTGACCGCACTGCCGTGCCCGCTTGGGTCCGCCGGCCCGATGTGACCTTGCGCGTGGTGGTGGGCGATGTACAGGCGGTCACCGTTGTCGCCGATGGGCAGGCGATTCCGTACGACTACGCACACGACACCGGCCTGGTGACATTCACCACCGGTGGTTCCGACTTGATCCTCTACGTCGTCCCGGCGGGAACGGCGCAGCCGGCGGACTTTGGGCAGATATCCGTGGCCCCTTTGCGCGACGACAAGCAGTGGGCTTACAGCCTGACCATGGACGATGGCTTCCTGAGCCAACTGACCGTTGGCACGCGGTACCTGAACCGCTACGGCTACCGCGCGGCTTCGGCCATCGAAGGCCACTGGATGGACGAGGACGGCAGCTCCTGGGACTACCTGCAACCGGACGATGTGCGTGCCTTGCGCGCGGCGGGATGGAGCATTTTCAACCACTCCTACGCCCACTTCTCGGCCGACGCAATACCCGATCTGTATGACGACATCCTGCACGCCCAGCAGGTGCTCGAACGCGAGCTGGACGGGTACACGCCACTCGTCTTCACCGTTCCATTCGCGATTGTGCCGGGCTATGAGGCCGTCATTGATGCCCATCCCAATGACTTTGGTCTCCATCTCGTCCAAATGGCCGGCGGAAATACCGATGCGCTGACGTTTGTAGCCCCGCCATTAACGTACCCCAACGACGTGCTCCACATCGGGCGCTTCGATGTCAGCGACGCAGAACGCCGCTTTGAAAGCGCCCACCATATCGGCGCACCCGTCTGGCTGAGCCTGCACACGCATAACGTGGAGGAGACGTGCCTGAAGCAGACCGATGGCACCTGGACGCAACAAGAGTGGGTAGCCAGCACCAGCGAAAAGCTCTACCAGACCTACGGTGCGGCCGGCACGGACGAAGTGTGGGTTGCGCCGGCGGACGAGGTCTTCCAATACCTGACGGTCCGCGATCACATTCAGGTGACGCAGGTATTTACTTCTGCGCCCCCCCTGCTTGCGCTTTCGCCCTATACCCGCACGCAAACCGTGCTGCTCCAGCAGGGGCATGACGGCTATGCCGGTTCGTCTGCAACCACAATCAATGCCTGGAGTCCAAATGTGACGGCGTCCAACCAGCAATCTGAGCAACTCACCCTGCGCGCCGATCGGGTGAAAGATGGTTTGGTCCGCTTCTCTCTGCCGGCGCTCCCGGCCGGCGCACAAATCCTGCACGCCGCGGTGAGTGTCTATGCCCTCGACCACACCAATCGAAATGTGGTCTGGGTGGAAGCGTACCCACTCCGGCGCAATTGGGTGGCCACCGAGGCTACGTGGGTGCAAGCGGCGAACAACGAAGCCTGGGGGCAACCTGGGGCGGCGGATCCATACGTAGATCGCATCCCCACAGCCTCTGACCGGCGCGGGTTTCAACCATGTTATGATACGGGCGGCGAATGGTATACGCTCGATGTAACCTCCATCGCGCAAAACTGGGCCGCCGATTCGTCCGGCAACAACGGTCTGTTGCTGGAAGCGTCAAGCTCCTCGACGGGTATCTCCCTGGCCAGTCCGACGTACCAGGACGTAGCCCTTCGACCGAAATTGCTGATCACCTACGCCTATCCCGA
Source organism: uncultured Ardenticatenales bacterium (assembly GCA_964455755.1). Classification (GTDB taxonomy): domain Bacteria; phylum Chloroflexota; class Anaerolineae; order Ardenticatenales; family JAADHH01; genus JAADHH01. The sequence goes on along the minus strand of CAYWAK010000097.1, from coordinate 6,652 downwards.
ACAGCCGGCCTGGCCCGGCAACGGACTGGTGGCGACAGCAACGGCATCGCCGACGCCCACGGCCACAGCCACGGCCAGCCCGTCGCCCACCCCGTCGCCCACGGCTACAGCGTCACCCACAGCCACAGCGACAAGTACGCCGACCACGGCCTTCCCGCTGGCCAACCTGCCCTCGCTCTCCGACCGTTTTGGCGTGGGAGTCAATGGCGCGTACGGGCACATTGCCGATTACGACCTCTCTTCCCTGCACACCGGCTGGTTTTCCAATTGGAAGACCGGTGCAAAACCCGCCCTCCCCGGGCTTGACTATGCCCAGGTCATTGCGGTCAAGCCTTCTGCGTATCCACCGAACTGGCCCGACCTCGCTGCCACCGTGCGTGCAAACGCCGGGGCGTTGTGGATTGTGGGCAACGAGCCGGAAGGCATCTACGGACAGGGTGAGCGCACGCCGCCGGAATATGCCCAAATCTATCATGATGTCTATTCCTTCATCAAGAACACGGACCCCACGGCCGTTCTGGCCATCGGCGGGGTCATCGAACCGACGCCGCTGCGCCTCCAATGGCTGGATCAGGTGCTGGCGAACTATCAGGGCCGGTACGGAGAGCCGATGCCGGTTGACGTGTGGAACACCCACGTGCAGATCCTGCAAGAGCAACGGGGAGGCTGGGGAGCGGCCATTCCGGCGGGCCTTACCGCAGACCACGGACGACTCTACACGCCGAAAGACAATGCCGACCCGAACATCTTCCGCACGTTGGTGCAAGAGTTCCGCCAATGGATGGCTGCACGCGGCTTGCAAGACCGGCCGCTGATCATCAGCGAGTATGGCGTACTGATGCCGTACTGCTATCTGGTGGACGAACAGCCGTCGTGCATCACCGACATCAACGCCAGCGTGGCCGGTCGCCAACAAGTCAAGGACTTCATGACCCAAACGTTTGCCTTCCTGCTCAACGCCCAAGACCCCTCCGTCGGGTACCCGGCGGATGAGAACCGGCTCGTGCAAAGATGGCTTTGGTACAGCCTGAACGAGATGCCCTTCGATCCGAATACCGGTCTTGGGTTTAGCGGCGGCCTCTTCGACTGGCAGACGGCGCAGATGACAGAGTTTGGCCGCGTTTTCTCCGACACGGTCACGCCGCTGGTCACGCCATACGCGGACCTCACCTTGCGCGGATTCCAGGTCAGTCCAGACTCGGTGTCACCGGGCCAGGCTGTCACCTTCACCTTGCAAGCGCGCGTGGCCAACCGTGGGGAGACGCCCGCAGCAAACGTTACGGTGCGCTTTTGGGATGGAGACCCCGATCAGGGTGGACAACAGATCGGCAGCGATCAGGTCATCAGCGACACGATGTGGCGCTTCGGGGCCGGCGCCGAAATCACCCTGGCCTGGCCCGATGTGACGCTCACCCCCGGCCAGCGGCTGGACATTACCGCCGCCGTGGACCCTGACAACCTGTTCTCCGAGGCTATCGAGAACAACAACCGTTTGCACCACATTGTCTGGGCTCCGCAGTACCACCTTTACTTGCCCATAATGCGGAAATAGAACGGACCATAACACTTTCTCAAAGAGATACTTTTCTTGCAAAGCAGATGACAAGGACAACGAATGAAAAACCTTACAAATGAAGAGTTGTTGGAGAACATGGCCGATGATCTGTACGATGGCATGGCGCAACAAGTGGCCGAGGCCACGCAAGAGGCATTGGACCGCGGCATCTCCCCCGAAGAGATCCTGACCAACGGTCTTGTCGCCGGCATGTCGGTCGTGGGTGACGATTTTCGTGATGGCGTACTTTTTGTCCCCGAAGTATTGATGGCAGCAAAAGCGATGAAGGCCGCCATGGTTTTGCTCGAACCCCTGTTGGTCGATACCGGTGCAACACGTGCCGGCACGTTTGTGATTGGCACGGTCAAGGGCGACATCCATGACATCGGCAAGAACCTGGTGGCCATGATGCTGGAAGGCGCAGGATTCCAGGTGATCAACCTGGGCATCAATATAGATGCAGCGCGTTTCACTGCCGCGGTGCAAGAACACGAAGCAGACATTTTGGGAATGTCTGCGATGTTAACCACCACCATGCCCTACATGCGCACGGTCATCGAAGCGTTGGTGCAGCAGGGACTGCGCGACAAAGTGAAGGTGATGGTCGGCGGGGCGCCGGTCAACGAGGCCTGGGCCGAAGACATCGGCGCCGATGCGTATGGCCTGGACTCCGCGACGGGTGTCGACATCGCCAAGAAATTGATGGCCATGAAAGCGAAGGGGTAAACCGGTGTCTCTACTCGATCATGCACGCGCCCTGGAATCGGCCTATCGCTGGACCGAGCGGCTGATGCAGCGCACATCGCCGCTGCTCGCCCGTCTTGGCTTCCCCCGTCTGCAACCCCTGTTTGTGTTCGGCGAGGAAGTGCTGAAAGGCGCTGTCTGGGATTGTCAGATGTGTGGCCAGTGCATACTCCATTCCACGGGGATGACTTGTCCGATGACCTGCCCCAAGAATCTACGCAACGGCCCCTGCGGCGGAGTACGGTCCAACGGCAAATGCGAAGTGAAGCCGGAAATGGACTGTGTGTGGACGAAAGCCTACCTGCGTTCGCAGACCATGAGATGGTATGGCGACGAGATGCGCGAACTTCAACCACCGGTCAATCGAGCGCTGCAAGGCACCTCGTCCTGGCTGAACATGCTCCAGAAAATTGACAAAGAGACCCCCAAAGGCTGGAAAGTCGGCGATTAAATTGGGTATGAAATCGGGCAGTCGCCTGGAACGGGTTTTGCGAGCCGGTCTATTCGCCGTTACGGCCGAACTGAACCCGCCCGATAGCGCCGATCCGCAAGCCGTGTACGAAAACGCGCTGGTGCTGGCCGAAGTGACGGATGCGATCAATGCCACCGATGCGGCCGGCGCGAATTGTCACATGTCCAGCCTGGGAATCTGTGCGCTATTGAAACGGGCCGGCTATGAAGCCGTGTTTCAAGTCTCCTGCCGGGACCGCAACCGCATCGCCATTCAAGGAGACCTGTTGGGAGCAGCGGCGATGGGCGTGCGCAACGTCCTCTGCCTGACCGGCGACGACGTGAGCGTCGGAGACCAGCCGGGCGCAAAACCGGTGTTTGATCTCGACTCGATCCAGTTGCTGCGCATCGCGCGGACCATGCGGGACGAAGGCGTCTTCCTCAGTGGTCGCAAACTGGACGTACCGCCCCGACTTTTCTTGGGCGCCGCGGCCAATCCGTTCGCGCCCCCTTTCGCGTGGCGGCCACACCGCCTCGCCAAGAAGATCGCCGCCGGCGCCGACTTCATTCAAACGCAGTATTGCTTTGACGTGCCCCGGCTCAAGGCATACATGCAGCAGGTGTGCGACATGGGCCTGCACGAGCAAACTTTCATTTTGGTGGGCGTCGGCCCCTTGCGTTCCGCGAAGGCCGCCGAATTCCTCAGGACGCGCGTGCCCGGCGTCGTAATCCCCGATGAAATTGTGGATCGTCTGAAAAAGACTCCCAAGGACAAGCAACAAGAAGAGGGCAAGCAGATTTGCATCGAAATCATTCAGCAAGTACGCCAAGTTCCGGGGGTCGCCGGCGTGCATGTGATGGCGTTTCGACAAGAAGAGTTGGTCCGCGAAATCATCGAGGGGGCGAAACTATTTCCGCGCCGCGCGAAGAAGGGCACGGCCCCGCATAATGGAGCTTGAGACAATCATCAATACGCCGGCCCGGCCCCGCGCCGCGTCATTTTCGAAACAGTGCCCATGAGCGGCACACGCCCCACCAAGGAGAAAATGGTGGGGCGTGCGCATGTTGCGTGGCATCTGATTGCTGTTTTCAACCTACCTCTCACGTGGTCGCAACGACTCCAGGTCTCGCACCTGCGCAGTGGGCACACGACCCTGGGCAACCATCATTATCTCGCCGTTTGCCATCGCAGTGAAGGTGATTCGGCGGCTGTAGTGGGAAAAGCCATAGCCATCCGGCCCGTAGGCAAGGACGTCCCAGAAATATTGAACGCCCGTGTTGAAACCGGAGGGGAGAGAGGTCAGTGTGTACTGACTGCTCAGGTAATCGGAGATGCTGCCCGTACCTCTGGGTGACCCGCCAGAGCCATACATCTCGAACTGGTACAGGTCTGGGAAGGCTGCCGCTCGCCGGTTCCAATCGAAGGTTACGGGGAAAGACCGCGATGCGCTGTTGCTGGGGCTGACCAACCCAATGTCGGCGATGTCGAAGTTGCCCCCCGGTTGGTCTGTCCCCGCTGTGTATCCATTGATACTATCGGCATACCAGGCC
>CAYWAK010000097.1:0-2252 GCA_964455755.1 uncultured Ardenticatenales bacterium | reverse complement strand
CGTGCCGGCCAGCGACTGCGGTGGGGGCGCACGAAACTGACCCACATCGCCCAGGGTTGCCTGTGAAGGAGTCTCCTGGATGTCGGCCCCGGCCGGCAGGGTGGATGAGGTCTCGCCCATGGCCTGGGTTGATGGGTTGAGATAGCGGACGTAGTAGTAGGCATTGGAGGGAGTGGGCACACCGGTGAAGCGGTACATGCCGTACCCATCCGTGGTTGTCGTAGCTTGCGTGGAACAGGAGCTACCGACACATCGGCGCAGGTCCAATTGCACGCCAGCCGCCGGACTGCCGGCGTCGGTGACCTGTCCATAGATTCCCGGGGTGTAACCAAACGAAGACAGACGTTGGATCACCGGCAAGTAGAGGTGTTGGGTCATTGTTGAACTGGGCCCAACACCCACAGCCGCAAAGCCATTTTGCACTGAGTTGCAGTTAGCAGGGGAGATCCCAAAGGAGCCGATCAGGTCTTTGCAACTCTGAATGCTTGCCTCCCGCGCATCCCAGAAGTTTGACATCGGGGTCAGGTAATGCGTAAGCGTGCGGTAGTAGATTTGCTCAGTCTTCGCATTGCCGATGCCCGTGACGGGCACCCCAAAGAAGGTCCCGCCATGCGCAATCAGGTAGGCGGCCTTGTTGGGAATACCACTGTTGGCGTGAACGCCGCCATGGTCAATGACAAGGGGATAGTGGGCATACTTGGTCATGTGGTCCGGCTGGCCCCCACTGTTGCGCGGGTCGTTGGCACTGTAGGTCCCCTGCGTGGGGTCAGACATGCTGCGCAGCGCATCACCAGGTGTGGCCGGCGTGTAAACGTCTTCGCCCAAGAGCCAGTCGGCGTGCGCCGGGTCGGCATAGAATTCGGCAAAGACGCCAAACACGTCGGAGTACGACTCGTTCAATGCACCTGGCTGATCCTCATAGATCAAATCGGCAGTCTGGCCCGTAACCGCGTGGGTTAGTTCGTGTGCGACTACGTCAATCGCCCCGCTGAGATACGAAAACGTTACGCCGTCTCCATCTCCATAGACCATTTGCGTACCGTTCCAAAAAGCGTTGTTGTAATTGGTCCGGTAGTGGACCGAGGAGATCAGGGTAGCGCCGGCGTTGTCGTAGCTATCCCGGCCAAATTTGGTGGAATAATAGTCGTAGGTACGTCCGGCGTTGGTGTGCGCATCCTTCGCGGCGGCGTCGCCGGCGCTGCAGGAAGGGTCGGATTCGTTGCATACCAGCGTGCCGGGCAGGCTGCTACCGTGCGCGGCGTCATACGTCTGCCGATTCTTTGCCGTATCGAGGGCGTTGAGTCTGTGAATGATAGAGCCATCATGCGCATCAACAAAGATTGTCCAGTTGCCCAGTGGGGTATCGGCAAAGATTTGAATTTTCCAGGCCAGGGCGGTGGTGCCATGTCGCCGGTAGACGAAAAGCCCGGATTGATCCTGATTCAACGCAGCGCGATCATCCACGAGCAAGTTGGTGCGGGCCAGCCGGACAGCCTGGCCGAAATCTATGGCCGGCGTCGTGTCCGCGGTTGTGCCGGGCAGGTACGTGCCGTTGACTGCGCGAATGTGTCCTTCGGAAGTAAAATGCACCATCATTTGCGCGCCCCACACCGGCACGCCATGCACCACCTGTTGCAGACGCACATGAGTCATGCCGAACTTGTCGGTTTGCACTGCGATTTCGGCGAGTTCGGCTGCGGGGTTGTGCATCAGGTACAGGTCACGATATTGCTCAAAGAAGCTCAGCGCGCGTGCCGTAGCAGACTGCTTCGTTTCGGGAGGCACGAAGGGGATTGCGCCGCGCAGGAATCGCGGCACGCCTGTAGTTTCATCCCAGTGAACGGCCAGCGGCCCTGTGGCCAGATGTTGCATTTGCGCGAAAACGCTCGCCGGGGAGGGCGCGTCCGCGGGTGGGGCAGCCATTGCCGCCGGTATGACGGTGGAGAGGGCAAACAGCAAGAACAGTACAATCCAGAATCTGTGGCGAAGGGCTGGTGAAAACATGCGTTGCTCCTTTCTCGTGACGGAAACAATTGCAAAAGTGATGGCACATATGGGCTTTAATCGGAGTTTTCAGCCTGGTTGTTCTCATAGCCAAAACACTCCACCCAGAAAGATTGCCTGTGTGCCAAGCAACCTCCCAAGGTGGGGGTGACCTTCAGGGACGCTCTGGCGGCCGTGCGGTGCGATCTGTGGGACTATCCGAATTACGACAGGTCGTCCTCCGACGACGACATGGTTCTAATTCCACG
>CAYWAK010000096.1:0-10081 GCA_964455755.1 uncultured Ardenticatenales bacterium | reverse complement strand
CTCTGCGCCCTCTGCGTCTCGGCGGTAAACAAATACACGCGTACTTTTAATAATGCAACTCATGCTCAAATCGAATTTCAACCAAACAAGATACAATACGCTCACGAACGAAAGCTTGCTTGTCAGATAAGAAAGTGATATAATAAGCCCGAGGTTTTGGTGTTCCGATTGTAATTCCTGAGTTGTGGATATCTGGCAAGTCACCATGAAACTTTCGCGTCAAGAAGTTGAGCACATTGCCGAATTGGCCAAGCTGGGCCTCACCGACGAAGAAGTCGAACGTTATCAAGATCAACTCTCCTCGATCCTTGGCTACGTGGAGATGTTGACGGAGCTAGATACGAAAGACGCGCGGCCTATGGCCCATGTTCTTCCGGTTAGCAATGTCATGCGTGACGACCAGGTACGTGCTTCGTTTTCCCGTGATGAGATTCTGGCCAATGCACCGGACACTGCCGACAACTGTTTCCGCGTACCCCTGGTGTTAGAAGAATCCAACTCATGAAAATCGCCTGGTTTGGGCACAAAGCCCGCGAGCGAGGCAACGGCCTCCTCACGTACTCCAAAGAGATCACACAAGGCCTGCGCGCATCCGGCCATGAAATTATCTTCTTCTATCACGGCAAAGAGGATGTGCCCGATCCGAATGGAGTCCGCATCGGTTCGTTCAACGCCTTTAATCACGACATTATTTCTTCGCCCAATGCCCGTTCCCTGATCACACAGAAACTGCAGGAAGAATCGGTCTCCGTGGCCCACGTTTCGATGTCGTTCTCCTTGCTCGATTTCAATTTGCCCGAGCTGTGCCACGACTTGGGCATCCCGATTGTGGCCACTTTTCACGTCCCGTATGACCGGCGGCTGGGCCTGTGGTCGACCGGAACACGCGCCCTCTACCGGCTGTATGCGCGCCCCTTGGCCCGCTACGACGCCGTCATCGTCTTTTCGGAGGAGCAACGCGCGCTGCTCGACAGCTACGGTCTGCCGGCCGACAAAGTCGCCGTGATCCCAAATGGTGTGGACATCGGGGTTTTTACCCCCGGCCGCAGTGGCTTCAAGGCTGAAGTGCAAGCGACGCACCTCACCACGTTCTGTGGCCGTGTCGATCCGGAAAAGAACGTGGGCACATTGCTAGAAGCGTGGTGCAGCCTTGATTTGCCGGCCGATTACAAGATCGTCGTTGTCGGTACAGGCGGTGATTTCGAACGGCTGGCACAGCGTTACGAGACAAACGAGCAGGTCATCTTTACCGGCTTGCTCACCGACCAAGAACGCGTGGTACAGATTTTGCAGGCGACGGACATTTTCGTGCTGCCCTCCGAGGTTGAAGGGCTGTCACTCTCGATGCTGGAAGCGATGGCCTGCGGCAATGCCGTGATCGCCACCGACGTCGGCTCCGACGGTGAGGCCTTGCGTAACGCCGGCCTGCTCCTCGATCCCAAACAGCTCGCCGGGCAACTGCCGCTTGCCCTGGATACACTGATCCGCTTCCCCAACTTCCGCCAGGAACTTTCGCGCCTGGCCCGCCGGCGTGTTGAGGAGAGGTACTCGCTGGACGGAAACCTGCAAAGCGTCCTAAATCTCTATGACCAGGTACTTCGAGAAATGGAGAGACAACCGTTTTGAACGTAGCTGAATTGACCATCCACGAGGCGCTGGCCCTGCTGGACCGCGGCGAGGCTTCGTCGGTCGAGTTGACACAGGCCTACCTGGATCGTATCGAAGTGGTGGACACGCAGGTGAAGGCCTACCTGATGGTGATGGCCGAACGCGCCCTGGAACAGGCCGCAGAAGCAGACCGTCGCCGGACAGCCGGAGAGCGCGCGCCCCTGCTCGGCGTGCCGTTGGCCGTCAAAGACCTGATCTGCACGAAAGGCACGCGCACGACATGCGGTTCGCGCATCCTGGAAACCTTCGTTCCGCCCTACGACGCCACAGTCATCCGGCGATTGCACGATGCCGGCGCCGTGATACTGGGCAAACTCAACATGGACGAGTTCGCGATGGGCTCTTCAACGGAGAACTCCGCCTTCTTCACGACCCATAACCCGTGGAATCTGGAGCGTGTGCCGGGGGGCTCGAGCGGCGGGTCTGCGGCGGCCGTGGCAGCCGGCGAATGCGCCGGCGCGCTCGGCTCCGATACGGGGGGCAGCATCCGCCAGCCGGCCGGCTTGTGCGGCGTGGTCGGCATGAAGCCGACGTACGGGCGTGTCTCGCGCTACGGACTGGTCGCCTTCGCCTCGTCGCTCGACCAGATCGGTCCGCTGACACACGACGTCGAAGACGCGGCGATCCTGCTTGAGGCTATCGCCGGCCATGACCCCAAAGACTCGACCTCGGTTGACGAACCCGTTCCGCCCTTCCGTGCCTTGCTGCAGACGCAGAGCAACGACCTTGCGGGGCTGCGCATCGGCAAGCCGAAGGAATATTTTATGAGCGGCATGGACCCGGCGGTGGAGCAGACCATCCTCTCGGCACTCGACCGGTTACAGGAATTGGGCGCGCAGATCGTGCCGGTCGATATGCCCCACGCCAAATTCGCGCTGCCCGTCTATTACCTGATTGCCCCGGCGGAAGCCTCGGCGAACCTGGCCCGCTACGACGGCGTGCGCTTTGGGCTTTCGCTGCGCAAAGAGGGGGGCGACATCTGGGACATGTTCCGCGACAGCCGGGGCAAAGGCTTTGGCGCAGAGGTCAAGCGACGCATCATGCTCGGCACGTACGCGCTCTCCGCCGGTTATTACGACGCCTATTACCTGCAAGCGCTCAAGGCGCGCACGCTGATCCGCCAGGATTTCGACCGCGCCCTGGAGCAATGCGACCTGCTGGCCGTGCCGACCACGCCGGCCGTGGCCTTCCCCATCGGGAAGCACGTGGACGATCCGTTGCAAATGTACCTGACCGACATCTTCACCATCTCGCTGAACCTGGCCGGCCTGCCGGGCATTTCGGTGCCTTGCGGTTTCGTGGACGGGCTGCCGGTGGGCCTGCAATTCCAGGGGCGCGCCTTTGACGAAGCGACGATTTTGCGCGCGGCCCGTGCCTATGAACAGGCCACCGACTGGCACACCCGCCGGCCGGACGTGGGGCGTGGAGCGTGAGAGCGTGGAGCGATTACCAAATTTCGCATTGGAGCAAAAGCCACACGTGGAGTAGCCTTGCCAGGCTGCTGACAGGCTCGAAAGCCTGTTCCACGTGTCAATTTTACCGTAATGGCAAATTTCAACGGTCAACGGATTTCGCAACACGCAATACGCGGAGAATGAAATGATGGAAGAAGGTCGAACAGCGTTTCGTAGCTTTGGAACCTGCCTGAAGGATTAACTCAACGAGGAGCGTAGAACATGCAAGTTGTCATTCCGGTAGCAGGGCTGGGCACACGTTTGCGGCCCCACACGCATACAAAACCGAAACCGCTGGTCAGCGTGGCCGGCAAACCGGTGCTTGGCCATATCTTGGACAAGCTGACCGGCCTGGACATCGAAAAGATGGTCTTCATCGTCGGCTATCTGGGCGAGCAAATCAAAGCGTATGTCGCGGCCAACTATGACTTTCCGACATCGTATGTGACGCAAAAAGAACTGCGCGGCCAGGCGCACGCCATTCGCCTGACCCGCGAACACGTCACCGGCCCCGTGCTGATCATCTTCGTGGATACGATTTTCGAGGCCGACCTCGCATCCCTGGAAAGGGTAAGGTCGGACGGTGTCATCTACGTCAAGGAGGTGGAAGACCCCCGCCGCTTCGGCGTGGTCACGCTCGATAACAATGGAACCATCACCCGCTTCGTGGAGAAACCTTCGGAACCGGTTTCCAACTTGGCAGTGGTGGGCATGTACTACATCAAGGATTATGGGCTGCTGTTCGACTGCATTGACGAATTGCTTCGCCGGGGGCAGCAGACGCAGGGAGAATACTACCTGGCCGACGCACTCCAGTTGATGGTGGATCAGGGCACAAAATTGAACGCCCGGACGATTGACGTCTGGGAAGATTGCGGCACGGCGGAAAGCCTGTTGCAGACGAACCGCTACTTGTTGCGCAAGACGGTCACCGACGGGCAGTCGTCGGAACGGGCTATCGTCATTCCGCCGGTCTCCATCGCGCCGTCGGCCACAATCGATAATGCCGTGGTCGGCCCGTATGTCAGCGTGGGCGAGGATTGCCGGATCACCAACTCGGTCATCGGCCCGTACGTTAGTCTGGCAAACAGCAGCGAAGTGGTGCATTCGATCATCAAAGACAGCATCGTCAACGAAGGTTCGCGAATCGAGACGGCCATGTTGTCCCACTCGTTGATCGGCAACAATGCGCATGTGCGCAGCAGCCTGAAAAGGTTGAACGTAGGCGATACGTCCCAGATTGATGACTGGTTGAGCGAACAGGAACAGTGAACGGCGAGACCGTGCACGTGAGTTGCTATTCGGGCCACGCGTACGCCCAACGTCCGGCGTCGTTCCGGTGGGCAGGCCGGCAGTATACCGTGGAAGAAGTGGAACGCACCTGGCGGGAGCCGCAAGGCCCACACTTTCACGTGCGCACAATTGGGGATGGACGCTTCCACCTGGCATATCTGGAAGCGATTGATCAATGGAGATTGAAAACCATAAAGAAGGAGGATCAAAGATGATCATTGGGATTCCGCGGGAAATCAAGGACAACGAAAATCGGGTTTCTATTACACCGGGGGGCGTGGAAGCATTGTGTCACGAGGGCCACACCGTGCTGGTGGAGGCCGGCGCCGGGGAAGGCAGCCTCTTCTCCGACGACGAGTACGCAGCAGCCGGGGCGCGTGTCCTCGCCGACGCAGCCGAGGTCTGGCAGCAGTCCGGCATGATTCTCAAGGTCAAGGAGCCGTTGCGGCGTGAGTATCCCTACCTGCGGGACGGGCTGCTCCTTTTCACCTATCTTCATCTGGCGGCAACACGGGAGCTGACCGACGAACTGACGCGCACGGGTGTGACCGGAATCGCGTATGAAACGGTCGAACGGAACGACAGATCGTTACCGCTGCTCATACCGATGAGCATGGTTGCCGGCCGCATGGCGATCCAGGTTGCGGCTTGCTATCTGGAAAAGATCAACGGAGGACGGGGAAAACTGTTAGGTGGCATCCCCGGCGTTCGGCCGGCCGATGTAGTCATTGTGGGGGGGGGTACCGTGGGCACGAACGCGGCACAGGTCGCCCTGGGCATGGGCGCGCATGTGACGGTGATTGACAAAAGCCTGGAGCGTTTGGAATATCTGGAGCAAATCTTGCACGGCAGCTTGACGACGCTCAGCGCCAATCTGCGCAATGTCACAGACGCCGTGCGCTACGCCGATGTCGTCATCGGGGCCGTACTGGTCAAGGGGGCGAAGACGCCGCACGTTGTCACCCGCAAGATGGTCGAAACCATGAAAGCGGGCAGCGTCATCGTGGACGTATCCGTGGATCAGGGTGGTTGTGTGGAAACGACCCACCCGACCACGCACAGCGATCCGACTTTTTTCGTGGGCGATGTACTGCACTATTGTGTAGCCAACATGCCGGGGGCCGTGCCACGCACCGCGACATTTGCGCTATCCAACGCGACATTGCCCTATGCCATTGAATTGGCAAATCGTGGGTTCAAAGAGGCTGTCCGACGAGACCCCGCGTTGGCAAAAGGGGTCAACGTTTATCGCGGCCAAATTACGTATCCGGCGGTGGCCGAAACTTTTGGATTGCCTCACCAACTGCTGGACACTTTACTCTAATTGAAGAGGAACAGGAGGAAGAATCTTGTCACGTTTAGCCAAAAGAGTCTCGATTGTACCACCATCCGGTCTGCGTAAATTCTTTGACGTCATTGCCACCATGCAGGACGTCATCTCCCTGGGAGTCGGTGAACCCGACTTCGTCACCCCGGCCCCCATCCTAAACGCAGGGGTCGCATCGCTAAACGCAGGCGAGACATCGTACACCTCCAACGCAGGCATACTGGAGCTACGAGAGGCGCTGGCTAAACACCTGCAGAAGCTATACGGGGTCACGTATGATCCGCTGGACGAGATTCTGATCACCGTGGGGGTATCCGAGGCCTTGCACCTGGCCATGCTCGCGCTGATAAATCCCGGCGACGAGGTCATCGTGCCGGAGCCGTCGTTCGTCGCCTACAACCCCTCGGTGATCTTTGCCGGCGGTGTGCCGGTTCCGGTGCCTACATACGTAGACCAAAATTTCCGGGTGACGGCGGGAGAAATCGAAGAGGCCCTCACGCCCCGCACGAAGGCCATTCTGATCGGCTATCCGAATAATCCGACAGGGGCGGTCATGCCACGGCACATGTTGGAGGATATTGCCCGGCTGGCGGAACAATACAACTTGACCGTGCTGTCCGACGAAATCTATGACCGGTTGGTCTACCATATGCCCCACGTCTGTTTTGCCAGCCTGAAGGACATGCACAATCGCACCATTCTCATGGGGGGCTTCTCCAAGGATTATGCCATGACCGGCTGGCGTGTGGGGTATGTGGCCGCGCCGGCAGATTTACTCAGGGGTATGCGCAAGATTCACCAGTACATCATTATGTCCGCGCCGACCACCGGCCAGATTGCAGCGATTGAAGCGCTGCGCAGTGGTGAAGAGGCTGTGCAAGACATGGTTCACCAGTACGACCAGCGACGGCAGGTCATCGTGAAAGGGTTGAACGATGTGGGCATGCCCTGTTTCGAGCCACACGGGGCTTTCTATGCCTTCCCGTCCATCGAGCGTACTCGCTTGGGCAGCGAAGAGTTCTCGGACCGGTTGCTGTTCGAGGAGAAGGTGGCGGTTGTGCCGGGCAGTGCGTTCGGTGCTAGTGGCGAGGGCTACGTGCGTTGTGCCTACGCCGCCTCCCTGGCCGACATCGAAGAGGCCTTGGGGCGCATGGAATCGTTCGTACGGCGCTATGCAAAGTAAGGGGAAGGGGCCGGGGCGTGGAGCGTAAGGCACGCCAACGTGACACGCGACGCTTTATTTTCAGAACAGGTTAGATCGTATGGCTGAATATGAGGCGGCAATTGGGCTGGAAGTACACGCCCAATTGCTGACAAAATCGAAGATGTTTTGCTCGTGCAGCGCCGAGTACGCCGGTGCGGAACCGAACACACACGTCTGTCCGGTCTGCCTGGGCATGCCCGGCGTGCTCCCCGTGATCAACCGCAAGGCGGTGGAGTTCACGATCATGACCGGTCTGACGCTGCATTGCCAGATTCCGGCCTACACAAAATGGGATCGTAAGAACTATCCCTACCCCGACCTGCCCAAGGGCTACCAGATCAGCCAGTATGACTTGCCACTGGCGATCAACGGCCATCTGACGTTCGATCTGAACAACGAACGGAAGCGCGTGGGCCTTCGGCGCGTCCATTTGGAGGAGGACACCGGCCGGCTCTATCACGTGGACGACGCCAGCCTGGTAGATTTCAACCGCTCCGGTGTGCCGCTCATGGAAATCGTTTCCGAGCCGGACATCCGCTCGCCGGAAGAGGCCCGCGCGTATCTCGTCCAACTGCGCATGATTCTGCGCTACCTGGGCGTCTCCACCGCCGACATGGAGGCCGGCGCCTTTCGTTGCGACGCGAATATCTCCGTGCGGCGTCACGGCGAAGAGGCATTGGGCATACCGGTCGAAGTGAAGAACATGAACTCGTTCCGCGCCGTCAAGCTGGCCCTCGAATACGAGCTGGTACGCCAGTCGGTTTTGCTCACACGGGGCGAGCCGATTGAACGGGAAACGCGCGGCTGGGTCTCCTCCGAAAATCGCACGGTATCGCAGCGCAGCAAGGAAGAAGAGCACGACTACCGCTACTTCCCGGAGCCGGACTTGCCGCCATTGGAGGTCGCGCCCGCCTGGGTCGCCAGAATCGGCGAGCGAATCCCCGAGTTGCCCGAAGCAAAGCGCCAGCGGTTTGTGCGCGACTACGAACTCTCGGCCTACGACGCCGGCGTCTTGACCGCCGACCGCGACATTGCCGCGTTCTACGAACGGGCCGTGGAAATCGGGGGCGAAGGGGAAACCGAGGTCACGCCAAAAGTGATCGCCAACTGGATCACCGGCGAACTGTTCCGCCTGATGAAAGAGGAAAACGCCGGCATCGAGAGCCTGAATGTCTTGCCAGCCGCTTTGGTCGACCTGATCCGGCTGGTTCAGCAGGGCACCATCAACGCCAATGCCGGCAAAAGCGTGCTCGATGAGATGTCCCGCACCGGACAATCGCCGGAGCAAATCGTCGAAGCGCAGGGATTGGCGCAAATCAGCGAAGTGGACGCGCTCGCCGGCGTGATCCGGCAGGTCTTGTCCGACAATCCCCGGCCGGTGGGCGAATACCTGGAGGGCAAGAAGCAGGCACTCGGTTTCCTCGTCGGCCAGGTCATGCGGGCCACACGCGGCAAAGCCAACCCAAAGGTGGTCAACCGTCTTCTGCAAGAGGCGCTGCGTGAACGAGAGGGAGGTTAATGGTCAGTCGTAAACTTTCAATGGCCAACGCAATACGTGATACGCAACACGTCGTCTATTTTCATAATGTTTTACTTAGAATCGTTGCTCGAAAGAAGCCCGGCACGCTGGGGCCATGGTGGCCCGAATTGTGCCCAAACTCAATGAGGAGGTATCACCATGTCTGACCGAAAGAATCTTAACCCCTTTGAAATGGCGCAGTCGCAGTTTGACGTAGCCGCGCAGTACCTCGACATAGATGACGGCATTAAGGCCAAACTGCGCTTGCCCAAACGGGAGCTTACCGTCAACTTCCCGGTGCGCATGGACGACGGCAGCCTGCGCATGTTCACGGGTCATCGCGTACAGTATGACATCACGCGCGGGCCGGCCAAAGGGGGCATCCGCTACCATCCTGACGTTACGCTGGATGAGGTGCGCGCTCTGGCCATGTGGATGACCTGGAAGTGTGCCGTGGTCAACATCCCGTATGGCGGCTCCAAGGGGGGCGTTGTTTGTAATCCCAAGAAGATGTCAACTCGCGAGTTGGAGCGGTTGACACGCCGTTTCACCAGCGAGATCGTCATGTTCATCGGCCCGGAATCGGACATTCCGGCGCCCGACGTCAACACAACAGCCCAGACCATGGCCTGGATCATGGACACCTACAGCATGACCAAGGGGCACTCCATTCCGGCCGTAGTCACCGGCAAGCCGGTCGAAATCGGTGGCTCACTGGGCCGGCGCGAAGCGACTGGACGCGGCGTGATGTTCGCAGCTCGCGAGGCCGCTCATCACCTGGGCATTGACTTGGGCGAGGCGCGTGTGGCCGTGCAGGGCTTCGGCAACGTCGGGTCCATCGGCGCCGAGCTGATCCAGCAAGAGCTGGGAAGCCGCATCATCGCGGTGAGCGATTCGCGGGGCGGCATCACCAATCCGGCCGGCCTGGACTTGCAAGCAGTCCGGCGGCACAAGCAAGAGACCGGCTCCGTAATCGGCTACTCCGAAGCGGACACCATCACCAACGAGGAGCTGCTCGAGATAGAATGCGAGATTTTGGTGCCGGCCGCCTTGGAAGAGGTAATCCACGCCGGCAACGCCGACCGCATTCGGGCACGCATCATCTCGGAGGGCGCGAACGGCCCAACAACGCCCGAAGCGGACGCAATCCTCCACGACAAAGGGGTGTTCGTTGTCCCCGACATCCTGGCCAATGCCGGCGGCGTTACCGTCTCCTACTTCGAATGGGTGCAAGACCTGCAGTCGTTCTTCTGGGAGGAGAGCGAGGTCAACAAGAACCTGGAACAAATCATGGTCAAGAGTTTCGCCGATGTGCTGGCCGTTTCCCAGGAACGGAACGTGAACATGCGCACCGCCGCCTACATTCTGGCCATCGGCCGGGTGGCAGCCTCTACCCAGCTACGCGGCGTGTATCCGTAGTGCATAGAGAACGTTGATGGTAGGACGCAAGAAGAAGGAGGAGGTATTTACCGAGGCTTGCGTCGCAATTCACCCACGTCCGCTCCCCTTTTTCCCCTCACGTGGAGGAGAAGGGGGAGCGGACAGATAGCAGACAACATCAAGCCGGCGTGTCTGATTCCCCTCGTCGCAAGAAGTCGACGAACACCCATGCAGAA
>CAYWAK010000095.1:0-10086 GCA_964455755.1 uncultured Ardenticatenales bacterium | reverse complement strand
TCCAGGCTGCTGACAGGCTCGAAAGCCTGTTCCACGTGTCAATTTTACCGTAATGCCAAATAACAACCGGGGTGTAGCAGACGGGAGGAGAGACCAGTGTCAAAAGCAAAACCTTCAGGGCCGCTAAGTGGGATCAGACGTTATCTTCGGGAGACGCGATCCGAGATAGACAAGGTGGTTTGGCCAACACGCAACGAAGCCACCAACCTTACGATTGTAGTCCTGGCAGTGACCTTTGGTATGGCAATCATGTTGGGGACATTCGATTTTCTTTTCCAGCAAATGTTTGCTCTCCTTTTTGGATGACGAATCGGATGGTCTTGTCGGACAGTCTTGGCAAATATTGAAATCAGGGTATTGGATTGGCAGGGCGAATTCCGCTTAAGGCGCTCCCCAATGACGGGGCTGGGAGCAAGCACGTGTGACTTTTTCCCTGATGCGAAATCAGGGTATCGGATTGGCAGGAGTAATCTGTGACGACTGAACAGAAAGAACCCGAACAAATCGAAGAAACCTCACTTGAGCCATCCACTCCCGATGGTGATGGTAGCCAGGTAACGGTTCAACCAACCGAAAATTTCGCCGAAGAAAACGACGAGTCTCCAGATTCCGACTCGGAAGAGCGGGAACAAGCGGACTGGTATGTCGTACACAGCTACTCTGGCTATGAAAACAAGGTCAAGAAGAATCTGGAAAGCCGCATCGAGTCGATGGGGATGCAAGACCAGATTTTTCAGGTAATTGTCCCCACAGAGGAGCAGGTTGAGTTAAAAGGAGGCCAGCGCCGTACGGCTGAGCGACGGATTTTTCCGGGCTACATCCTTGTCGAGATGTTCTTGACCGACGATTCATGGTATGTGGTTCGGAACACACCGGGTGTGACCGGATTTGTGGGGCTTGGCAACAAACCCACGGCCTTGCAGCCTGAAGAAGTTGACC
This sequence comes from uncultured Ardenticatenales bacterium, assembly GCA_964455755.1. GTDB lineage: Bacteria > Chloroflexota > Anaerolineae > Ardenticatenales > JAADHH01 > JAADHH01. Next base: position 9,147 of record CAYWAK010000095.1, on the reverse strand, counting down.
GCATCCTGAAACGTATGGAAGCGGAGGCTCCTACAATTAAGGTGAACTTCCGGGAAGGCGACAATGTCGAAATCACAGACGGCCCGTTCAAGGATTTTCACGGAACTGTTGATTTGCTTGACACGGAAAAGGGAAAGGTTCGGGTGTTGGTTTCCTTCTTTGGTCGCGAGACACCCGTAGAGTTAGATTTCTTACAAGTAGAACGAGCATAACAGAAAGGCGATTCATGGCAAAGCGTGTAAAGGCTGTAGTCAAACTTCAAATTCCGGCAGGTAAGGCCAACCCTGCCCCACCCGTCGGGCCGGCATTGGGCCAGCACGGCGTCAACATCATGGCATTCTGCAAGGATTACAACTCCCGTACTGCAAATCAGACAGGATCCATTGTGCCCGTAGAGATTACGATTTACCAAGACGGGTCGTTTTCATTTATCACAAAAACGCCGCCGGCTGTTGACCTTTTGAAGAAGGCTGCAAAAATAGAAAAGGGGTCCGGCGAACCTAATCGTACAGAAGTTGGTGTGGTAACGGTTGGGCAATTGGAGCAAATCGCGCAGCTAAAAATGAAGGACTTGAATGCAATAAATCTGGCAGGTGCCGTGCAAATGATCGCGGGCACAGCGCGCAGCATGGGAATTCGAGTCGTCGAACGATAGATTTATGTGGGAGGGTCTGACAACCCGCAGGTACCACAAAGGTAGACGTTCTGAATGGGCTTAAGAATGCTCTGCCACCAGTGCAGCACATTGTGCGAAAAGAACAATAAGAATTCGCGGCAATCGTGCAACTTGGGGCAAATTCTTTATCCCTACCGAACGGTTACCCGTAAAGGAGAATATGTCGTGCCGAAACAAGGTCGGAAGTATTTGGAAGCAAGACAACGTGTAGAGAAGACCAGAACCTACGGTCCCGAAGAGGGACTGGCCTTGGTTCAACAACTGGCCTTTGCGAAATTTGATGAAACTGTTGAAGTTCATTTGCGCATGGGCGTGGATCCCCGCCATGCGGACCAACAAGTCCGCGGCGTGGTCGTCTTGCCGCATGGTACAGGCCGAACCGTGCGTATCCTCGTCTTTGCGGAAGGGGAAGCAGCAAAGATTGCCGAAGATGCCGGCGCCGATTTTGTCGGCCTGGAAGATTTGGTGGAGCGCGTTCAAGGCGGCTGGTTCGACTTCGATACGGCGATTGCCATTCCACCGGTGATGGGAAAGGTTGGGCGATTGGGCAGGGTGCTTGGCCCACGCGGCCTGATGCCTAGCCCGAAATCGGGGACCGTCGTGCGCCAAGAGGACCTGGAACGCGTGATAACGGAGACGCGAAAAGGGCGCGTTGAGTTTCGGGTTGATCGGCTGGCGAATATGCACGTGCCGATTGGCAAGGTTGGTTTTCCTGAAGAAAAACTGCAGGAGAATCTGAGCGTGCTGTTAGAAACAGTGGTTGCGGCCCGACCACCCGCCGTAAAAGGGCAGTATATTCGGCGGATTACATTGGCTTCCACGATGGGGCCTGGCGTGCGTCTGGACACTACGCAAGCCTTGCAGTTTGACTGAGTACGCTGACCGCTGATTTTGGCAGCAGCGTACTACAACAGAATATCGCCAGAGAAAGCAGGTAGGGTTCAACTGTAATGTTCCCACCGGGGAACGCCTGCCGAGGCACGAGGGGTCACAGAGATTCTCCCCTGTGATGGTATGTCCTCTGCGTCGGTTGGCGCGAGGACATTTTATTTTTATCAGAAAGGAGGTGAAACCATTGCCCCTTAGCCGTAAGGAAAAAGAGGAACTGGTTACGAGCTATACGGAACGGTTTGAAAAGGGTGAAGCAGCGATCCTTGTAGACTATCGCGGGCTCTCTGTCCCAGAAATCACGGCACTACGCACCAAGGTGCGGCCGTCTGGCGGAGAGGTACATGTCGTAAAGAACACCCTCGTAAAACTGGCTATTGCAAACCTGGGAGCCGAGCTCCCAGATGAACTGCTGAACGGGCCAACGGCCGTGACTTTTTGCCACGGTGACATTTCTGGAACAGCCAAAAGTTTGACTCAGTTTGCAAACACGAGCGAAAAATTCGTCATCAAAGGTGGCTTGCTGGGTACGAAGGTGATTACGGTCGATGACGTGAAGCGCCTGGCAGCCTTGCCTGGCCGCGATGTATTGCTGGCCAAGGTGGCGGGCGGCATACAGTCGCCTCTGAGTGGGCTTGTGGGTGTACTTGGGGGACCTCTGCGCGCTTTGGCCTATGTGCTTCAGGCCCGCGCAGATCAATTGCAAGAAGCGTAATTCGTACGGAAACCATTTGACATCAGGAGGAACAGAAGATCATGACAAAAGATGAAATCATTGCAGCCATCGAACAGATGTCTGTGCTGGAATTGTCCGAGTTGGTACATGAGCTGGAGGACCGGTTTGGGGTGACGGCCGCTGCACCGGTGGCTGTGGCTGCCGCCGCACCGGTGGAAGCAGCCGCCGAAGAAGAAGAAAAGACCGAATTCGATGTCGTGCTGAAAGAAATCGGCCCGAACAAGATTCAAGTCATCAAGGTTGTTCGTGAACTTACCGGCCTTGGCCTGCGCGAATCGAAGGCTGCGGTAGATGAAGCGCCGAGCGCAATCCGCGAAGGTGTGCCAAAGGAAGAGGCCGAAGCAGCCAAAGCAAAGATGGAAGAGGTTGGCGCGGTCGCAGAGATCCGCTAGCTGCTGGTCTGCCGGCTCTGCTGTGAGCCGGCAGACTGACACCAAACCCCCGTCACGGGGAAAACAATCGCCGATGCCGGCATCTGGCAAAGCGACTGCAAAGGAGCGCAAAGCCTGTCGTCTTGTTTCGGGCTTTGCACTCCTTTGTTTTCCTCGCCGAAGGAGACACACCACCCCTTTTGCCGGTGTCCGTTAAAGCCTTCTGTTGGAGAGCCAAATCCTGCCCGCTCGCGGCGAATGACAATCCGCCCCGCCTGGGGACGCAGACCGTCGTCCGCTCTGAGAAAATAGGGCAGCCCAAAACGCAAGAATTTACGGACACCCCCCGAAAGAGTGAAGACTTGCTCTATTGCTTTCCCTGTGATATACTTTTGGGTATTGGCGCACGGAGGGGTGCCGGAGTGGACGAACGGGGCGGTCTCGAAAACCGTTGTGGCTCATCGAGTCACCGTGGGTTCGAATCCCACCCCCTCCGCCTACAAATTCCGGGGGCGCGTTTATTTTAGCTACAGTCACCATGGAGGATTGCGCACCACCGAGGATGAAGATACGTCGAGCGTCAAGCGTGGGGCGTAAGGCGCGCCAACGTGACACCTGACCTTTATTTTCACAACAGAACGCCGTGCTGCGAATCGTAAATCTGTGCGGGGAGTAGTCATGCGACGCGAACGGGTATCCGAAGATATCTACATTTTCACCAGTGACATTTATGCGCAGGTGACGGCAGGGGTGATCATCACCGATGAGGGTGCTATCGTCATAGACACGTTGCCCTTCCCCTCTGAGAGCCGGGAACTGAGACGGTTCATCGACAGGAAGACTTCCGGGGGCGCACCGTTTGTAATCAATACCCACCGGCATCCAGACCATGTATATGGCAATTATCTCTTCCCGGAAGCCACCATTGTGGCCCATCGTCGCTGCCGGGATGGCCTTTTGCGAGAGGGCGAACAGATTCTACACGATGGCAAGGCACAAACGACAGAACTGGCAGAGGTTGAACTGCGCATTCCCAATCTGATTTTTGATGAGGCCATGGGCGTACACTTGGGCAAGTATTCTCTGCGACTGCAACACATGCCCGGCCACTCGGACGACATGATTACGGTGTTTGTGGAAGGGGAAAAGATTCTTTTCGCCGGAGATGTGGTCACACCGGTGCCCTATATTGTCTGGGGAGATTGGCACGCTGCACGCGAATCGTTGGCGCTCGTGAAAGAGATGGCCCTAGAGAGCATTGTGCAAGGTCACGGGGAGATCCTTTTGCGCGGTGAAATTCCCGACGTGTTGCAAACACACATGGGATACCTGGACTGCGTCGTTGAGCATGTGCAGAAGCTCATTCATACAGGTAAGCCGGAAAGTGAGTTGCGCAACATACGGCTGGAGGATTGCGGTGAATCGCCCATCCCGCTGGATGGCATGGTGCGCCAGATGCACGAGGCCAACTTGCACGTACTCTACCAAAAGCTCAGCGCTGAGGCAGGTCACCTTCAGTACAGTCTGGATATTTGACATTTGGCTCTCTCTGTGGCATACTGAATATACTGAAAGCGGTTCGCTGATCTAGTTGCCTTGTCTGCGGAGCCAAGATAGGTTGACAAATTCATACCAGTAAACTATCGGCGATGAGGGAAACGAGTAGGCCGGCGTGAGCAGCCAGCGAGCCCGAGACGGTGAAAGTCGGGCATGTGAAACCGGTTGAAAATCCTTCCGGAGCTGCCCCCCGAACGCAGAAACGCATTCTGCCAGTAGATGGGGCCGGGGTCGCCACCCGTTATCTATGGCGGAGGGATGTTTTGTTCCTCAAAGAGCGGGCACGTACCGTGCCAACTAAGGTGGTACCGCGGGAGATTGGAGGGGCTCTCGTCCTTTAGGGGACGAGAGTTTTTTATTCATAAATTTAGGAAAGCACATGACCGAATTATTGTATCTCGAAAATAGCTATCTGCGTGACTTTCAGGCGACCGTTGCCGGCACATCGGAGAAGGGCGTATGGCTCGACCGCACCGCGTTCTACCCGGGCGGTGGGGGGCAGCCCAATGACGTGGGTGCGCTGCACAGCGGTGACCAAGTCTGGGCCGTGACCGGCATGAAGCGCGAATCGGGACACTTGATTCACCGCCTGGATAGCCCCGCCCCGCCGCCCGACACCGTGGTGCGGGGCATGCTCGATTGGTCGCGCCGTTACCAATTGATGCGCACCCATACCGCCTTGCACATCCTGTGCGGCGTCATCTGGCGCGACTACCAGGCGCACGTTACCGGTGGGTCGATGGGGCCGGGGCGGGCACGCATGGACTTCGAGTTTGAACGCATGGAGAAGGCCCTCGTCCGCGAAATCGAGGCGAAAATCAATGTCGAAGTCGAAGCAGCACGTCCCGTCCACGTCGCCGTTTTGCCCCGCGAAGAGGCTTTCCAGATTCCCGACTTGATTCGGACCAAGATCAATCTGCTCCCGCCACACATCCGGGAGGTGCGCACGGTTGAAATCGAAGGGCTTGATTTGCAGGCGGACGGCGGCACACACGTACACAATACGCGCGAAGTAGGCCCGATCCACATCGTCGGTTACAAGAGCAAGGGCCGGATCAACAAACGCTTGATGATCGAACTTGAAGAAACACAACAACAGGCCTAGAACAAACAAATTTGGACGGAGATTCCATGAAAAAAGAACCAACCCACGTGCTGATCTTTGATGGCGGCAGCCGCGGAAACCCGGGGCCAGGGTACGGAAGTTATGCGGTACGTTATACGGACAGTGGAGAACAACGCCTGGAACGCATTGACTTCCACCGCCGCATGACCAACAACGAAGCCGAGTACGAAACCCTGGTCGTCGCCCTGGAAGATCTCCTGGCCGAACACCGGCGAGAGAACCGGCAGCCATCGGCCAGCAGGATTGAAATCCGCGGAGACAGCCGTCTTGTCGTGGACCAGATCAGCGGTCGCTGGAAAGCACGTGACCCGCGTATGGCCCGCTATCGCGACAAGGCGCGCAAGCTGCTTCGGCAATTCGGCGCAACCGAGCTGCGCCAACATCCGCGAGCCAAGTCGGTGGCTGTGCTGGGGCATTGATTCATAACGAGGAATGTAGATGAAGGGCGGGGCCAGTTCAACACCCAAAACCCGCAACGTGTTTCACACATTACGTGACGGAGGAACAAGATGACAGTATTCCAAGAAGTATCACCTCACGTTGTGTTTCGCGAGCTTGAGGAAAAAGTCTTGGAGTTTTGGCAAGAGGAGCAAGTATTCCGCAAACAAGTGGAACTGCACCGGGAGGGAAAGCCCTGGGTTTTCTACGAAGGTCCGCCCACGGCCAACGGGCTGCCCCACGTGGGGCACGTTCTGACCCGCATTTATAAAGACATTTTCCCGCGCTACCACGCCATGAAAGGGGAGTACGTGATCCGCAAGGGGGGCTGGGATACGCACGGCCTTCCGGTGGAGATCGAAGTAGAGAAGGAATTGGGTTTCTCCGGTAAACAGGCCATCGAGAAATATGGCATTGCCCCTTTCAACCAAAAATGTCGGGAGAGCGTGTTCCGTTACGTTGCCGAGTGGCGTCGCCTGACCGACCGCATTGGCTTTTGGATCGACATGGATGATCCTTACGTGACTTTGCAGAACAACTATGTCGAATCGGTGTGGTGGATTCTCAAACGCTTCTGGGATGAAGGGCTGCTCTATCAGGGCTACAAGGTGGTGCCCTATTGCCCGCGCTGTGGCACACCGCTTTCCAGCCATGAAGTCTCCCTGGGCTATCACGACACGGATGATCCTTCGGCCTTCGTCAAGTTTCCGCTGCGCGATGAGCCGGGCGCATATTTCTTGTCCTGGACCACCACGCCCTGGACGCTGCCGGGCAACGTCGCGCTGGCCGTCCATCCCAACGTTCGCTACGCGCGCGTGCAGGTTGGCGACGACCAACTGATCCTGGCAGAGGATTTGGTGCACGACGTCCTCGGCGACGACGTGGAGGTGCTGGCCCACATGTCCGGACGCGACCTGCTCGGGACGCACTACCGCCCCCTCTACACCTTCATGCCGGTGGATCGGGATTATGCCTATGTTGTGGCCGGCGATTTCGTGACCACCGACGAGGGCACGGGCATTGTGCACATCGCACCCGCCTTCGGCGCCGACGACATGAATGTCGGCCGAGCCAACGATTTGCCCGTGATCATGACCGTCGAGCCGAACGGTACGTTTGGGAATGATGTGAAGCCCTGGAGAGGCCTGTTTGTCAAGGATGCGGATCCTTTGATCATCGAAGAGTTGGACAACCGCGGCTTGCTGTTTCGTGACGAAGTCTATACCCATAGCTATCCATTCTGCTGGCGATGTTCCACCCCACTGCTTTACTACGCGCGCATGACCTGGTACGTGGAAACCAGCCACTTTCAAGATCGGCTGCTGGCGAATAACCAGAAAATCAACTGGCACCCGGAACACATCCGCGATGGCCGGTTTGGGAATTGGCTGGAAAACAATGTGGATTGGGCCTTGGGTCGCGAACGGTATTGGGGAACGCCCCTGCCGGTCTGGGAGTGCGATTCTTGTCATCACCAAGAGTGCGTTGGCAGCATTGCCCAACTGGGGGAGAAAGTTGCCGGCGATGATGCCCCGGCCGAATTCTGGCCGCCCGACGACATCGACCTGCACCGCCCCTACATCGACGCAATCACCTGGCCCTGTGCCGAGTGTACGCCCGGCACGATGCGGCGCGTCCCGGAGGTAATTGACTGCTGGTTCGACTCCGGGGCCATGCCGGTAGCGCAATGGCATTATCCCTTTGAAAACCAGGAAAAGTTCGAGGAGCAGTTTCCGGCCGACTTTATCTGCGAAGCGGTGGACCAGACCCGTGGGTGGTTCTATTCGCTCCATACCATCGCCAGCCTGCTGTTCGACCGCCCGGCCTACCGCAATTGCCTGGTGCTTGGCCTGGTGCTGGACGGCGAAGGGCGCAAGATGAGCAAATCCGTGGGGAACGTGGTCAAGCCGTTCGACGTCATTGACGCACACGGCTCCGACGCCATGCGCTGGTACCTGTTCACCGCCGCGCCGCCCTGGAACGAACGCCGTTTCTCGGTGAACCTGGTCGGCGAGACCTTGCACAAGTTCATGCTCACCTTGTGGAACGTCTACAGCTTCTTTGTGATGTACGCGAACATTGACAGCTTTGACCCTACCAAGCATGAAGTGCCCGTTTCGGTACGCTCGGCGCTGGATCGCTGGATTCTGTCCGAGCTGCACGCCTTGACGGCGCGTGTGGACGAGGGACTGGCCAATTATGAGGCGACGGGGCCGGCGCGCGACATCCAGGAATTCGTGGAGCTGCTCTCCAACTGGTACGTTCGACGCTCGCGCCGCCGCTTCTGGAAAAGCGAAAACGACGCCGATAAGGTCGGCGCCTATCTGACGCTGTACGAGTGCCTGACGGTGGTGGCCGGCTTGCTGGCTCCCTTCACGCCCTTCCTCAGCGAAACGCTCTATCGCAATCTGGCCCTTTCCGTGGATCAGGAAGCGCCAATCAGCATACACCTGACCCCCTTCCCGGCGGCCAACGAGGCACTGATAGACGAAGAACTCATGGCCAACACGCGCTTGATCATGCGCCTGACCAGTCTGGGCCATGCGGCACGCAACCGTAGCAAGATCAAGATCCGCCAGCCGCTGTCCGAGGTGCGCATAGCCGTCCGCGAGGAGTCCGAGCGTGCTGTCGTGCGCGCGCTATCCGAGCAACTTGTCGAAGAGTTGAACGTGAAGGGCCTGACGTTGGTCGAGGAAGCGGACCTGGTGAGCTATCGCTTGAGCGCCCGCCCCGACCGTTTGGGGCCGCGCTTTGGCAAGCAGTTCCCACGAGTGCGCGCAGCCCTGGGAGCGGCGGACCCGGCGGCTCTCGTTCGTGCCCTGCGTGCCGGCGAATCAATCGAGCTGGCCGTGGACGGGGACACGGTGACGCTGGAGCCGGACGACGTGACCATCGAGACGGTCGAGCGGGAAGGTCTGGCCGTCGCGTCCGATGGCGGGTATCTCGTGGGCGTCACGACCACACTGACCGAGGAGCTTCGGCAGGAAGGGATCGCCCGCGACCTGGTGCGGCATATTCAGAAATTGCGCAAGGGAGCCGGCTTCCAGGTTGTCGACTGGATCGTCACCTACCTGGAAGCGACGGATCCGGTCGCTGCCGCCGTAACTACGCAGCGAGCCTACATCGAGCGCGAGACCCTCTCCAAACGGATCGTCATGGCCACGCCACCGGCGGGGGCCGCCACCGAGAGTTTTTCGTTGGCCGAAAGCGAAGTGGTTCTCGGCGTGGTGTTGGCAGAGTCTTGAACCACAGATTGCGCTTAGAAGTTCAACTTCTTGACTGGACATTGGCGTTTTTTATCTTAGCCACAGAATAACACGGATTTTCACAGAATCAATGGGAAATCAGCCAAAGA
>CAYWAK010000094.1:0-10098 GCA_964455755.1 uncultured Ardenticatenales bacterium | reverse complement strand
GGGGGCGATGCCCACTTCTTCGCGCAGTGCCCGTTCCAGGGTACGGTAGAGCCGGATGGCTCCGGCACGGTCGTTCAGGGCCAAACATGCGTTCATGCCGATCAAGACAGCCTGCTCTTGCCAGGGTTCCGTGTGAATGGCCTTGCGACAGGCTTCCAAGGAGTCCACATAGTGCCCTGCTTCCAAGCGCTCTTGGGCCACAGCAAGCAACGCGTGTAGATGGAGCTGGATCAAGCGTTCGCGGTGCGTGACGACCCAGTCCGCATAGCGGTCATCCGGAAAGGGGTCTCCCCGGTAGCATGCCAGCGCTGTTTCATGCTCGCCGGCCTTGGTTCGTTGTACGAAGGTCTCAAAATCAATCGTAGAAGCCGGAGGCAGACGAAGCGCGACCTGGCCTTCTTTCACATCCACGTAGCGCGAGGGGAATTTCGGTGGCAAGTCCGGCTCTAAGGCGCGCCTCAAGGCGGAGGTCGCCTGGTGGAACAAGGCACGTGCCGAGGCGGGCGTCTTGTCCGGCCACAGGGCTTCGACAACCTGGTCTATGAAGAGCGCGCGACCGGGGCTGACCAAGAGGAGCCGAAACAGTTCGCCGGCTCGTCGCTGTCGCCAGGCTTGAGCCGGGACGACCCGCCCCCGTTGCTGCACCTCGAAGCGGCCCAGCGTGCTGATGTGCAGCGAGGGAGGCGGCACCCTTTCCAGGTGGGCCAACAACGTTGAGCATATCGCAATACCGGTCGGGTCGGGGTCATTCAGATGGGCAGCAATCAACGGGAAGGCCAAGGTGCGTTCCCGCTCCACCAGAAAAGCGTACCCGCCGGAGACGATGCGCCGGGCAGCATCAAGCCAGGAATCCATTGCCTCGGAGCGCCGTTGATCGTGGAACAGTGCGGCCAAAAGCAACGCAGCCCGTGCCAGGTCGAAGTTTGCCTGCAGGGGGGTCAGGGTCGCCATGGCAGTCTTAAAGTCAGTCTCGGCGGCGCCGGCATCTCCCAACTCCCATGCTGCGCGGCCACGCTCGATGAGGGCCAGCCCCTGAAGGTGGTGGTAGCCCACGCGCGCGGCGATGGTCAGAGCATCGTCCGCCCAGTCCTGCGCCACGGCAGCCCGGCGGTTGGCGCGTTGCGCCCGGCTGATTCCCAGGCGCAAAAGCACGCTCAATCCGGGGTCACCTATCGCTTCGGCGATAGAGCGTGCCTGGTGGTATGTGGATAGCGCAGACTTCAGATCTCCGGCATCTTGATCCAGGTCGGCGCACAGGCAAAGGCAAAAGCCTTCGGCCAGCGACCCCTGCGTGGCGAAGTTTCGCAGTTCCTGGGCCATCTCGAAGGCTTTTTCGGGTTGGCCGGTAACCCAATAGACCCAGCCCATGGTCGCAAGGGGCGCCCAGGCATGTTCGGGCATGTCTCGCGCTTTTGTCAGCCGCAGGGCTTCTTTGTCGGCGGCCAGGGCCAGGTCGAATTGTCCACGCGGCACATACACGCCGGCGGAAAGGTTGTGCAAGGCGCGCAGCAACACGCGCCAGTAGCCCAGTTTGCGGCTCGCATCTGCTGCGCGATGGTAGTATTCCTCCGCCGCAACAGGGTCGTCGGTTTCCGCGGCGCAGAGCCCCAGAATCAGCAACGCGTCGGCGCGGGCGAAGGTGTGGGGCGAGGCCAGGGAGAGTGCCTTCGTCGCGAGCGCACGCGCTTGCTCATACAAACCGGTGCGGAATTGGACGCGCGCCACACAGGCCAGCGACGCGGCAATCGCCTCAGCATCGTCTGCGTCCGTGGCTCGTTCCAGCGCTTGCTGCGCTCGTAGCAGCGCCACCCCGATATTGCCCATCCGCTCCAGCGTCAGGCTTTCTTCAAGCAGGCCGGCTATTTCAGGAGGAATGCTCAATCGTACAATTGCCTTACTCTCGCTTCGGAATTCGCCGCTCAAAGCCGGCCGGCTCTATCGCACCAGCCTTGCCGCACCGGCAGTTCATGCGCCGGCGGGCCTTACCTCGAAGCGATCCAGGTCTCGAGCCACAACCACGTTGGGGAAAATGGCCTGCGCTTCTGCCGCAATCTCCGGCCCCTGATAGCGACGGGAGATGTGGTTGAGAATGAGGCGACCGACACCGGCATCCCTGGCCAGTGTGGCTGCTTGCGTGGCGGTGATATGGCCAAAGTGCCGGCTCAATTCCTCGTCACCCGTCAAATAGGTGGCCTCGATGATCAACGCGTCGGCGTCTTGGGCGAATTCCATCAGGTTGTCCACGCGGTCAGTATCTCCCACGTAGACCAATTTGGTGCCCGGAATTTCCGGCCCCAATACGTCATCGGGCGCAATCACCCGGCCATCCTCCAGCGTGATGGCCTCTCCCTGGACGAGTTTCCGCCGTTCCGGCCCAAAAGGCACGCCCAGAGCGGCGGCCTTCTCTTCCAGAAAAGGTCGTCGCGCTCGTTTCTGGAAGATGTAGCCAATGCTATCCCGGCCCTTATGCTCGACCGGAAAAGCTCGCAACTCGAATGATGAATCGGAGAGAATAACGCCGGGCTTCACTTCATTGAAGTTTATGCGCAAATTGCTGTTTGCGCCGCGCAGTACCACCTTGAATATCAAATCCCGCACACGACCCAGCGCGCGCCGGGAGCCGTATATCTCCAGCCCTTCGGTAGCCTCCCACCGGTTGAAGGTAGACACCAGGCCGCCCAACCCTAAGATGTGGTCCAGGTGGCCGTGGGTCAACAACACGCGATCCAGCCGCCGGAAACCGATGCCGCTGCGCAAGATTTGCCGTTGCGTCCCTTCCCCGCAGTCAATCAGGAAACGGTATTGCCGGTACAGCACAACGGATGCCGTTACATTTCGTTGGATTGAGGGGGCGGAAGCAGAGGTCCCCAGAATTACAACCTCAAACACTATCTTTGCTCTCCTTCATCATCAAAAAAGCGCGGCAACGTGTCTCACATGACCAGCGCCATCGAACTGGTGCCGGCCGGCCCTACGATAGCTGTTGCCAGGCCGGTAAAAAGTAGGATAAGCGCCGCGAAAGCAAGGTTCAAGCGGGCGAGGAAGCGAAACCGCTGCTCCAGGCTTTGAACGTCGACCTCTTCTCCCAGGCGGTTGGCCCGCTCATAGCAGTAACGCAGGTCCGGCAGTGTGGCAAAGTTCAGGTAGAAAACAAGGGCAATGCTCAGGCCCACGGTCACATGTTTGGCGGCAAGCAGAATCGCCCAAGCGTTTTGAATCTGCAGAAAGCCCGCGTAGTTCGCGTTCATGCTCATTTGCAAAAGACCGGTGGCGACCAGGACGGCCATGGCAAGATAGGCCAGTCGATTGAAGCGATTCGTCAGGGAGACGGCCAACGAATCGGAGGCGCTTGGGGCCGGCACAAAAGCGCGAGACGGATCCGGCGCGACGTACAAGCCAAGCAGCGTGCTCCAACCGACCCAAACCAGGGTGGCAATCAGATGAAAGGTGTTAGAGATGCCCAGAAGCCACTGCTGTCCGGCCATACTACAAGTTGTCGTATCCGATTGTCTGCCACATCCCCTCAATCAGGCGGAGGGGCGATAGGCAGTCGTTGCACAGGGCCTCGGTATCGTCGGTCTGTTGCGCAAGATGCCCACACCGGGGGCAAGACACCGACGTGCGGTAGTACGCTTGTCGCACGAGCATGTTGAGTAAATCTTGCGGATCGTCAACGTGGAGTTCTTTTTGCAGCGCATCGAGCATCGCCTTTTCCCGGTCACCCAAATCTAAACCGTGAAGGTTGGCCAAATGTTTGATCTTTTCTTCCATGGTTTTGAACCTCCCATACGCTATGAGGGGAAACAGCAGCCAATTGTCTGAAAGAATTATAGCAGAATTGGGCGTATGATGCAATCAAACGAGAAGACGCTTCAGACGAATCGCACGGCTGATTGGGCAGCGGCTTGGGCCAGCCCCTTCAACGACTTCTCCTGCACACCGGCGACAGCCAGGCGCTCATCCGGCATTGGAATGAGTACGCGAGGGACCTGGCTGCCGGCGAGGGTCTGGGCCACCGGCGAGAGGTTGCCCAGGGCATCCGGCCACAGGATGGACAGAGGGGCCACGACGACCGCAGTCCTTGCCAAGAGCGTTTGCAGGTCGTCGGAGGAGCTTTCCAGGCACGCAGCCAGCGCCGTGCTGGCTTGATCACCGAGCCCATGGCCGATCACCTGCGCGGAGGGCAGGGCGCGACGGAGTTGTCGCCCGACTTCACAGCCCAGTTCGCCGTTGCCTGCATCCACGACCAGGACGCAGGGGGCCGCTTCACCGCCCTGAACGGGCGTGCGCTCTTCGCCGAGTTGTCTATCGCGACGCAGTGCCAGCCAGTGGTAGGTCCAAAGCAACGCCGCTACCAGGCTGTTGCTTACTTCCCCGGCGATCTGATCCCAAAAACCGTGGGCCATCGGTGCTCCCAGCAGAACGTTGAGCAGCCGGTAAACGAACTGCGCCGGCTGAACCAGCAGGAGTACCGCGGCCGCGAACATAGCCAGGTAAATGTACGTCTTGCGTAGCACGGCGCGTCGCTCTTGCACGCCTGCCGGGTCGTCCGGCTGGCGCGCCAGCCGGTCCATGACCCGCCAGTGCCAAACCCAAACCGGCGTTCCCACCAGCAGCATGGCCACATTCAGGCTCACTTGCTCCCGAAACCAGTCCATGCTGAACTGGTAGATGAGGCCGCCCCCCCATGTCTGCTGTGCCCAGAATGCGCCGCCGGCAATGAGCGCCCCCAACAGGTGGGCCAATCCCCAGGCAACCAGCGCCAGACCTGCGCCAGAAACCAGGTAGTAGTAGAGCCGGCGCAGGCTCGCTTGGCGAGGCGCTTCGGGTGTCCGGCCAATGTCCGCTTGCAAGGTCCGCCAGTGGTACACCCAAAACATCGTGCCTTCGAGAATGAGCGTGACTGGCCAGGTGAGCCGATCCAGGAGCAGGGCGTTCCCCGGGTTGGGTGCGCCCAGCAAGAGGCGCAAGAAATCGCGCAACAGTATCGCCGTGCTGCTCAGTGTAGCGATTGCCGCCGCGAGGACAGCCAGGTAGAGGAAAACTTTGCGCACCACAGAGCGTTGTTCTGGCGTCTCACTGCGAAAACGATGCTGTGCCCATACCCAGTGACTCACCCAACCCACGCCGCCGACAAGCAGGCTGGCCATATCACGGGTCAGGTGGAGGTCCAGGTTCGGCTGTGCAGTGTCCGTCAAAGGGATCAGGCTACGCAGCAACGTGCGCAGCAAATCGGCGAACCCGACGGCGAAAAGGGCCAGCCCGATTGCAGCCGCCACGTACAGGTAGAGGCGACTCCAGATTGCCCCGGGTTCGGTTTCGGCACCGGTCAGGCAGTCGCGCTTTGCCAGATAGCGGTGGTACGACCAGAACAGGCCGGCAACGAGGACGGCGGCCAACGGTGAGCCGATTTGCGCGCGCGTCGGCCACCCCGCCGCACCCGTCGCGGCCAGGAACAGCCGCTCCAGAAGCACATGGGCATGAAAACCGGCAACCAGCGCGGTCGTCAACAAGACAGCATAAAGGTAGAACTTCCTGGCGGCGCTGTGTTGGTGGTCTTGCCCTGAGGTCACCGCTCGTTGCGCGAGGAACCAATGGAAAACATAGACCGGCAGCGCTACGACAAGCAGCGCAGCGTTGAAGGAGACTACGTCGCGTTCTGTTGTACCGGCCAACAGATTCTGGGCCAGACGCAGGGCACCGTGCAGAGAGATGAGCACGCTGGCCAGGGAGACGAAATAGAAGTACAGACGTCGCACGGTATCCATAATCAGTCCTGCCTCTTCTGCGACGGAGCTTCAGGGGGTCGCTGCTCCCAGTTGTACAGCCAGTAGGGGTAGAAGAATTTGGTGATGCGCCACCGACCTTCGATTTTGCGTAATTGTGCGGTCTCTACTCGTTCATAGAGCGAATCGGAAAAAGGGCCAATGTCGTCGTAGAAAGTGGTAACAAAGACGGTAACCGTGGCTTTTTCACCGCTGATGATCGTGTTGTCAAAACGAACACGGGAAACTCCGTTCGTATCCTGTTCCCTGTGGAGTTGCCGACTCATGTCGGCGGCAAACTCTGTGGCGTCTGGTGGATAGGAAGGGGCAATGAGGGCGAAGGCATCGAGATAGCGCCCGTCGTGCAGCGCCTGGATATAGTCCCAGACGACGCGCGCCGGCGTCCCCGATTCGGGTGGCGGCTCTCCCGCGCGTCCCTGAAGGCCCACAACGATCAGGCTGGCGACAATCAGCAGCGCAGCCAGTGCCAGAATGCCCCCCAAGAAGCGATCTGTTTCGCGCATCATGCCCTCCTATCTACGTATATTTCCGTCGAAAGTCCGGGATGTAGCGAATGAAAACCACAAGGCCCACAGCAAGGCTGGTGTACAAAAGTGCCGGCGGTTTGCCACGAAATATGACAATGCCCGGCAAGGTCAGCACGGCCACGCCGACAGCACGCGCGGCATGGTGCAACAGGCCAAAGTGCACAACGCCCCAGACGACGAACAGGATGAGCAGCACGTCCGGCGCCAGCCAGAAGAGAATGCCGCATCCCGTGGCCAGTCCCATGCCCCCATGGAAGCGGGTATAGACAGGCCAGCAGTGTCCGGCCACGGCCAGGGTCGCGGCCAGAACGAGGCCAACGTCGCCGGCGCCGAGCCATTGGCTGACGGCCACGGCGACAATGCCCTTCCCCGCGTCTACGATGACCGCGAGTATGCCGGCGCGCACGCCCATCACCCGCATGACGTTGCGGCCACCGGTATGCGTGCTGCCAGTGTGCCGGACGTCTTGCTGCGAAAACAGACGCCCCAGGATCACGCCCGTCGGGATCGCGCCGATCAGGTATGCGGCGATTGCCGCCACGCTCCAAATCAGTATCGGGTTCATCGGTCGTCAGACGAAACGCGTGCCGTGTTGCGCACAACCATTGACCATTGGCAAATCTCCCCGCCGTTATCGTTCAGCCTATAACTTGCAACTTCGCCGGCAGCAACTCGATTTCAACGCGTCGCGCAGGCGGCCAAAGCTCCCCATCCGCGTGCATGAATAAGGGGGCATCGGCCTCCACCACCACACGTCGCGCACGATAAACGTGAATAGGTTTCTTATCGAGGTGCGTGCCCCGCATGACGTGCGGAAGGAGGCGCAGGATAGCGATGCGGTCCATGCTGTCTGCGAAGACCACGTCCAACATGCCGTCGGACGCATCAGCTTGTGGTGCGACCCAGAATCCACCGCCATAGCAGCGCCCGTTGGCGATGGCAATCATCGTCACTGCTTGCGACATCGCTTGATCGTCCAGGGCCATGTGCACGGCCGGCGTGCTGTATGAAAGGGCCAACGTCCGCAAAACGGCCAGCAAGTAGAGAGGCAGGCCGGTCAGCCGGCGGATTTTGCGACTCTCTACGGCGACGAGGGCATCGAAGCCGATGCCGATGCCATTTGTGAATATCCGCGAGCCGGTTCGCCCCACGTCCACGCGGCGTATGCCGCCGGAAGCCAGCCTTTGCACGGCAATGACCGGGTCGGGGGGCAGGTCTACCATCTTGGCGAAATCGTTTCCCGATCCCACGGGGATGATGCCCAATGTTCCGGCGACATTGTTGCCGGCCGCGTCCACCAGTCCTTGCACAACTTCTTGCACGGTGCCATCACCGCCCATGGCCACAACGCGGCGGTGCCCTTCGGCACGGGCGCTGCGGGCCAGTTCGACGGCATGACCAATTTTCCCGGTCAGGGTCATTTCGAAATCCAGCCCGGCGTCTTCCAACAACCGCTGAACTGTGCCCCATAATTGCCCCGCTTTTCCGCGCCCCGCAGTTGGATTCAGAATAATCTTCACAGGTTCACTCGCAAGTCAACCGGTTTCTTTTTCGCACCTGCCTAGCGCAAAGCCAGATAGCCGGCGGTCAGGGCCAGCGTATTGATCGTGCTGTGCAAGATAATGCTGGGCCAGATGGAGCCGCTGGCTTCATAGAGCAAGGCAAAGAACACGCCCAAGAAAAAGATAGGCACGATGGCTGTGGGGGTGAAGTGTACGAGCGCGAAGAGTGTGGCGCTTAACAAAGTCCCCCATAGAAGTCCCATCTCTTTGCGAAAGCCGGCAAAAAGAAATCCACGAAAAAACGTCTCCTCTGCCAAAGGGGCTACCAGCGCGCCGGCAAGCAGCGCCCAAGCCAGCCCTGCCAACCCGCTGCCAAAAAGCGGCATGTAGTTTGGTTGGGCCTCCAGTTGAAAATGCCCCAGCAGCAAGGCCCACAGCAGGTTGATGACAAGCGAGGCTCCCAGGAAACCACAACCCAGGGGCAAGGCCGGGGACAGGGCGTGGCGGTGGAACCCCAACCAGGCCCAGTCACCATTGTGCCGGTGGAGTATGATCAGCGGCGGTGCCAGCAACAGCAATTCAGACAGCGCCACGACGGGGCCCCACAACCACACGGGAGCGGCAGAAACCTCGCCGGCGGAGAACAGGGCCGCGCCCACTCCCAACAAGAGTACCGGTGCAACGACAAGCACCAATCCCAGCAGCCCCCCGATCAACATTTCCGTTTTCGACCAGGGAACGTCGCGGTAGGCCGCGACTGTGGCTGCCTCGTCCGGCGAAGTGCTCATGCGTCCGCTTTGTTTCTCGTTTGCGCTTTCTTGCGCCGCGATTTCGGTTTGTTCTGACCAGAAGAAGCCGGAGACTGTGAAGCTTGTTTTCCGGCGTTCTGGTCCGCGGCGTCAGAGAGGTCTGCAAAGCGACTCAACTCACGGGGGTTTTCCCCGGGCAAGAAGATTTCGTCTACCGTGCCTGAGCTGAGAATCTGCACCTTCTTGTGCCGTTCTGCTTCTTTCAGAAAATCCCTGAACTTACGGAAAGGTTTGCCCTGGTGATTGCTGTAGTCACTTTCGTGGAAACTACCGAGCATCTCTTTCATGATCAGCTTGATTGTTCCTGCGGTACAAGCGTTTTTGCGACGGCGGGCCAGCTTGGTGGCTTCCACCAGAATATCGAACAGCGTATCGAGGTCTATCTCTCCCGTTTGACCGGGGAGGGATGGGGAAGAGGACAATTCAGCCAGGCTGCTTACCTTTTCGGGGTCTTCATCCGGCAAAAACACCTCGTTGGCCGTACCGCTGGAAAATATCTGTACGAGGCCTCGTCGTGCTGCTTCCCTGGCAAAGTCCTTAAATTTCGTGAAGGGGCGGCCCTGGGAGTCCTTGTATTTCGTTTGGTCAAAATCGCCCATGCTTTCCACCATCAGCAGTTTCAGGGTGGCGAATGTGGGCATATTGCCCCGTTCCCGGGCGACACGGACCGCCTGTACCAGAGCATCGTAAGGGTCTTCCGGCTTCTCTGCTTTCTTTCGAATGTCTTCGGACAACTGGTGGTAAAAGAAAAATTCGTCCGCGCTCTGTGCCAAATGCGAGGAGGCTGCTTCAGCAATGCCAATGACAATCACCTTTTTTCCGTGTTGGCGTATGGCATTGACCAGCGGGATAAAGTCTCGGTCACCGGTCACCAAGACGTACACCTCGATGTTCCCATAGGTGTATAGAATCTTCATTGTGTCGATGACCAGGTGAATATCCACACTGTTCTTGATAGCTTTGCCCTTGCGGTGATAATCGCGCGTGTAGTGATAGGTCGGCACATAAACCGGCTCGATTCCGTTTGCGTACAGGGCGTTGGTGACTTTCTGGTAGCGATACCAATCGGCATAAGCACGCGCGATAATTACGCGGCCGTATTCGCTACACTTTTCCATGATCGTTTCAAAATTCGGTCTTGTGTTGTAGATTTGCTCTACAGAAATGTAGACGTTCTCAAAGTCAATAAAAACGGCAACATCTCTATGATTGTCTTCTGTCATTTTCCTTTTTGTAACCTCTTCAATTGAAAAGTAATGCGTGGCAGCTACCCTTGGCGAGTCAAAACCCGCCAAGATTTTGGCCACAGATTACGTTCTTATAGATGTCTCCACTGAAAAAAGGTGCTCTGAGGCCCGTCCTCGGGCCGATTTTCCGCACCCGAAGGGGTGCCGGAGCTTTTTCGCATTGGAGCAAAAGCCACACGTGGAGTAGCCTTTCCAGGCTGCTGACAGGCTCGAAAGCCTGTTCCACA
>CAYWAK010000093.1:3559-10123 GCA_964455755.1 uncultured Ardenticatenales bacterium | reverse complement strand
TCGAAAGCCTGTTCCACGTGTCAATTTTACCGTAATGGCATCTTTCACCACGTCATCCCCCATTGTGTCAGCAAGCGCGTGCCGCTTCCCATTTCTTTATGTGCCGCAATACGGACAGATATTCCAGTTTAACTGCAGGTGTTTTTTGCAGTTGGTGCAAGTATTTTTGAGTTGCGTGTGGCAGTTGGGGCAAATCACAAAATCGTCTTCAGTCGGCGCCTTGCAGCTTGGGCAGATGTTGGGGTCTTCAATGTCTTGCAAGAGGGCCTCTTCTTCCAGAGAACGTTCATAGGCCTCCGCCAGAGTCTCTGGGGGGCGCAAGATATAATAGAGCAGAATCCCCGGAATGTTGAAGACGAGTACGAGCAATGTGGCCAGGAGAACGGCGAAAATGTCTCGAGAGCGTGCTCGAATATCGCGAAACGTCCAGATGGCCAGGCTGACCCAA
The DNA here is from genome assembly GCA_964455755.1 of uncultured Ardenticatenales bacterium. GTDB lineage: Bacteria > Chloroflexota > Anaerolineae > Ardenticatenales > JAADHH01 > JAADHH01. The sequence continues at coordinate 9,675 of CAYWAK010000093.1, read as the reverse complement.
AAAGCCAGGACAAATGCCCCAATGAAAGCCAAAACCACTTGTAAGATTACCGCAAGGTTTACGCTGATGTCGGTAGGCATGAGAAATTGAACTCCTTAACGCCGAGCTTCATGAAAGCATGTAAGCGTTCACTGCATCAGTCGTGGCGACCTGGCTCTCGATGGAGACGAGCCGCGCTTGTCGCACCCCATCCAGGCCGAGCAGTGACACCCGTTCTTCACAATATACAACACGTATTATAGCATCAATAGCATGATTTGTCACGTACAGGCGAAGCACGTGCGAAATTGGACAAACAACGAAAAATCGTGTATTATCGTACCGCTTGCGACGGACGCAAGAGTACGCATTTATGCAATATGGCAATATGGGAGTGGACCTCCTGATTTTCATGTCAAGCAGTGACCATGTTAGGAGAAGAAACAAATGAGCAATACATTTATGACGTCGGATCAGCTATTCCTCACTTCCGAATCCGTAACTGAAGGGCATCCAGACAAGATGTGCGACCAAATTTCCGATGCCGTGTTAGACGCCATCATCGCGGGTGATCCTGATGCACGCGTCGGCTGTGAAGTGGCCGCCACGACCGGTCTCATCGTCGTGATGGGCGAAATCACCACATCCACCTACGTGGACATCAACAAGATCACGCGCGAAACCGTCCGTGACATTGGCTATACCCGCGCAAAATACGGCTTTGATTACGAAACCTGCGGTGTCGTAGTCAGCATAAAAGAACAATCGAAAGACATCGCCCTGGGCGTGGACAAAGCGCTGGAAGCGAAACAGGGTGAAATGTCAGACGATGATATCGAAGCCATTGGCGCCGGCGACCAGGGCATGATGATTGGGTTTGCCTGCAATGAAACCCCCGAGTACATGCCCCTTTCCATCTCGCTGGCCCACCAGCTTTGCCAACGAATGTCTCACGTGCGGAAGGACGGCACCTTGCCCTATCTCCGCCCCGATGGAAAATCTCAAGTGACGGTGGAATACCACCACGGTGTGCCGAAACGGGTGGACACGGTTGTCATTTCTACCCAACACAGTCCTGACGTATCTCAAGAAAAGATTCGGGACGATATGATCAATCGCGTGATCAAGTACGTGGTGCCCAACGGGATGCTTGATGATCGCACCAAAATTTACGTCAACCCTACGGGCCGCTTTGTGACCGGAGGTCCCCTGGGGGACGCCGGCCTGACCGGACGCAAGATTATCGTGGACACGTATGGCGGCGTTGCCCGCCACGGCGGGGGCGCTTTCTCCGGCAAGGACCCCACGAAGGTTGATCGTTCAGGCGCTTACATGGCCCGCTACGTCGCCAAGAACATCGTCGCTGCCGGCTTGGCCGACCGCTTCGAATTGCAGATTTCCTACGCGATCGGCATAGCGCACCCGCTCTCCGTTAGCGTAGAAACGTACGGCACGGGCAAGATCTCGGATGAACGGATCACCCAACTGATCAATGAACACTTTGATCTCCGGCCGGCCGCCATCATCCGGGACCTGGACTTGCGCCGCCCACTCTATAAAGCCACAGCGGCCTATGGCCACTTTGGGCGTGACGACATTGATGCACCTTGGGAACGCACAGACAAAGTCGAGTTCTTGCGCCAGCAAGCTGGCCTGGTCTAACCCGAACAAGCCGGAACCAAAAAGGCTAACCACAGATTGCGCTGATTCTGACCAAGAAGTTCAACTTCTCCGAGAAGTTGAACTTCTAAGCGCACAGATTTTTCCGAATGTTTTATCCGTATTTTCCTGTGAGAATCTGTGTCCTACAGCGCTATAGACAACGCGGGTAGGGAGCGCTTACCACCAGCTTCGGTGGACCGTCAGTCCCGCGAAGGACACAGGACCTTCCAGCACGGTCAACGTGACCGTGTGCTCCCCGTTTCCCAGCCCCCCGATCGTGTGATGATCCCCGGTCGCCGCCGGCCCTCCCTTTCCCGTCTGCCAGACCACCGGCGAACGGTCGTCCACTTGCGCTTGCACGCGGCCGCTCTGGGCCGCAGCCAAGAAGGAAAAGTCCAGCCGGTCGCCATGGAAGCGGAACGATAGCCAATCCCCTGTGTCTCCGGCTTGTGTGTACCCGACGCTGGCCTCCGGAGTGGATACCTTCTTCCAGGAACCGTGGTAGCTCATCGCGTAATGGTCGGGAGGGTGATAGCCAACGCCCAGGGCCGGCGACCGGTGTGCCTCCTCACGGAGCGCCTGGTATGCCGGCAACGGCGTAAAGTCGGGTTCCAGCAAGCGGAAGTAATATTGCGACTGGTTTTTCTCGTGGTCGTCCGCCTGCTTCAAGAACCAATAGCACATGACCCCCATCCAGGGCCACTCGTCTTGGGCGCGGCGAAAGGCTTCGGCCGCATAGCGTGCCCGCAACGCCTCACTTGTGCGGCCATAATTGGCCGGCACCCCTTCCGGCGTAGAATTCCAGCCGACCTCAGATGCCCAGATTGCTTTGTTGCCGTCACCATTGCGAATCATGATGTCGCGAATGTACATAGGGCGAGAGAAGTTCAGCACGCGCGGGCGCATCCGCCGATCCAACGGACCGGACCAAAGACCGTAATCTTGCACCGACAAAACGTCAAAGTAATCGCGCGCGCCGGCGTCGTACATCCGTTGTAGGAAAAGGAAGTCATTCAAATCGCGACCGGTCAGTTCAATCGTGGGGGCAAGTGGCGCGCTGAGGATGACGACGGTCGGATCCACCGCCTTGGCCCGCGTATAGGCGACTCGCAGCAAGGCCGTGTAGCCTTCCGGGCTGACCGGTTGGTTGCCCCATTCCGGATAGATGTTTGGTTCATTCCAAATCTGGTAGGTGTGAATGCGACCCTGGAAGTGCCGCACGACCGCTTCGACGAAGTCGCCGTAGTCATCCAGATTGTCGGGTGGGGCCATCGGCCCGGCAGCGTCTCCCTTCGCCCGTGACCATGCCGGCGGATTGCTCAAGCGCGCGATGATCCGCACATGGTATCGCGCGGCCAGGTCCACGATACGGTCGTATTTGTCCCATGCCGAATGGGTAGGCGGGTTCCGCCGGTCCTCAAAGTCCCCTTTGCCATGAATCTCGATGTCTTCCCAGGGAAACTCCTGGCGAATCCAGGTGAAGCCGGCCTGTTGGACAAGCTGCATGGCCCGTTCGACCTTCGCCGGCTCCACTTCGTTCTGGAGAAAGGTGTTCACGCAAAAGGGATTCATCCCCACGTTGCTGACCGGGAGCGTGGCGCCGGTGCGCGGATATGGGCGCAACCAGCCGGAGATCAGGTGGCCAACGCCCCGCACTTGTGGTAGAAGCTGTTCCTCTCCGGTCACATTGCGAAGCAGGGGCGTACCGGTCGCCAGCCACCAAACGCCAATCGCCAAAACCAGCGCGCTCAACGCGCTAAGGGCAACGACCGGCCGGGTTGACGATTTCACGTGAAGTTTGAGACCCTTGTCCACGACGATAGGCTGCGTTCTCGATGTCTGAGCACTACGATCCCGGCATGGTGGGAGGGGCAAAGATGTCGGTCGGCTTCTCGACCGGTTTCACGTCCGCTTTCTTCACGTTAAAACGGACCTGGAGAATTTGCGGCGTCTTGTCTTTGCTTTCCTTGATCGTGATGTCTACTGTTGCCTTTACCAACGCTTTGGTCTGCGATTCGACCCAGGCGGTCCCCTTGTAATCGAAGACGCCTCCCCGCGCAGCGGCGGCCGCGCCCAAGAAGCCCATGCCCATCGTGTTGAATTTTGTATCGTATTTATCGGCAGAGAATCCGTTCACCGTCTCGTGGCCGACTTTGGTGGCGTTCTGCACATCGTTGAAGAGCATCAGCCAGGGCGCGCCATAAACTGCCAGATAACCCAGGTCTGCTCCTCCCGACTGACCCTGCAGCAAAATAAACTGGTCCTCCGGCCCGCCGCGCAGGAACACGTCTTGACCGAAAGCCACGATTTCGGTCTGCAACTCGTTCCCCTGAAAGATGAAGATGTGCCGGTTGCCGGCGTCGTCAATGTCCATTTCCACGCGAACCTTCTCCTCCAAGTCCTTCCCGTTGTAGGAAGCCCACAGACTTGTGGCGTGGACCGGCGCCAGCTTTTCCACGTTGGCCAGGAGATTGTCGAGTTGGCTGTTCGCCGCCTCGCCGGAGGGTGCTACGCTGTTTTCGTCAGGGGCCGGTGAGGGTTCTTCCCCCGGCGCGCCGGACTCGCTCGTTGGGCCAGGCACGCCGGCGTCCGACACAGCCGTGGCCACTTGCTTGGCCGTTTCCGACACCTTTTTGACCTGTTTGACCCCGCCGCTCAAGATGCCGCAGGCCAGGATGGGGATGACCAACAGTACCGATGCCAGGGCCGTTAGGCGCTTTGTCTGATGGTTCATGATTTTCTCTCCTTTTCGTGAACATGGTTATAATGCTACCAAGCCACGATCTTACGGTTTCTCCATTTCCCTGATTCGTTCAATCTGCTGCAGGTTCCAGGCATCGTCGGAATAGGGGGTCTGAAGCCAGGCTTCCAGGATTTCTTTGGCGATCACTTCTGCTGTAGCCCGCAAGCTCATGACCAGCACGTTGGCGTGGTTCCAGATACGGGCGCCACGGGCTGTTTCCGCATCGTGGCACAGGGCCGCGCGAATGCCCGGCACTTTGTTGGCGGCTATGCTGGCTCCCGTACCTGTCCAGCAAAAGAGAATCCCTTCATCGGCCAGGCCACCGGCCACAGCGTCGGCCAGGGCACGGCTCACAACGGGCCAATCTTCCTCGCGGCCGGCAAGGGAACCGAAGAGGATCACCTCATGTCCCCGTGCCCGCAAGTCCTCAATTACCGTATCGGTCAGGTGCGTACGTTCGTCACTACCGGCAGCGATTCTCATTTTAGTTGGCAAAGATCACTGCTGCTGGCGGCTACAATCATTCGACTTTCGTGCCGCATTGCGTGCAGAATTTTGCGCCGGGGGGCAGTTCCGCATGGCAATTGGTGCAGATCATGGCCCCGCCGATTTTCGCGCCACAGGTGGAACAGAACTTGGCATTGGCCGGCAAAACGGCATGGCAGTTGGGGCAAGAAATTGTGCCGGCCGCGGCCGCTGCCGCCGGCACCTGCCCGCCGGCAGCCCCCGGCGCTTGCTGGTAGGCGGTGCCCATGATGTTGGCCATCATGGCCCCCATGCCCATGCCCGCGCCCAGTCCCATGCCGGCACCCATGAAGCCGCCAGCCTCACCGGCGCCACCGGCGCCACCTTCCTGCTGTGCCGCATCGCCGAGGGCCCGCGCCGCCTTGAATTGCAGATACTTTTGCATGTCGCCGATGGCGCCCATGGATGCGCGCTCATCAATCGCTTTTTGTGTCTCCTCGGTGGGCGTTACTGATTCGATGTACATCGCCCGCATGTCTATGCCAACGGCCGCAAAATCATCCTTGACCTTGGCCTTTGTGCCGGCGCTGATTTCATCGAACAGGGTGGGCAAGTCCAGGATCGAAGTTTTCGTGGTGCCGAGCAGGTCCGTGAACCGCGAAATGATGATGCCCCGCAGGTAGTTGTCTATGTCGGAGGTATCATAGAGTCCGCGCGTGCCCACAATGGTGTTCACGAATAGTTGGGCGTCGGCAATCTGTATGGCGTAGGTGCCAAAGGCACGCAAGCGGACCATGCCCAACTCGCTGTCCCGCAGGGTGATTGGCTGCGCTGTGCCCCACTTTTGGTCCAGGAACTGGCGCATGTTAACGAAGTAAACTTCGGCCTTGAAGGGCGTATCCCCTCCAAACACCTTGCCAATCAGGTTGACGAGGATGGGAATGTTCGCCGTGGAAAGGGTGTGTCGTCCCGGTCCGAACGTATCGAGCGACTTGCCGTCACGGAAGAAGACGGCATTTTGGCTTTCGCGTACGATGAGCTGCGAACCAATGCGAAAATCTCCCGACCCTCCTTCGGGAATGCGATGGACTATCTCTCTGCCGCTACGATCCATATACTCCACGATATCGAATATTCTGGCCATGGTTTTCTCTCCTTTTCAAGAATGGTTTGGTTTCTCACAAACATGTGTCACGCTTGCGCAGCCGTTGCGTATATCCTACGTATTTGTTTACCGCCGAGACGCAGAGGGCGCAGTATGCTGCGC
>CAYWAK010000093.1:0-3459 GCA_964455755.1 uncultured Ardenticatenales bacterium | reverse complement strand
CTTCGCGTCTCTGCGGTGTATCTGAGAGCGGTAAACAAGCTATTCCGGATTGGCCGGCGTCTCTTCGATTGGCAACTCCGGTGCGGCGGAGGCGACGGCCTCGTCGGACACGACTTCAGGCTGCCCCGGCTCGTCTATCGGCTCGGTGGCGGCGTCGTCCTCCACACCGAGAATCACATCTTGGCGACGGCTGAACAGGGCATTGATTCGCTCCAGCGCGGCCATCAGGTCTTTCGACGCTGTGCCTGTTTCCCATTCCTTCGTGGCGGCTTCGGCAAGCTGGTCAATCAGCTTGCGGGCCGTTTGAATCTGTTCGGTCAAGGCCGCATCGAATTTGTGCAAGGATTCCAACTGCTGTTCACGCACTTTGATGGAATCGAAGAAGCCGGAGTATCCATAGGCTGCTGTGCGCACCCGATCGATGAGCAATTGCAGCTTCATCATGGAGCGTTCGAGCGAGACAATGGAAGCGAGCCGCCCTGTTTCCGTCAATTGGCTCTGGATCTCGGCGAGCCGGTCACGCTGTTCCTGGAAGCGCTGGGCCAGAACCATCCGCAATTGTTTGTCCGCCTCGCGGCGATCTTCCTTGTTTTTGTACCCCGAATATCCCGGAATGTTGTGGGCCAGTCGCTCCAGTGTGCCCTGAGTTTCGGCAAATTTGCTTTTGATATCCATGTTTCTGTACCCTCCTTTATGCGTAGGAAACCTTCTACAGGAAAATGTCTGTTCCACAATAGGGGCAGGTGATTACGCCCTTGCCGGCCAATTCCAGCTCGCCGCCACAGTTCGGGCAGTTCGTCTTCCCTTGCAACTGGCTGGCTTCTTTGCTGTAGAGCATACCATCTTTCCAGTTGACATAGCCGGTGAACAGCCCCTTGCCGACGAGGTCGTACAGGAAATCTTTTACCTCGTCGTAGGTAGAATCCAATTCCAGAGCTACTTCGTCCACCTTGGCCTGGCCTCGGGTCTTTATCATGTTCAGCAGCTTCTTTTCTTTGGCCACTTCTGCAAATTCGGCCTCTTCTCCACGTCCGCGAATGAAAAGATAGACACCACCTCCTACCAAAGGTGCAACGATCACCAGAAAAACGACAGCCAATCCCAAAACGAAACCGGTGATTCCCAGGCCCGATTCCTGGCCAAAGACGTTCAACATCCCCCACAATACGTAGAGGATTCCACATGCGGCACCGACGAATATTAAGATCAACCCAACGAGTTTTCCTTGTCCGGTCAAGATGTTTGTCTCCTTTTTTGCGCTAACGGAAGGGGGGTATCATGCGGCGTTTAGCCGAAGCCGCCGCCACCCCCGCCACCGCCTCCACCGCCCCCGCCCCCGCCGCTGCAGCCGCCGCCACCGGAGCTGGACGGCTTGCTGGCAAGCGTGGAAGAAGCAGAATTGAGCATACTGGTTAGACCATCACTCATGCTTTGCAATGACACACCCATTCCATCGCTCATCCCTTGCAAGGAGGGCATGCCGCCTCCGCCGAGCGATGGGCCGCCCAAACCGGCCGTACTGCTCCCGCCTCCGCCCCCACCGGTATGGCCGGGGCCATAGCCAAGGAACACCGGCTGATACCACATCGGCGCCGGCGTATCTACCCGCGAGAATTTGCGAATCCAGTTCCGTTGCAGGCCAAACGCGATAGCATAGGGCAGGTATTTATCGAAGATGTCTTTGGCTTCGGCCAGGTCTGTGTATTTTTCGATGTTCTGCAGGTAGTGTTTGAAGGCTTTCCATTTCGCTGCTTCTTCAGACCCGTTTTCGGTTTTCGCCGGCATGAAATACCCGGCAACGCTCAGCGCACCAAAGACGATTCCAAGAGCAACCGGTATGCAAAAAGCGGCATCGGTGTAGGCGAGCAATATGGTTGTGCCAAAAAAGGCCAGCCCGACTGCAAGGAAGGCACCGCAGCCACCGGCGAGCATGTATTTTGTGCGGGTACTCTTGGGGTTTGCCGTGAAGAACCCCTCCTCGACGACTGCGTCATACAGTTGGTTCTGAACCTTGGATACCGTTTTGTAGAACTTGTTGCGCAGCTCCGAAAGATTGCGGGACGTTTGGCCACCCGGAAACAGTTTGTGTATCAACGTTTTCTCGAAAGGTCGCGTGGCCTTGCTTTCGTCCAGCAGACGGAATGTGAATTCGCGGTGCGTGCCGATGCCCAAGAATCCGGGCGTATCCGCCTCTTCCATGCGTATGGCGCCGCGCCGGGCCAGGTCTACGACGGTGGCGATGATATCTTCCATGTCGGCGCGCTCATCCACCAGGGTCCCGACGATTCCAGCCGGAAGGTCGCCGGGTGGTTCGGCCAGGTAGTCTGCGACCAGGCCCACCGGTTTGTCCCGGCCCTTCGCGTACCACAAAATGTAGATCAGCAGCAATCCCAAAACGAGAAGGAGAAAGCTGCCCCCGCCGACGGCAAGGTTGAACACCGGCCGCCACTTGTCCTGAAAATCGGCCTCCTTTTGCCAAGCTGCGGGGCTGCCTTGTACGACACCGTGTGGAAATTGCACACGGACCTCCAGCCCGTCTCCGGCAGCGATGTTGCGGGCAAAGAAGGTGACATGCCCGTCGTTGGTGCTCTCACTCCGGGCGTCCGTGCCGTAGCTGGCTACTTTCAGTTGGTCGCCGGCGATGCCGGCCGGCAGATTAACGGTTACTGTCGAAGAGAGCACGGGAAAATTACGGTCGGCAAACACCGCTTTCCAGAAAACTTGGTCGCCCTTGTCGTAGTACCGCAATCCCCCATGCACGGTGTACCGCAAAACGTAGGTGTGGCGCGAGTCTTGGGTGTACGGGAAATACCAGCGGATGACGAGGTCGCTTCCAGATTGAAAGGTATGGAACGTGTAGGGCCTGGTGCCGCTTTGCTGCGTGTACGCTCTTCCGTCCTCCCACACTTCTATGTCGGAAATGCTGTCAAGACGACTGGTGGGGATATTGCGGTATCCAAAATGAAACGATCCGGCAGTGAAAACGATCTCTTGCGTTTCCATGATCTGCATGTCGCCGTTCTGGAGGACGGTGATGTTGACATCCAGGCGGTCCCAATAGAGGCTCTGTGACTGGGCGTGGGCAGTGCCGCCGATCATCAGAACGAACAGCAGGCAGAGGGAGATCATCAACGAGATACGTGGTTTGTTCATTGCACTCCTCACTCTAAAAAGGCGCGTCCCACAAGAAACAGCCGTAAGCGTTCAGGCTTCCTACCCAATAGAACGCTGATTGCGCTGATATTCCGCTGGTAAACGCAGATTCATACAGGGTTTCGCAGAATCAATACGGACTCTCCTGCGGAAAGGTTGCTCTGAGGTCCATCCTCATTGATTTTCGCCAGCCACAAATTATGCGACCAGTCGTCAAGAGCAAATGTCTACGCATTGTCCGGGACCTTGCCCGGAAAATGGCCCCCCCTGACGGGGCAGTTGACAAAAGGACAGGGGACACAGATT
>CAYWAK010000092.1:0-10214 GCA_964455755.1 uncultured Ardenticatenales bacterium | reverse complement strand
TATTCAAAGCGGAGAGGAAAAACGTCCATGCGTTTGTCGTCTATACCGGCCGGTCTCGTGGTCATCGCATTTGCGCTGGCACTCGGCGCGAGCGCGATTCTTCCCTCGCCGGTTGCGAGAGGCGAATCGGCGGGTGGCGTCATCACCGGACGGCTGCTGGATACGCATGGCGAGCCGGTCACAGAGGCGCACGTCTCCCTGATTGCCGAAAGCGATTCGGAGCCGGCAGTGGAAACCGTAAGCCAGCAGGACGGCACCTTTTCGCTCTATCTCGATTCGGCGGTGTTGCAACCCTTCACTCTGGAAATTCGCCGCCACCACTTTGAAACCATTTACTGGCACGCCCGCGCGGAGGACCTGAACACGCTCCAACAAAAGGGCGCGCTGCACGTACCCGACCAGACCTTGCCCCGCACAACGGGGCCGGCCTTTTGGATAGCGACTTTGCTTTTCATCGCCATCTTGCTTCTGATCGCCATGGAAAAGTTGCACAACACCCTGGCCGTCCTACTCAGCGTATCCATCCTGTTCATCATCACCTACGTTGGCGGAACCTTTCGCGAGAGTCTGTACATTCTCGATTTCGAGAGAGCCATTCATTACATTGACTTTGAGGTCATCTTCCTGATTATGGGCATGATGATCTTCATTGCCATCGTCGAGGGCACAGGAGTCTTTCAATGGTTGGCTTATCTTGCCTACCGGTTATCTCGTGGGCGAGCCTGGTTGTTGGCCCTTATCTTGATGGTGGTCACGGCGGGCGCTTCGGCTTTCCTGGACAACGTCACGACCATGTTGTTGATCACGCCCATCACCGTGGAGATCGCTCTGAGCCTGGGCATGAAACCGTTGCCGCTGCTCATTCCGGAGGTGCTGGCCTCTAACGTGGGCGGGGTGGCTACCTTGGTTGGCACGCCGACCAATATCCTGGTTGGGTCTTACGCCAACATTTCTTTTGGCGCTTTTCTGATTGAGTTAACACCAGGTGTCTTGCTGGCATTGGCCGGCCTGATGATTTATCTGGAGCTTGTCTACTTCCGTGAATATCGGGCGTCTAGTGCGACCACTTCTCCTGTCCTGCTGAAGAAGTTGGCTGAAGATGCGCGTATTACGGAACCGGGCGAATTGCGCAAGGCCGGCGTGGTTGGCGTGTTCATGCTGATATTTTTCCTGTTTGGCGACTACTTTCATCTGGTGCCGGCGGTGACGGCGTTGGCCGGGGCATCACTTCTTTTGTTGTGGGTGCAGCCAGACGTCGAAAGCATGATCGAATCGGTCGATTGGACGACCCTCGTGTTCTTCATGGGCTTGTTCATTCTTGTTGGTGCGGTGCAGGAGGTAGGGGCCATTAGTGCCGTCGCGGACGTCGTGGCGAGAATTGTCGGCACGAATCTGACTCTGGCCTGGGTGGTTGTCCTCTGGACGACCGCAGTCTTTTCCGCGGCCGTGGATAATATCCCTTTCACAGCGGCCATGCTTCCGGTCGCCGGCTTTTTGACCAAGACCATCCCCGGCGCAGAGAACCAGGTGATTTACTTTGCCCTGGCCCTGGGCGCTGCGTTTGGAGGACACGGCACACTCATTGGTTCGTCGGCAAACCTGGTTACGGCCGGTATCGCCCGGCAGGCCGGCTATCCCATAACCTACGGGGAATTTCTGCGAAAAGGATTCCCTGCCCTGGTAATTACCACCATCATTGCCATGGTTTGGTTGGCCATTCGCTTCTAGCAGCTCGCCGGAGAAAGAATAATGGAGCACAGATTTTCCGATAATTTGGCCTGAAAATCTCTGTTTATCTGCGAGAATCTGTGTCCTAATAAGAAGAAAACAGACCTCTCCGACAGACTGTTAGGAAAGACGCTGAACGACTGACTGAAGGAGGCAGCACGATGAAAACAATTGTTTGTGCGGTACGCGGAGGGGAGAAAAGTAAGCCGACCGTTGATGGGGCCATTGCCCTGGCGCGTGATTCTGCGGCCCGGCTGATCTTTGTGTACGTCATCGACGCTGAGTTCCTGGCCCATGCCACGGTAGGGCGTCACAGCATCACGATGCCGCAATTGGAAGCAATGGCCGAATTTATCCTGTTGACGATGCAAGTGCGTGCGGAAGAGCAAGGTGTGTCCGCGGAATACGCGATCCGCGAAGGCCAGGTGCAAGAGCAAATCCGCGCGTACGTCTTGGAAGTGCATCCCGACATCTTGGTAATGGGCAAGCCCGCGCACCAGGAGGATGATGACTTGTTCACACACCCGGTTCAGAATGCCTTTGTGCAGAGTCTGCAGGACGAAGCAGGTGTGGAAGTCATTTTGCTTTAACCACAGAGGAGACGAATGTTGAAGAAACTGATGAACCGGTATCGCACCGGAATTCTGATGGCTGGCATTTTTGGAATCGTTTGGGCGATGATCTTTGCGGTGGCCTTTCTGGCCACTCCCAGACCTGCCTCAGCCGATTCTCCGGTGACCTTCTTTCTCGATCCAATGGTCGTGAAGGTTCAGACCGGGCAAGAATTCAATGTGCTGGTGAAGGTCGAAGGGGCGAACAACCTGGGCGGGTTTCAGTTTGACCTGATCTTCCCCAGCGCAATGCTGGAGGCCCGCACCGTGAAACTGGAATCATTCTTGACCAGCACCGGCCGCACGCCAATCCCTTTAGGGCCTAAGATTGACAACACAAATGGCCGGGTCACCTTTGGAGCTGCCACGGCCGGGAATGCACCCGGTGCGTCGGGAAACGGTGTTCTGCTGCGGGTATCGTTCCGCGCCTTGACGAGCGGTACCGGCGCGATGAATATCGCCAAGTATCAGGTGCTGGACGCCCAGGGCAAAACCGTCGTGGCAACCGTTAGGGGGAGCAGGGTGCAGGTCGAAGGCTCGCCCATGCCGGCCACGTCGCCGGTGCCGCCGACCAGCGCGCCGGTCGCCACAGAAGCGCCCGCGCCGCCGTCCCAGGGTGGCGCATTGCCGGTCGGATTGGTTGCGGCCATCGCCGTGCTCCTCGTTCTGGGGATTGGCGTCTTCGTCTTGTGGGGCCGGCGAGGTTCCGCCGGGTGAGGCGGGGAGCAGCACAAATCAATCACCGATTTCTTTGCTGTTTCATCGGTGAAATCTGCGTAAAGCGTTTGCCCCAGAGCCTGGACGACCCCACGCCGGCGGGGGTGCACTTTGCGTAAGCGGCTTCCAGACTGTGGACGGGGCGGCTGTATGAGTTCTTTTCATCCGCCACAAGCCAACAGTTGTCATTCAGCGAGATCAGTGTTACAATGTGTCCGGAGGGCCGCAGTTCTGTCCCGGACCAGCCGGTAGGTTTTCACCTTATTTTGCCGATTCGTGGTCTAAAGGATGGGGCCAATCTCAGCCCTCACGTAACACAGCGGGACGTTTTCACGCACCACACAAATGATAAAGTACGAAGGAGACATAGATGGCTAGACGAAAGGTTGCACATCCGCGGAAAAAAGAAGCAACGTCAGAAGGTCCTTTTGGCCGGCGGGAGATTCTGTTGGCCGGTGGGGGAGCAGTCGTCATCGTGGCCCTGATTATCTTCTTTGCGAGCGGGCTGTTTCGTTCAAACTCAACCTCAACCGCCCCATCAAGCGGCCCGACCCCTGTTGTCGAATCGGAAGGGCGCACGCTGGGGCCGGCAGACGCACCGGTCACCGTCGTCGAGTTCTCCGACTTCCAGTGACCGTACTGCGCACAATTCGCCCGTGGGGCGGGAAGCCAGATCAAAGAGACATACGTGAAAGAAGGAAAAGTTCGCTTTGTCTATAAGGACTTCATCATTATTGGCGAGGAGTCAACCTGGGCCGCGGAAGCAGCTCGCTGTGCCGGGGATCAAGGCCACTTTTGGGATTATCAAGACAAGCTCTTCGACAACCAGCAGGGCGAGAATCGCGGCGGCTATGCGAAGCCCAACCTCAAGCGCTTTGCCACGGAGCTTGGCCTGAATGCGGACTCGTTCAATCAGTGTCTCGACTCGGACAAGTACCGGAATGACGTGCAGCGCGAAACCGCAGAAGGGAAAAGCCTGGGGGTACGTGGCACGCCGTCAGTTTTCGTCAACGGTCAGATGGTCACCGGCCCTACGTTTGAGCAAATCCGGGCGGCGATTGAAGCGAACCTATCGACAGGCTCCTAATAAAGATGGTAAAACAAGAGACCGGTAAATCCTCCCTGCTCGCAACGAGGGCCTTTCCTCTGCTGTCTGCATTGGGCCTGGCCGTGTCATTATACCTCTGGTACGTCCATGTTTCGGGCATAACGGCCCTTTGCGTGGGTGTTGGTGGCTGCGAAACCGTAAATGCCAGCCGGTACGCGGAGCTGGGAGGTGTTCCGGTGGCTGCCCTGGGCGCATTCACATACCTGGGGTTGCTCCTGGGTTGGTTCATCCACACGCGGCTATCCGGGAACAACCAGGCGTGGCTGACGCTGGCCATCTTTGCCGTCACCTTGATAGGCGTGCTCTTCTCGGCTTATTTGACCTACCTGGAGCTATTTGTAATCTACGCCATCTGTCCTTGGTGTGTCACATCAGCGGTGATCATTACGCTGCTATTTCTATTCACGGTGAATGAATTGCGCGCCGTGGTGACCGAATAAGAAACCACCGGTGTTGCTCAGAACATAGGTGGAACAAGAAAACTTACGGAGAAAATCATGACTTCAACGACACGTGGAATGTCCGCTTTGATCGCAACGCTCGTTGGCATCGGTGTAGTCTGCCTGTGTGGCGGGCTGGCCTTTCGCGTCGGACTCAAATCGCTGGCCAGCGTGCAAAGCAATGCTGGCCCTTCGGAGCAAGCTGCGCCCACACCTGCGGCACAGCAACCACTTTCCACTGTGTCTCCTGTACCGACAAACGTACCCTTGCCGACAAACACGGTCGAGGTAAAGGACACGCCGGCACCCTTGCCCACGGCAACGACCCAGCCCGTTGTGCCTACAAGCGCGCCGCCACAAAAAACCTATGTGGTGAAGCAAGGAGACACCTTGAGCAGCATCGCCCGCCAATTTGGGGTGACGGTGGATGCGCTGGCGCAGACCAATCACATCACCAACCCCGACCAGCTACAGATCGGACAGAAACTGATCATTCCGTAAGGGCATTTGCCTTACAGCTCTACAGCATTGCGGAAGTGTTCCAGCCGGCGGAGCTTTCCACCTTGCGTGAGTTCTATCGCAATCACGTCGACCCGCCAAAAGACATCCTGGGTTCCCAACTCCTCGGACAGGTAAAGCTGAGCCAGGGTGAGCAGGCGCGCTTGCTTGGCAGCGGTCACCGCTTCCTCCGGCAAACCGTAGTTACGGCCACGGCGTGTCTTCACCTCGACAAAGACCAGGCAGTCGCCATCCTGGACGACAATATCCACTTCGCCCAGCCGGTGACCGCGCCAGTTCCGGGCCAGGATCGTGCAACCTTGCTGCTGCAAATACTGCGCCGCAACCTCCTCGCCGCGTATGCCTACGCCCCTGTTGGTCACATGTTCCGCCTTCCCCCAAGACAAGAAGTTCAACCTCTCAGAGAAGTTGAACTTCTAAGAATTTAGAATCTTCGTTCTCACTATTCTACGACAGATTCTCTCGTTGTCAAGCGCGCGCTCCCGAGACACGCGGACCTCTCCAGGCAGACGTGTACGCTGCACGGCGAGTATTTGACGAAAGTCAAGGGATGGTGTATCATGACCGCACACAAAACAAAGAAGCTTGTCACGGAACAGCGGTCTCATTCCGTTCTGGTTGCACAAAACAGCGGCTGACCGTAATGTCCGGCATACAATGGAGCGAGTTATTGACTATGAATCCAATCGCTTTTCAATTAGGCCCTCTCATCTTCCGATGGTATGGTCTCTTGATCATGATCGGAGCCCTGGCAGGAGCCTACGTCACCAGCCTGGAAGCACGCCGCCACGGAGACGACCCCGACCACGTGTGGAACGCCTTGCTCGTTTGTCTGGTTCTGGGTCTTGTTGGCGCCAGACTATACCACGTATTCTCCAGCCCCCAAGACTCTCAAATCGGGCTGCACTATTATCTCAGTCACCCGGCGGAGATCATCGCCGTCTGGCAGGGCGGGCTGGGAATCTTTGGCGCGGTCACGGGTGGATTGCTGGGCCTGTACCTTTACACGCGATACCAAAAACTTTCCTTCCTGCATTGGCTGGACCTGGCAGCACCAGGCCTGCTTCTGGGGCAAGCCATCGGCCGCTGGGGAAACTTCTTCAACCAGGAATTGTACGGCTATCCGACTTCTCTGCCCTGGGGCATTCCCATTGATCCGGCCCATCGCCTGCCGATGTTCGCCAGTCTGCCCATCAGCACGCGCTTCCATCCTACGTTCCTGTATGAATCGATATGGAATCTGCTGGCGTTCGCCATTCTGATGTTTGTCCTGTACCGCTTTGCCAATCGCCTGCTTTCCGGAGACGTCTTCTTGCTCTACCTGATACTCTATCCTTTGGGGCGCATAATCGTGGAGCAACAACGTCCGGATGCCTGGTTGACTGCCGGCATTCCTACTGCGCAGATTCTTTCTGCCACTTTCATCGTCATTTCGCTGGCACTTCTTGTGCTGCGCCATAGACGGCAGCAGCCGGCCGTGGCGAGCTAACGTGAGAAATGAGCGAGCTTTCACCGGATAAATCTAATCGATAACATGAACTCAATCATAGACAAAATAACCCGAATCCTCAAGTTGGAGCAAGAAAAAGGCCACCAAGACACGGCGGTAATCGGTGGTTTGGAATCGTTCATCCAGCGGTGGAAGGACGATGTCACCCAAAGCCATCCGGATGAAGAAACGACTAAGCTGGCAGAATTTGTGGCTGCCCGCTTGCGCGACTATGCTTCGCGCGATGTTCCCGCGCGGGCCGATGCCATCCAGCAAGTCATGGACCGGTTGCGCACAGCCCCCAAGCAAGAGAAAAAGCCGGCTCGGCGCAAAGCACCGCCCCGTCGCCGTTCCACGCGGCCCGCGCAACCTCCACGGAATCTGGAAATGCCCATCCAATCGCTCAGCGGCATAAGCGACGTGTATGCTCGCCGGCTGGCTCGCCTGGGAATCAAAACAGTTCATGACCTGCTTTTTCACTTTCCCCATCGCTACGATGACTACAGCGCCCTCAAGCAGATCAGTGACTTGATGTATAGCGAAGAAGTGACCATCAGTGGAGCGGTACAACGGATCACGAACCGGCAAAATCGCCGTGGCATTATCATCACCACCGGCATCATCAGCGATGGCACCGGACAGATTCAAGCCACCTGGTTTAACCAACCTTATCTTGCGAAAAGCCTGACTCCCGGAAGAAAAATCGTGCTCAGTGGCAAAGTGGACGAGTACCTGGGACGCCTCACCTTCCAATCGCCCGCTTGGGAACCGTTGGAACGCGAACACATCCACACAGGCCGGTTGGTGCCGGTCTACCCGCTGACCGAAGGAATTGGCAGCCTTTGGATGCGCCGGCTGCTCAAGCGCGTGGTGGACCGGTGGGCAAAGGCGGTGCCAGACCCCTTGCCTGCGTCCATCCGGAAAAAGTACAAACTGCTTGGTCTGGCCGACGCGTTGAAACAAATGCACTTTCCGGGTAACTGGGACCGCCTTGCCCAAGCCCGCCACCGTCTCTCCTTCGACGAGTTCTTGTGGATTCAAATCGGCGTGCTGCGCCAACGCCGGCGCTGGCGTGCCCAGAACGGTCGTGCCATTACCGTGCGCCCAGAGATCGTGCAGTCGTTTCAGTCTGCGCTGCCCTTCACCCTGACCGGAGCACAACAACGCTCCCTGGAAGAGATTCTGCAAGACATGGGCAAGCGGGAACCAATGAGCCGCCTCTTGCAGGGAGATGTTGGTTCGGGAAAGACCGTCGTCGCCGCCATCGCGCTGCTCGCCGCCGTGGCCGATGGCCTGCAAGGCGCAGTGATGGCTCCCACCGAAATCCTGGCCGAACAGCACTACACGACCTTCACAAAACTGTTCGCCGAAAATGACAGTTCAAAATTGCCACACCCAACGGTGCGACTGCTGACCGGAAGTTTAGGCAAGAAAGAACGCGAATTGACCCTTGCCGAGATCGAGGCTGGCAAGGCGGACATCGTCATTGGCACCCATGCCATCATTCAAAAAGGGGTCAACTTCCACGATCTGGGCATGGCGATCATAGATGAGCAACACCGTTTTGGCGTACAGCAACGCGCACTCTTGCGGAGCAAGGGTCATTATCCTCACATCCTGGTGATGAGCGCGACACCTATCCCCCGCTCGCTCTCTTTGACGCTGTACGGTGACCTTGACCTCTCGGTGATTGACGAAATGCCGGCCGGCCGGCAGCAAATCACCACCAAGTGGTTGTCGCCCCAGGAACGAGAGCGGTCCTACGCCTTTCTTCGCCGCCAAGTACAAGAGGGGCGGCAGGCATTCATCATCTGTCCGTTGGTGGAAGCCTCTGATAAGATTGAGGCCAAAGCTGCAGTCGATGAACATGCCCGCCTGCAAAAAGAAATATTTCCCGACCTGAAGCTGGGACTTCTGCATGGCCGGATGAAGGCCAAGGCAAAGGACGACACGATGCAGCGTTTCTACCGCCAGGAATTAGACGTTTTGGTCTCCACATCGGTCGTGGAGGTAGGCATAGATGTGCCGAACGCCTCGGTAATGCTCGTGGAAGGAGCCGACCGTTTTGGGCTGGCCCAGTTGCACCAGTTTCGGGGTCGCGTAGGGCGGGGGGAGCACAAATCCTACTGCCTCTTGCTCTCCGACGCATCGAGCGCCGAAGCGGAAACCCGCTTGCGAGCGCTGGAAGAGACCACCGACGGGTTTGCGCTGGCCGAAGTGGATATGGAAATGCGCGGCCCCGGTGAGTTCTTTGGTACGCGCCAGAGCGGCCTGCCTGATCTGCGCGTCGCTAAACTCGGTGACACGGATGTGCTGGTAGAAGCCAGAGAAGCCGCCCAGGAGATCATTGCCGCCGATCCTGCTTTGTCCCTGCCAGAACACCAGTTGGTCGTCAAACAGGTGGATGCCTTCTGGCAACAATCGGCAGACTTGAGTTGAGCCAAGAAGACGACCATGCGGGTGATTGCGGGCCAGGTCGGGGGAATGCGCCTCAAATCGCCACGTGGCGTACATATTCGTCCGATGATGGACCGGGTGAGGGGATCGCTTTTTAACATTCTTGATTCACGAGGAGGTCCGGGGGATCGTGTTCTGGACCTTTATGCCGGCACAGGAGCTGTCGGCATTGAAGCACTCAGCCGGGGGGCCAAGGCAGCAGATTTCGTGGAGAGTCACCCGCTTTGCTTCAAAACGATCCGCGAGAACCTGGAGAAGGCACATTTCGGTGACCGTGGGCGGGTCTTCCGTTTGCGAGTGCAGCGCGTATTGAAGTACCCGGAGTTGCTCGCCCTGCCGTCCGGCGATATTCCGAAGTATGCTTTGGTGTCGGTCACCCCGCCCTATGCCGATGCGGACATCGTGGAAGTGGCACAGGCCATAACGCAGACTGAACTTTTGGCAGATAACGCCGTCGTTGTGGTGGAACACCCGCGCACATTCGATATGCCCGAACAGCTCGGCAGCCTGGAACGATTCCGCGAACGACGTTACGGAGCGACCGTACTGAGCCTGTACAGCAGCGCTGTCAGAGCAATTCATATTCGGTGAAAGAAGGAGATATTATCAATCATGACCATCGCTGTCTATCCTGGAGCCTTTGACCCAATCACAAACGGGCACGTGGACATCGCCAATCGGGCCGCGGCCATTTTTGATGAGCTTGTTGTAGCCATATATGCGCGCCCGTCAAAGGACCTGCTCTTTACGACGGAAGAGCGCATGGAGATGGCCCAAAAAGCATTCCGCAACGTGCCAAACATTACCGTGGAAAGTTATGACCAATTGACTGTTGACTATGTCCGCAATCGCGGTGGACAAGTCATCGTGCGGGGCTTGCGCGTTGTATCGGATTTTGAGCTTGAGTTTCAGATGGCCCTGATGAACCGCAAGCTGGCTCCAGATTTGGATGTAGTCTGCTTGATTACCAGCCTGGAGCATTCATTCTTGGGGTCGGGCATCGTAAAAGAAGTTGCCATGCTGGGCGGCAAAGTCGAACCTTTCGTCCCGCCCCATGTTGCCCAGGCGCTCCAGACGAAATTTGCCAAGCTGGGAGAGGCCAGCAACGACAAAGTTTCTATCATCTCGCTGGGAACGGCCTGAGC
>CAYWAK010000091.1:0-10332 GCA_964455755.1 uncultured Ardenticatenales bacterium | reverse complement strand
CGGCGATGAGGGCCAGCGCGTAAAACTGCCCCTTGATCGCTGCGCCAAAGACCAGCAGCTTGCCGATGAAACCGGCCGTGCCCGGAATGCCGGCCAGCGATAGCAAGAATACCACGATCAGGCCGGCAATGGCCGGCGCTCTTTTGGCCAGTCCGGCGTAGTCCTCCAGGTTGACCGAGCCGGTAGCCTCTTCGTAGACGATCACGGCGGCGAAAATGCCGATGTTGGTGAATACGTAGCCCAGGATGTAGACCATTAAACCGCCCAGGCCCAGGTCTACGCCGGCCTGAATGGCTATGAGGCCAATCAGCATATAGCCGGCATGGGCAATGCTCGAGTAGGCCAGCAGGCGCTTCATGTTCTTCTGCATCAAGGCCGTCAGGTTGCCAAGAGTCATGGTCAAGATCGAGAGACCGGCCAGCATGGGGACCCAGTTGATCTGGTAGGCCGGCAAGGCGGTCAGCAACACGCGGGCCAGGATGGCCAGCCCCACAGCCTTCGGGCCGACGGAAAGGAAGGCGGTTACCGGTGTCGGTGCGCCTTCGTATGCATCGGGTGACCATTGGTGGAAGGGGACGAGGGCGATTTTGAACCCGAACCCGACCGTGACGAGCGCCAGCGCCGGCAGGGCCAGCGCCCCGATGCTGCCCAGGGCGATGTCGCTCTTTCCCAGCGCGGCGGCGATTTCCGTCAGCTTGGTACTACCGGTAGCGCCGTAGAAGAGGGACATGCCAAAGAGCATCACAGCCGAGGCAACGGCCCCGTACAGGAAATATTTGATGGAGGCTTCGTTGGAGAGCGGGTCGCCACGCATCCAGCCGACGAGAATGTATGACGTGATGCTCAGGAACTCAAACGAGAGATAAAGCAGGATCAAGTCGGTGGAGCTGACCACCAGCATCATGGCCAGCGTGACAAAGATGAGCAGGCTGTAGAACTCTCCCACATAGCGGGCACGCCCCTCCAGGTAGGAGATTGTGAGCATAGCCACCAGGATGCCGACGAGCAGGGAAACCACTTTGAAGAAGCTGGCCATCGGGTCGATCACGTACATCGTGCCGAGTACGGTACGCGAATCGCCAAAGGTGACGGCTACGGCAAGCAGGGCAGCCCCCATGCCAATCAGAGTCAGAATCGGCACGGCTTTGCGTTTGGCCTCGTCACCCAGCAGGTCAAGAGCCAGGACCAGCAGGCCGGCAACGGTTAAGATCAGTTCGGGTGCAAAAGCAGCCAAGTTCCAGACAGAAAATGGCACAACAACCTCCTTAGATTATTGGATTGGCGGCTTACGATTTTGGATTGCAGGCCGGCCTGCAATCCAAACCGAAGCGTCAAACGTGTTGCGTGTTGCGCGCGATCCGTTGACAATTGACATTGGTCACTGACTGTTGAGAAGTAGGCATCGCTCCACGCTCCACATTAGACACGCCACGTTCTTTTACATCAGCCCATGAGCCGCAGAACAGTGACAACGCCGCTGTTGATCAAGTCCAGAATGGGAGCCGGGTACACACCGATAGCCAAGGTAATGATCATCAGCGGAGCCAGGCTGATCAGTTCATAGCGATGCATGTCGGGCAAATCCCGCCAGCGTTCGTTGAGCGGCCCCAGGAATATCATCTGGATGACCTTCCACAGGAAGAAGGCGGCCGTAACCACAATGCCAATAACGCCGAACGCAGCGATGTAGGGAATGATAGCAAAGGCACCGCGGAAGACCAAGAATTCACCGACGAACCCGGCCAGACCCGGCAAGCCTAGCGAGGCCATAGACATAAAGGCAACCACGCCGTAGTAGGCCGGCAGGATCACGCCCAACCCCCCGTAAATGTTCAGGTCATAGGAGTGCGTCCGGTGGTACAATATGCCGGCCAGCAAGAAGAGGCCGCCGGTGATGATGCCGTGGTTAAACATTTGTAAGACTGCGCCGTTCAGGGCCGTAGCCCGGTCCACGAGGACCGACCCGCTCGTACCGGTTGCGTAGGCTGCGGCGGCGATGCCCAGCATGACGTAGCCCATGTGATTGACCGAAGAATAGGCGATCAACCGTTTCAGGTTCGATTGGGCCAGGGAGACCAGTGCGCCATAGATAATGCTGATGGTGGCCAGGATGGCAATCGGTATGGCATAGTAATGGAATACTTTCGGAAAGATGGGCAACAGGATGCGTATAAATCCAAAGGTTCCCAGTTTCAGCAGAACGCCGGCCAGCATGACGCTACCTGCCGTCGGCGCCTCTACGTGTGCATCGGGCAGCCAGGTGTGGAAAGGCCACATGGGCACCTTGATGGCCAGGGCGATGAAGATGCCCCAGAAGGCGAGCGACTGCATGGCGAAATTGCCGCCGAAAAGTTCCTTGCCGGGCAAGTCAACCAGGCTGAAAGTGCCGGTCGTAAAGTAGATGCCTAACATGGCCAGCAGCATCAAGACGGAGCCGGCCAGGGTGTAGATGAAGAACTTGATCGCTGCGTACTCCCGTCGTTCGTGACCCCAGACGCCGATGATGAAGTACATCGGAACCAATTCGACCTCCCAGAAGACGTAGAAGAGGAAGAAATCGAGCGAGACGAACACGCCCATCAACCCCGTCTCCAGTAACAAGAAGAAGAGGAAGTACTCTTTCACGCGCTCCTTGATTACGTGGGAGGAGTAGTAAAGAGAGATTGTACTGAGCAAGGTGGTCAAGAAGATGAGGGGCAGATTGATTCCGTCCACGCCGAGACGGTAGTAAACGTCCAGCCCCGGAATCCAGAGCTTTTCCTCGGTAACCACCAGGCCGGCAGCGGGGTTGTATGTGGCCCAGAGGTAGATGCTCAAAGCGAGCGGAATCAGACTGACAATGATTGCCCAGCGCTTGATCAAGGTTTCGTTCTCTTTGTTCATAAAGAGGATGGGAATCCCACCGGCAATGAGTGGGAAGAACGTGATGATCGTCAAGATGTACGGTATATTCACGTTTGGAAGGCCTCCTTCGTTGATCCTAGCGCATTAGAAACACGCCAAACAGGGCCAGGGCGCTGGCCATGGCCACGACCAGATAATTTTGAACCCGACCCGTTTGAATGCGCTGTGTAATATCGCCCCATCGGCGGGTAAAGATACCAATAAAATTTACAGTGCCGTCTACCACATAGGTGTCGAACAGCCGGTTGCCCGTGGCAAAGATCGCGGTGCCTTTGCCGGCCCAGTCTACGATGGGGTCAATCACCCAGCTATCGTCAAATTTGTAGCAGAGTGACGCAAAGGCAATTGTGCCACGCACCACGGTGGCGCTGTAGAATTCGTCCACGTAGTATTTGTTGCGCAGCACGGCCCAGAGTGGCCCCAGCGGGCGGGCCAGCGGGTCTGGCGCGCCGGCGGGATGGTCTTTGTAGAGCGCCCAACCGGCACCCAAGCCGAGCAACGCTAACACGGTAGATAATCCGCCGACCAGAAAGTTGAAGGGCACGGCCTCAAACTCCAGATGAGCGGCGGCGTGTACTTGGCCGATGAAGTGGTGCAGCCAGCCATTGCCGATGAGCGGGAAGTTCTCCGGCACGTTCATGAAGCCAAGCACAAGGGTGAACGCGGCCAGGGCGATCAGCGGCGCGGTCATGCTGGTGGGTGATTCGTGGGTGTGTTCCGCTGCCGCGGAGCGCGGCTTGCCCCAAAAGACCAGGCCGATCTGCCGGCCCATGTAGAAGGCGGTGAGCACGGCTCCCAGCGTACCCATCAACCAGACGAAGAAGGGCAGCGAGGCGACGCCCTTGTGCATGAACTGGCCAAACGCTTCGGCCAGGATTTCGTCCTTGCTCCAGAAGCCGGAAAGGGGCGCGACGCCGGCCAGGGCCAGCGTGCCCACGATGTAGGTCCAGAAGGTGGCCGGCATCTTCTTTCGCAGGCCGCCCATGTTCATCATGTCGTTGGCGTCGAAGGGCTCCTCGTGCTCGTCGTGGTCTTCGCCACTCGCTTCGGCAGCCGCGTGATGTCCGTGTTCCACGCTGTGGATGACGGAGCCGGACCCCAAGAAGAGCAACGCTTTGAAGAAAGCGTGGGTGATCAGATGGAAGACGCCGGCGACGAACCCACCGATGCCCAGGGCCATCATCATGTAGCCGAGTTGACTGATGGTAGAATAGGCCAGCACGCGCTTGATGTCGTCTTGGGCGATGGCGATGGTGGCAGCCGCGAAGGCGGTGAAGGCGCCGATGAAGCCAACGGCGACCAGCGCGCTGGAACCTTGCACGGCGGCGAAGATGGGCAGCGTGCGCGCCACTACGTAGACACCGGCAGCGACCATCGTGGCCGCGTGGATGAGGGCCGACACCGGGGTGGGGCCTTCCATGGCGTCCGGCAGCCAGACGTGCAACGGGAACTGCGCACTCTTGCCGACTGCACCACCAAAGATCAGCAGGGCGATGATGACGGCAACCGGATGCGTCCCCAGCGGGCCGAGAGAGACAGTGGTCTGGGCCAGTTTTTCTATCACCTCCGGCCGGAAAATCTCCTTAAAGGAAAGCGTGCCGGTCTCACCGTAGAGGTATGCCATGCCCAGGAAAAGGAGCACGTCGCCGACCCGCGTGGTCATGAAGGCTTTCTTGGCCGCGTTCATCGCCGAGGGCTTTTGGAACCAGAAGCCGATCAGCAGGTAGGAACAGAGCCCCATGACTTCCCAGGAGATGAAGGCCAGCAGCAGGTTATCGGCTACGACCAGCCCCAACATGCCCGCCGCAAACAGGGAGACGTAGGCGAAGAAGCGGGAATAGCGCGGGTCCCCGTGCATGTAACCTTGTGAGTAGACGAAGATCATCGTACAGACGAAGGGTACCATAAAGAGCATCACTGCCGTGAAGGGGTCCACCATCACGCCGAGATTCAGGATGCGGTCTCCGGTGGGCATCCAGGCCAGAGGCAGGTCCACCAGTTCAAAGTGTGGTGTGGTGACCACCCGGAAGACGACGGCCCAACTGATCAGCCAGGAAAGGCCTATTGCCCCGATGGCAATGTTGGCACTGAGCCTTTTGTTCGGATTGGCAAATAGGACAATCGCAAAGAATGATAGCAACGGCAAAGCTGGGATGAGCCACAATAATTGAAACATAGGCGACCTCGTTCTTAGATGAGTCTTTGGACTTCAGCCAGAAGTGATGCGTCTGGCAAGTTTCTGGTTTTGGGCTGCGAGTTCCGGGTTTTACTTCTTATTGCTTTCTCGTTCAGACTTACCATTTCATCAAGTGTACGTCTTCTATGTTCACCGTATCGCGGCTGCGGAAAATGGCCAGAATCAGGGCCAGGCCCACGGCTGCTTCGGCCGCGGCTACGGTGATGGATACGATGGCAAACACCTGCCCGGTCAGGGCTTGCGGCGTGACGTACCGCCAGAAAGCGACCAGGTTGATATTCACCGCATTGAGCATCACCTCGATGCCCATGAGAATGCCGATTGCATTGCGCCGCGACAGGGCACCGAACAGACCGATGCAAAAGAGCGCGCTGGCGACGATCAGATACCAGGACAAGGGTATGTCGGGCATGTCTTTGTTCTCCTCACGAACTCGATGTGTATTTCGTGCTGCGTATTCGTAGCAGGTGCTCGATGGTGACAATCCTTACGCACCAGGGATTACGCAGCATGCGTCAGTCCCGCGCAATGACGATGGCGCCCACCAGGGCAACAAGCAGCAGGGCTGATGTCACTTCAAAGGGCAACAGGTATTGGGTCATAAACCCACGACCGAGCAGGAAGACATTATTTCCCGTCACCTGTTGCAAATTCACCGGCCAAGCTGTGCGTATGGCCAAGACCCAAAAGCCCGCGAACAGGAAGGCGGAAACGGCCGCTACGTATATCCACTGATCGTTAAAGCGAGAGGCCTCCTCCATCGGTTGCATCACACGTGGCGTGAGCATGATGGCAAAAAGAATGAGGACGGCAATACCTCCGGCGTAGACCAGCAGTTGGATGGCGGCCAGGAAGCCGGCCTCGAGTAGGACGTAGAGGGCGGCTACGCCTACGAAGGCAGAGACCATCCACAGCGCGGCCACAAAGACCGTGCGAGACGTCACCATCGCCAGGGCCGACCCCAACGTTACCACACTAATCAGGATGAAAGCAACTTGCGTGATACTCATGATTGCCTCTTTGGGATGCTAGATTTCCACTAGGGAGTAGACGGTACGCTCCACGTCCTACGCTCCACCGACCACCGCGGCTGCTCGCGCGGTCGGCCGGCGGTAGAGCAACAGGATCACGGCGACCAGCACGATGTTCCCCACAGCATAGGCCGCCACTTGTACCAACGGATGGGTGGTATTGGGTGGGGCCAGGAAGACCACAATGCCAGACATGAAGATGTTCAACAATGCCCCCGGCACACAGAACTTCCAGGCGAAGCCTTGCAATTGGTCTACCCGCAGACGGGGCAATGTGCCCCGGAACCACATCAAAACAAAGATGATCACATACATCTTGAGCAGGAACCAGATGTAGGATGGCAAAATCGGCCCCTTCCATCCCCCCAGAAAGACCGTTGTGCCCACCGCCGCCATAACGATGACGCTTACGTACTCGGACATCATGAACATGGCGAATTTCATGCCGCTGTATTCGGTGTGGTAGCCGGCGACAATCTCTGATTCTGCTTCGGGAATGTCGAAGGGGGTACGGTTCAGTTCGGCCACAGAGCTAATCAGGTAGATGATGAAGGCCACCGGTTGCAAGATGATGAAGGGGACGGCCTGCTTGCTGACGATTTGGCCCATGGCCAGCGAGCCGGTGATCATCAACACCCCCATCAGGGAAAGGACCATGGGCACTTCGTAGCTGACCATCTGGGCCACGGCGCGCATGGCCCCGATAAGCGAGAACTTGTTTCGGGAAGACCAGCCGGCGATCAGCAGGCCGAGTGTGCCCAACGATGAGATCGCGATGGCGTACAAGATGCCAATATTCAGGTCGGCAGCGATCATGCCCTTCCCAAAGGGTATCACGGCAAAGACCATGAGCGGAGGGGCGACAACCAGAACCGGTGCGATGTTGTAAGTGGCGCGATGGGCCACGGTGGGCGTGATGTCTTCTTTGGTCATCATCTTGACCGCGTCTGCGACCGGCTGTAACAATCCCAGGGGGCCTACGCGGTTCGGGCCAATGCGATCCTGCATACGGGCGATGATCTTGCGCTCCAGGTAGGTCAGGAACATGAAGGTGACCAACACAAAGACGGCAATTGAGGCCACGGACAAAATCATCAGGATCAGTTGTACGGCCCAGGCAGGAAAGTGTTGGCCCAGGAATTGTGCGGTGATTGCCACGATGCGCGGGCCAATATCATAGATGAATTGCATAGCCACTTACTCCCTTATACCCACTCCAAAGCGCCTTTTCGCCAGGCGTACAGGAGCCCGGCCAAGAGGATGCCTACAAAGATCAACATTTCGAAGAGGGCAAACAAACCCAGCCGGTTATAGGCCACTGCCCAGGGATAGAGAAAAGCAGTCTCTACATCAAAAATAACAAAGACGAGCGCATAGATGTAATATTGGACCTTGAATTGCACCCATGCCTCGCCGACGGTTTCAATGCCACATTCGTAGATCTCCGATTTTATGGGATTGGGCTTGTGAGGTCTGATGACCCAAGCTGTGGCCAGGGCACCGATAGGGACGAGTCCAGCCACAACCATGAAAACGGCCAAGATAGCATAATTTGCGAGCAAGCTGTTTCCCTCCTTACGTTGAATGTGGCTGCTGCTCCGCCTGACGATCAAGAGCGCGGCAACGCTCGCCCTTCTGACCTTCGCAGGCTGAAATCCAGTCGTCACCGGGCGATTTCGCGAACACCAGTGCGCTTTCGCCTATTGAGCCGGTGGCCTGAGCAGCTACCATTTGCGCATTTCTGCTGGGGGCCAACGCCGCCTTGCACTTTTACTCACAACTGGCTGGTATTCTATCACAAGTGGCACAGAAATGCAAACTGATTTCTTGCTCTGGAGGGAGGGCCGTTACTTCATGACCAGCGGCAAGAATAGCCGGCTGACCGGTGTCGCCGTGGACGGGGGAATGGTCCCGACTACGCTTGGCGTGGGCGTGGGTGTCTGTGTCGCGGCACCGGCGACGGTCACCAAACCGTCTTCGTGTGTCACCGGTTGGGGTGTGGCCTGGGTATCGGTCAACTTGACATCGGAGAGTTGCAGGGCCGTCGAACCGGGCGCATTGGCCGTGAGAGTCAGCGCGGAAAGGGAGCCGGTCCCGTTGGGGCCGCCGAAACCATCTGGACTGAAGCTGATTCCCCCAAAGGTTACCGCGCTGGTAATGGGGCCGGTGTCGGTATAAAGGGGGCCCAGCGGAATCGTCTGTCGTCCGGTCGAGCCGAGGAAGGAATCCAGGGTCGCACCGGTTACGGTCAGCACGGTGCGATTGTACGAGAGGGTGAATTCGAACCCGCCCAGGTCGCTGCTATTCTGGATGACGACCGCACTGGTGAAGGTATCGCCGGCACCGACAGTGCGGTTGGCCGGTTGGACTTGCACGATGGGGTTTTGCGTCGCGCGATGGGAAGAGGCCACGGCCTGCCCGCGCGCATCGTCAACCGGCATGGCGGCTACGACCACGCGCAGGAGAAGGACGGTACCGGCAAAGCCGGTCAACAGAGCAATTGCGAGAGACTGATGGCGACGAAACATGAACAGACTCCTCATCGAAAAAGGAAATAGTTACGTACGCTGCAAACTGGCCCTCATTGTAGCACAAAATGTCCGAATGGACAATTGTCTTCGCAGGAAGGCCAACAGCAAACTTGCGCAAATTGCTGGGCGATGCTATAATCGGGGCTGCCTATTGGGCGAGTAGCTCAGCTGGTTAGAGCGCACGGTTCACATCCGTGAGGCCGGGGGTTCGAGTCCCTCCTCGCCCATATTCCTAACCTTCAAACCACACCACCGTAGAGCGCCTGGACAATCCCTCCAGGCTGGCGGTGACCATGATGTCCACCACATCGCGCACGCCATTGGCCAGGGCATCGTCCACACACTCGTCCGGCACGACGTAGTAGCGCAGGGCCGCACGGTCCTACACGTGGCAGAGGCGATGGCAACGAGCTACCGCTCTACCGGCCAGCAGAAAGATGAGACTATCTATGCCCTGTCCCCACACGCTTTAGCATAGGCAGGTAGAGCCGGTATCCGCTCTCCGGTGTCGGTGTGGATTCTGGAGTGGGTGTAGAGCTTGCCGTTGGTGTCAGAGTCGGCGTGGGAGTTGTGGTCATCGAAGGCGTAGCCGTTGCTGTAGGCACCGACGTGCTCGTAGTCGTCGCCGTGGCAGTCGCCGTAGCGGTCGGTGAGGGGTTGCAAGGAGGCGACTGCCGCGTCATCACGTTTGTGGCCTCGGCGCTCACCATAGCCGTCTCGTTGCTGGCGCCTTGCGCTTCATTGTGTACTGTTTCCCCCTCCGTCAGTGTCGAGTTCGTGCCCACCTCCAGGTACACGCTGTGCTGCTCCCCCGGCGCCAGCGTCCCGACCGTCCAAACCACTGCCCGTGTAGCCGAGTCGTAGGTATAGCCCGGTGCCGTCAACGCCGGCAGCAGATATGTCTTAAGAGGCAGGATGTTGGTGATAACCACACCGGTGAGGGTAAGCGCATCGTTGTGGTTGCCAATTGTAATATCGTAATGCTGGAACCAATTCACGCACAGCGGGTCGGTTCGCGCTGTGTTGCTGATCGTCAAACCGGCCGCCGGCGTTTCCCCGGCGATCAACTGCACCTCCCAGAGATCGCCGTTCGCACCCCAGGTGATGTCAGTTGACGGCGGCACAGGGGTATTGTTGTACCTCAGGGGAATAGCCGTGGCCGGTGTATCGTTGATCTTGAAGCTGATTCGATCCCCCGGCATAGCTCCCTCGTCTTCGACCGTCGTCGGATCATCTCGGTAACAAGGCATTAGACCAAACTGCCCGGTGTTCGCCACCGTGCTTTCACCACACCGTGTACCCGACGGGTCCATCGCCCGGACTACGCCGCCCACAGGAAGTGGGCTTCCGTAATACAGGCTGTCCGTGCTGTAGAAATTCACCCATTCGTTGCTGCCGCCGGTAGCACTGGCGAACAGGGACGAATGCATCCCCACAGCCAGAATGGCGAGGAGCGACAAGACGATTACGGGCAACCCTGCGCCCTTTGAAAATTTCTCCATTTCCTCTCTCCGTCAATACCTTTTTCTGCAAATGTGTCCAGCCCCCTGGCCGGCTGACAAACTCGTTTGACTGTCTGTTGGCGGCCAACGCGGTTGGCCTGCTACCCAAACGTGTCAACCAGTTTGTGAACTATCTCCAGATTCACAGGCAATTTTTATCCGTGAAA
>CAYWAK010000090.1:9109-10371 GCA_964455755.1 uncultured Ardenticatenales bacterium | reverse complement strand
CGCGAAGACCGTGGCCGCGTCTGCCGGCAGGGGAGATAGCGGCAGGGAAACCAGGTTCCAGCCGCTGTTCAGGGTGACTGTGCCTGTCACCGTGGTTGCCGGGGCAGCCTGATAGGTGTACGCCGTCTGGGCGCTGCCGGACGGGTGCAGGGCCACGAGCAGGCCGCGTTGCGTGGTGTTGCCCAGGTCGGACAGGATCGTGGAGCCGTCTTGCGCGCCATCCAGCGCCAGCGGAGTGACCGCGTTCGTGCCGGCGCTGAAGTCTGCCGAGCTGCTGGCAACGAGGTACGCCCCAAACTGCCCGGCGTCATCCCCGTCGAATGCTACCTGCAAATCGCCGGCCGTCCCGCTGAAGAGGATATAATCCGAGGCCCACGCATTCACGGTCGCCGCGGAGGGAGCCACCGGGTAGCTCGAATGCTGGCCGGCGGCAGTCGGGTGGTAAAAGTTGGCCATGAGATTCAGGTTCGTGTACCCGTAATCGTACGGTGCGGAGCCAATCGTCGTATCGTCCAGGTAGTTGGCCACAGTCCAGCGAGGAAATATGTCGGCGAAACGATCGGTGTATCCGCGGGCCGCGAGGACGGTGTCTATGCCGGTGCTGCCGTTCGCCGGCTCGCTGACCAACTGATGGATGGTCGAATCGCCGCCGAATTTTTCCCAGAAATAGAGGCTCCACAGGTAGGCTGCGCCATAGTCGGCCAGCGTGCCATTCCACGTGGTCAGGTTGGTGTCCGAAGCCTGCAAGAATTGCGTGACGTGGCTGTTGGGGTGCCCGTAGCCGGCGAGGAAAGAGGCCAGGTCCGACAAGCCTTCGTTGACCCAGGTATCTTCGTTCGGGTCTTGGTTCCAGTGAATCATATGTTGAAATTCATGGGCCAGTGTACCGAAGAAGCTATTGCTGCCGGGAGTCGCGGGAGACGTGTCCATGTAGAACATCTCTCGCTCATTGCTTTTGGGCACCCATGTCTGGGGGTATTCGTCGGCAGACGAGTAATATCCTGCCACATAAACGTTCCCGTTGCCGTAATAGTAGGGGTCGCGAATGTTCAGCAGCAGGATGGTAATGTGGGCGTCGCCGTCTATGCCGGGGTTCGGTTCGCTGCCGAAGATCGTGGTGTCACTGCCATAAATGTTGTTGTCGAACTGGGTGACAATGCTATCGAGCACCGCGCTGCTGACGGTCTGGCTATTCTCCACGTAGACATAGCAGTGCGTGCCGATTCGCTGAAGGGTGGCGGTGAGTTGGAAATAGCTGCCGG
>CAYWAK010000090.1:0-9009 GCA_964455755.1 uncultured Ardenticatenales bacterium | reverse complement strand
AAAATCGTAGGCCCAAAAGGAGGTCTGCTGGCCCAGCACGTCTTCGATGACCCGCCCGAACGGGTCCATCTTTCCGCGCGCTTGCAACTCGCTGCGTGTGGAGGGCCGCCACGGCACGGATTTGGCCAGCGCCACGGTCTGATCGTGAAACGTGGGGCTGCCGTCAATCGGTAGAGGGCCGCCGGCGGGGCTGGGTTGCGGGCGCGGCGGCCTCGGGGCCGGCTTGCCGGCGCGCAAGGTGGCTTGATTGCTTCCGAATAAGAGCAGGGTCAAGCCGATAGCAATCCCCCAGCGGATAAACTGTTTCATCATCTGCCTCTGTCTGCACATACATTGGGCCTTGTCCAATTATACGTGTCCTGTCGCCCATTGTCAATAGTTCGTGAGTCCCGTCTGGCGAGGGCATTTTTGCATTATGCGGGCAAGGCTGTTATACTTTTTCCATGGGGATAGATAACGTAGAAAGGACGGAACGTTGCACGAATACGGCATAACCAAAAATGCGCTGGAAACTGTGTTGCAGCAGACGGAGGAGAAGGGTGCCGGCCGAATCACCGAGATACATTTCGTGCTGGGCGGCCATTCCGACGTTGAACCGGACTCTGTTCGGCTTTACTTCGATGAGATCAGCGCGGGCACGCCGGCCGAAGGGGCGGCCTTGCATTTCCGCCGATTGCCGGCAAGCTATCGCTGTTGGGATTGTTCGAAAACCTTCGAAACATCGCTTGAGGAGGCCCGATGTCTGGCCTGCGGCAGTGTGCGCATCCATCCGCTGGCCGGCGACGAATTCTACGCCGAAAGCGTCGAGGTGGAGTAGCGCCGGTTGGCAAGGGACCAAGACAGCAAGGGAGCCGGGCAAACCGTGCCGGCTGCGTTTGAGCCATGATCCATGATTGATCAACTATCACGTACCGCGCGCCGCGTTTTTGACGAACACACGGAGTTTCTGCTTCTCGTTTTGCTGTTCACCCTCTTTCGCGTGTTGGCACTGTTTCTCTTGCGTCCCGGCGGCTTCATTTACGATTATTCCGATTACCATTTCTTTGAATCGTTTGCCGCGTTCTCCGACGAGGGCTTCTATCCGTTCGTGCATTATTGGATGGAGTATCCGCCCCTCTTTCCCTGGATGGCGGTGATTGCCTACCGGGCTGCGCTGCACTTCCCCCTCTGGACCGACCCACGTCTGGCTTTCTACAGCTTGGTGGGGATGGAGTTGCTGCCCTTTGAAGTGGGTACGCTCGCGCTGCTCTATCTCCTGGCCCGCCGCATGTACAAGCAGACGACCGCGTTGCGTGTGGCCTGGATATACGCGCTCCTTTTCGTGCCGCTCTACACCTGGACCGGCTGGTTTGATACCATGCCCCTCTTTTTCCTGCTGGCCACGATCTACTTTTTGCTGGATCGGCGCGCCCTTGCTGCCGGCGTGGCCTTGGGCATCGGATTCATGAGCAAAGTGACGCCCCTCCTGGTGTTTCCCGTGGGCTGGGCCGCGCTGGGAACGGTGCGCGACGATCTGTGGCTGGCCTGGCTCCGGCCGACCCGCCGCACGGCGCGCTTCGTGGCCGGTTTCTGCGGCACGAGCCTGATCATTGCCGGCCCCTTCCTCTGGCGAAACCCGGCGCTGCTGCTGGCCAGTTTCCGCAGCATGTTCGGCCGCTCGTCCTGGGAGACGGTGTGGGCTCTCCTGGACGGCTTCTACGGTTACGGCCTGCTCGGCGGCAACCGCTTTGACCCACACCCCCCCACCTTCGCCACACACGCCACGAGCTTGCCCTGGCCGGCGATTACCCTTGCGTTCGGCCTGGTCTATCTGGCCCTGTTCCTTCGCGCCCGGACGTGGTCGGACCCCAAACGGCTTGTGGCTTTCGTCGGCACGAGCGTGTGCCTCTTCCTGCTCTACAGCAAAGGCTACAGCCCGCAATTCTTGATTTGGGTGTTGGCCTTCGTAGTGCTATTGCTGCCGGGGTTTCGCGGCGTGTACTACGCGCTGCTGCTCAGCGGGGCGAACATCGTTGAGTGGGTCTTCTACTTCATCGTCTTTCCCCATGAGCATGCCCTACTCGCAGCCGCCATCTTGCTGCGGACGGCCTTGATTGCTGCACTCGCCGTGGAGTTCGGCGTGCAATTTCTCGGCCGCGCCACGACGCTCGCCCGTGTGCGCAAGGGGGCTGCGGCCGCATTCGCGGTGCTCGTCCTGGGACTGACCGTGGCCGGGGTTCCGCATTTGGCCACGGTGTATGCCGGGTCTCGCGCGCAGGCGAATCCCTATCGCGGAGCATTGACCCCCTTGCAGGAGCAGGCGACCCCCGGTTCCCTGATCTTGCTCACCGACGACACGGCCTATCGCGACCTTTATCCTTTCCTGTGGAGGGCCTATCACTTGCGCGTACTGCGGGCGGGTGATGACTTGCAGAGCCTGACCGGCGGCTACGACGAAGTGTGGCTCGTGCGCGGTGGGACGCCGTTGGACGCGGCTGTGGGCGACGAGGCCCAACGTTGGCTCGATCATTGCTACGGGCCATCGCCAAAGACGCAAACGAAGCAGGCGGTCTTGCGGCGTTATACAGGGGGGTGCTGATTTGCGTACGGACCGCCGCCTGGGCCTGGCCCTCTTCAGTTTTCTGCTGGCCCTCTACTTGCTGACGTACAGTGGCCGGTTTCATTCCAGCGATGGTCTGGTGATGTTTGCTGTTGCCGATAATTTGATCCGGCACGGTCGCATAGATATCGAATCGGTGCGCTGGATAACCACGCAGCAAGGCGCCCTGGGCCCGGATGGACTGGCCTATTCCGGAAAGGAAATCATGATTTCCGGTGTGGCGGCTCCGCTTGCCTGGCTGGGTCGGACAGTGCCATGGTGGGGGGAGGTCCATGCCACGCTGTTGCTGAACCCGCTGCTGATAGCCTTGACCGGCTGGCTGCTGTTCGCGTTCGTCCGTCGCTGGGGCTACGACCGCCGCACGGCCCTGCTCACGGCGCTGCTCTTTGGCGTGGCGACACCGCTCTGGCCGTACGCCAAGACTCTGTTTAGCGAGCCGCTCACCGGATTGTTGCTGCTCCTGGCCGCGTATCTGTTGCTTCGTTATCGCAACAGCGGGCTCATGCGAAACGTGGTGGGGGCGGGGGGCGCGTTGGGCCTGGCCTTGCTGACCCGTCCGGCCAGCGTGATCGCCTGGCCCTCATTCGCCGGCCTCCTCCTCTATTATCACACGCGTCGCACGGGGCAAGGCGCAATCCATGCTGTGCGGAGTGCATTTCCACGATTCGCCCTCTTCCCGGCAATGGCTGCGCTCTTTGCGCTGGGCTACAACGTTGCGCGCTTCGGCAGTCCGCTCGAGACCGGGTATACCGGCGTACAGCGCTTCTCCACGCCCCTTCTGCTGGGACTTGCGGGCCTGACAGTCAGCCCAGGGCGTAGTTTGTTCCTGTACGCCCCGGTACTTTTAGGTGTCTTTGTTGTTCTGCCCCGACTGTGGCGCAAACACCGCCCTGAGCTGCTTCTCGTGACAGCAGTCTTCGCCAGCTATGTTTTGTTTTACGGACGCTGGTTCATGTGGCATGGCGGCGTCGCCTGGGGCCCGCGCACGCTGATTCCGACGGTCCCCTTGCTGAGCCTGCTCCTTGCGCCGCTGGTGGCCGGCTTGCGTGGGGCGCGCAAAGGAGGCTTCGGCATTTTGGCGGCTGTGAGCGTTGGCGTGCAACTGGTGGGCGTCAGCGTAGATTTTGACCTGGCCCAACAGGAATTGTTACACATGCACCCGCGCCTGTTCGCCCCGGTCACCTTCTTCGACCCGCGTTACGCCCAAATCTGGCTGCAGGCGCATTTCATGCGCCCCGAAAACTTTGATTTCGCCTGGGCCTCCGGTTCACGTTTCGATCCGGCGGCTCTCGGCGTTTCGCTCCTGGTTCTTGCGCTCTGCGCGCTGGGCCTCTGGTACGTGCGTGGCCGGCCCGACTCGCGGGCCGCGTGGATGGGGCCGGCGGCCTGTTTGCTGGGAATCGCTTTCCTGCTGACCCGCTACGCCCAGCTCGAACCGCCAGATGGCCGCAATCTGACGGCGGCGCTGGAGGCGCACGCCCAGCCCCGGCAAACACTGCTGCTCGATGATCCGGTCGGTACGGAGGCCTTCCTCAATCTGTATGCCGGCGGCGGGGAAATCATCGGGCTGAACGAGGGGAGCGGGGCATTGCCTTCGCTGGGAGCGTCCGCGCTGCGCCGTGCCGTGAAACGGGGCGGCGCCATTTGGGTGGTCAGCGATGGGCCGGGCCGCGACCAGAACGCGATTGACCGCGCTTTGCGTGCGCAGGCCTTCTTCGTGTCGGATCAGCAATTTGGCCGCCAGAGACTGACCCTGTACGACGTGCCCCAGCAGCCGTTGACCGGGGTGGAGGAGGGCACTCTGTTCGGCCAGACCGTCCAATTGCAGCGCGTCGCCCTGACTACGCACCAGCATGCCGGCGGGGTTGTCGCTTTGGAGCTGCATTGGATAGCATTAAACCAACCATCAGGGGATTACCAGGTCTTCGTCCATCTGGTGGATCAGGCGGGAAAAACGTGGGCGCAACGAGATGGGACACCGGTGGACGGCCGGCGACCGACCTCGACATGGCAAAGTGGGGAGGTGATACCGGACCGCCATGCCGTTCTGCTGCCACGGGACATACCGCCGGGGAATTACCGGATCGAGATGGGCCTTTACCGGCTGGCGGATGGCACGCGCCTGGCGACCGGGGCGGGGGCGGATCATGTTACGCTGGGGCCTGTCGTCATAAGCGGGCCTGGCGATTGAATTCGCGCCCGTAGTTCATCCGGCGGAACTTTTCAAGGGCGGCAGCCGTTTGCGAATTCCGTCTTGACGGAGCACGCTTTCTGCTGTATACTGAATGCGCGCATTCACACTTTTTCTTCAGCTTGATTTTGATGAGCTTGCGAACTTCAATGCGCTGAGGCAGGGTACGATCGGAAAGTCTACGCGGGAAAGCACGCACGAAGCACGTTACGCGCGGGTGGGCATGATCGCCCGGTGGCAGCCCGTACATCTCGGCCACGCGGTGGTCCTGCACGCACTCTGTGACTGTGCCGCCGAAACGCTGATTGGCGTTGGCAGCGCGAACCGCTACGACCTGCGCAACCCTTTCACCTTGGAAGAGACGACCGACATGATCCGTCTGGTGCTAACCGGCTGGACGAACTACACGTTGATTCCGGTACCCGATCTTGACGATGGCCCACGCTGGCGGGCGATGGTCGTGGAAATGTTTGGCCGCCTTGACCGGTTCGTCACGGCCAACCCCTATGTTGCCCATCTACTCGCCGGCGACTACAAGATCGTCAGGCCGGTGGAGTTGCTGCGTGACGAAGAAAGGATCGCGGTTGACGGCACGACGGTGCGCAAAGCAATGGCCCAAGGCGGCGATTGGCAGAGACTGGTGCCTGATGAAGTGGGGAACTATCTCGCGGTCAGGCAACTCGATGAGCGGTTTCGTCGCGAGTTTGGATTGCACACGTTGGCTCTGGATACCATCATAGAAAGGACAGTTTGATGTATTCATGGAACGAAGATACGAGTAGCTGGTATGGCAAGAAAGAATATCGGTATGGCACCAGGGGCGCCGAGAAGCGCCGGGCGGCGGCCAAACGAGCCGAAGCCGACGGACCGCGCACGTACAAGAAGGGGGCTGGCCCCAACGAAAAGATTATTGATCCAAGCAAGCACATCCGCACCGACTCCGGCAATCCGGTGATCATCGCTGTGGACGTGACTGGATCCATGGCAAGCTGGCCGGCCGAAATCTTTGACCGGCTGCCCCTTCTCTACAACACGCTTTCACAGTACCGTGACGACCTGGAAATCTGTTTCGTAGCCTTGGGAGATGCGGCTGTTGACCGTTGGCCCCTGCAGACGACAACCTTCGCCAGCGGCTTCGACTTGGAACAGCTTCTTGGCTCCCTCTACGGCGAGGGCGGCGGCGGTGACGCGCCGGAGAGCTACGGCTTGTTTGCCCACTGGGTCAATACGCATGTCACCATCCCACATACGTCTGAAGCGCCCTTCCTGATTGTCTTTGGTGACGCCCCTATGCACAGGAAGGTACCAAAGAAACTGATCGCGCACTATCTGGGAGACAAGGTCCGCCAGGATGTTAACGCACTCCAGGCCTGGGAAAAGGTTTCCAAGACGTGGAATACATGGTTCCTGCGCCGCCCGACCGGCAAACCGGGGGACAGCGTCGATAGGCAATGGAGCAACGCCATCGGCGAACAGAAGATCTTCCACATCCAAGACGAGCAACGGGCCGTTGATTATGCCATGGGCTTGATTGCCCGGGCCTGGGGCCATTTTGGTGACTTTCAAGACAACATGCGTGCCCGGCAGAGCAACGCAACGGTGAATAGCGTGAGCAAGCCGATTGAAATGGTTTGCCCGCGCTGTGGTGGACCGATTCCGGTTGACGCGGCCGGCATGTTCACATGCACGTACTGCGGGACGACGCTGAGGATTTGACCAAGAAGTTCAACTTCTGCCAACGGAAAAACAATGATTGTTCGCACCCTTGTAACAGCTCCGCCTTATGCCGCATTCCTCGATGAGGTGGCCAAACATCCCTTGGTGTGCGGCCTGCGGCTCAATACCGTGATGCCCGTACAGAGCGATCCCCACGAAGCGCTCGAACGGTTGCGTGCATTTGGCCAGCCGCTGTGGGTTGATCTGAAGGGCCGGCAATTGCGGGTCGTCGGCGCGGCCATCCCCCCCTACACGGATGTGCGGCTGAGCCACCGCATTCGCGTGCAGACGCCGGTGGACGCCTTCTTCGCCGACGGCAGCGAACGTGTCCGCGTGGCGGCCGTGGACGGCGACCGGCTCATCCTGGCCGATGGCCCGCACCGGCTCGTCGGGCCGGGCGAGTCGGTCAACATTGTGCACCCGTCGCTCCAAATCGAGGGCACGCTCACCGAGACCGACCGTGCCTACCTTGCCGCGATGAACGATTTGGGCCTCACGCGCGTCATGCTCTCGTACGTCGAAAGCGCCGCCGATGTCAGGGAGGTGCAGCGGCTGCTCCCCAACGCCGAGGTGATGTTGAAGATCGAGACGGAGCGCGGGCTTGACTATGCGCGTACGCACGGAGCCACGCAGGGCCGTCTCGTCGCCGCGCGGGGCGATCTGTACGTGGAGGTGCTGCGGCCCCATCGCGTGATCGGTGCACTGCGCGAAATCATTGCCGCCGACCCGAGTGCAGTGGTCGCCAGCCGGCTGTTCGATTCGCTCGCCTATCACCCCGTCCCACAGAGTGCGGACATCGGCGACGCGGCCTTCCTCCTTTCCCTCGGATACCGGACGTTCATGCTGGGCGACGCGCTTTGCATGCAACGGGACACGGTCATCGAGGCGCTCAATCTGCTGGAAGCGGTGGCCGGGCAGTTCGCATGAAGGTGGCGCTTGCGCAAACGAACCCCTGTGTGGGTGACCTGGAAGGCAACGTGGAACGCTGCCTGTCGGCCATCGAGACCGCGCGCCGTGCCGGGGCCGACCTGGTCGTCCTGCCGGAGATGGTGATCCCCGGCTACCCACCACGGGACATCCTGTTCGACACCAGCTTTGTGGCAGCAGCCGGTGAGGCCCTCGCCGACCTGGCGCGCCGGACGGCGGGAGGACCGCCAGTGGTCGTGGGCACGCTGATGCCTTCCGGCCGGCAGTTGCCCCATCACCCCGGCCTCCTCAGCGCTGCCGTTCTCCTGACCGGCGGCACGGCGCACCTCGTCGCCGCCAAGCGTCTGCTGCCGGCGTACGATGTCTTCTTCGAACCGCGCTGGTTCCTGCCGGGACACGCGTTGCCGCCGGTGACGGTGGCCGGTTCGCGGATCGGGTTCCTGGTGTGCGAAGACCTGTGGGACGAGGGCTACCCGATTCACCCCCCGGCCGAACTTTTGGTCGCCGGCGCGGAGCTTTTGGTGTGCATTGCTGCTTCGCCGTACCGCCGGCAGATCATGACGGAGCGGCTCTACCACGCCCGCCGCCCGCAATGCCCGCTGGTGTATGTGAACCTCTGCGGCGGCAACGATGAGCTGATCTTCGATGGCCGGAGCTTTGCCCTCTCCGAACAGGGCGACACCATCGCGCGTCTGGCCGCCTTCGAGGAACAGGTGCGTATCGTTGACCTCCCCGGCGACGGCCCGGTCGAACCGGCTGTGGAGGACGCAGATGGCGAGCTATTTCGCGCCCTCGTGCTGGGCGTGCGCGACTTTGCCCGCAAGAACCGGCTGGAGCGCGCCTACCTCGGGCTATCAGGCGGCATCGACTCGGCGGTCGTGGCGGCCATCGCTACCGAGGCGCTGGGACCGAAGCGGGTCACAGCGCTGGCCATCCCCTCCCGCTACACCGACCCGCGGTCCACGGAAAGCGCGCGGGAGATTGCGCAGGCCCTGGGAATCAGCCTCACCGTGGTCGAGCTGGAACCATCGCACGCGGCTGCGGAAGCGACGCTGGGCAGGTTGCTCGAAGGAGGCACGGGGGCCGAGAATGTGCAGGCCAGGCTGCGGGCGATGATTCTGATGGGTTTTGTGAACCGCTACGGCGGAATGCTCCTGAACACGAGCAACAAGACGGAGCTTTCGCTGGGATATGCCACGCTCTACGGCGACATGGCCGGCACGCTCTGCCCCATCGCCGACCTGACAAAGCCGGAAGTGGTGGCCCTTGCACGCTGGCGGAACGAGCAGGGCTGCGTGATCCCGCGCTTCACGATGGAGCGGCTGCCGTCGGCTGAGTTGCGCCCCGACCAGGTGGACCCGTTCGATTACGCGACAGTCGCGCCGGCGATGGAGCAGCTCGTACGGGAGCACGGCAGCAACCTCGCGTTGCGTCGTTCCGAACACAAGCGTTGGCAAATGGGCGTCGTCCTGAAGGTCAGCGAAAAGGCTTTCGGAACCGGCCGCATGGTTCCGATCACTCGATGGTAATTCAAATGGTAGTGCATCCCTTTCGCTGATATGACTCCTGTGTAAAT
>CAYWAK010000089.1:0-10656 GCA_964455755.1 uncultured Ardenticatenales bacterium | reverse complement strand
ACAGACGGTCTCCCACACACCCGGTCACGGTAACGGGCGGTCAGGTGGGAAAGGGACTTCCAGCATCACGAGTGTGCCCTTGCCCAGCTCTGTCTTTATCGTCCATTTGGCCTCGATGAGTTCTGCGCGCTCACGCATGTTCAGCAAGCCAAAGCTGTATCTCTGATCGTAGGTATCCTCGATTTGTTCCAAATCAAAACCCAATCCGTCGTCTTGCACCACGACCGCCAGGGAGTCATGCTGCTTTCGAAGCATGATCGAGATATTCTGAGCCGATGCGTGCTTGCGCGCGTTCTGCACGGCTTCCTGAAGAATCGCAAAGACGACACGTTGGGTCTTTGCCGGTAATTCATTCGCGGCCGGCGTAACATCCAGCGAGAAAGCAATGCCAGGCGTGGTGTCGTGCAATTGCTCGATATATGATTCCAAAGCGGCCACCAGGCCCTTCGTTTCCAGGATAATAGGCCGAAGCCCAAGGATCAAAGAGCGGGCGTCTCGCACTGCCTGTCGCACCATCGCTCGCAGGCCATCCAATTCTTCCTCGACCGAGGCAGGCGGGCTTCCCTGCTCAATCAAGTTTGCTACCTCGTCAATGTTTATTACCATGGCTGTGAGCAACTGCACCAGGCCGTCGTGCAGGTCACGGGCCAGTTCACGGCGCACTTCTTCCTGGGCGTTAATGAGGCGGTCCCGTTCTTGTCGCAGACTTTCGTACAGCCGCGCATTTTGCACGGCGACAGCGATCTGCGAGGCGAATACGTTCAGCAGCCGGGCATCGGACATCGTATAGTTGGGGCGTCCCGTGCGTCGGCTGACGTTTAGCACACCCAGATACTCTTCCTTGAAGGTCAAGGGGACACTCATGGCGGAGCCGATTTTCTTGCTCCGCGCACGGCTTGCATAAGGCGTGCCCTCCAGTCCCCCCAAGAGAAGCAAGGGTTTCCCCTGCGTGACCACTTCACCCGAAATGGTCCCCTCGAGGGGTACGCGGGTGCCCGGCGGAAGGTCGCGCGACAGACCTCGATGGGCGGCAATAACCAGGTGGTCCTTTTCAAGCTCTCTTTCGAGCAACATTACCGACACGGTGTCCGGTTTGAAAGTTTGATCCACTTGCTTCAAAATTTCGCGGAATAGCGTCTCGATCTCCAGGTTGCTGGTCAGCGTGCGCCCCAACTCCATCAGGCGGATGAGCGCGGAGAGGTGTGCCTTGTCGTCCCGCCAATTGCGTACTTCCAACCAGCGATTCAACGTCGTGGCAATGTCTGCGCTGGAACAGGGTTTGGCCAGGTAATCAAAAGCGCCTAGCCGCATGGCATGGGTAGCCGACGAGACGGTTGCGTTTTCGGCCAGAACAATGACGTCCGAAGAAGGGTAACGCAGGCTGATCTGCTCGATCAAGCCAATCGTCTCCGGGCCGGCGCCCAGGAGAATCAGAGCGTATGGTCGATCGGCCAGGGCCGATATTGTCTGGTCGGGGGAAGCGAGCTCTGTCACTTCCAGGGCAGCTTGATCGAGCGCCCTCTTGCAAATCTCGCGCGTGTTCTCATCCTGATCGACGACAAGCACATTCGGCGCAGACATTGCAGATTACTCTTCTAACTCAATGACGAAAGTGACGGCCGTGGGCACGGGATCGCTGGTTCGCCGATCCAAGGTGGTGATGTTCACGGTGCGAAATTGCCCCAGGTCTTGCAGCGCACGTGCGTAGGAAAGGGCCAGCGAGGCGCTGCCGGCCCACCCCCGAATCTTGAGTGTGGCTCCATCTTGCGTTATGTCTTCCACGCGAGTACGGGGAGGAAGAGCCTGAAGAATCGAAGTGGTGAACCCGGAAACGTGCGATTGTCGATTCTGAAGGATAGCCCGCTCCCGTTCCAGGCGATCAGTCTGGCGCTTCGTGTCCTGCAGGCTGCGTCCCAGCAGCTCTTTCTCGGCCAGCAGGTCATCTACGTGCCGCACCTGCTCACGCACGTAATCGAGCTTCGTCTGGATGTCGCGCACACGAGAATCTCCCATTGATTTCAGTTGCCAAAGGGGAATCAAAGTGGCCACGGCAAAAGCGAGCAGCAGCCAACCCAGCCAGGCACTCCGGCCGGTTGGCCGTTGGCGAGACTGCTGTTTGGGAAGCAGGTTGAGGTCCAGGAATTTGGTCTGCAAGATGCCTCCAGCCTTCAGAATCGCTTCATGGCCAGCCCAAAACAGGTCAGGTACTGGGCCACCGGAAGGTCATCGGGACAGTCAAATGGAGCCGGCGCGATCAGGCAGGGGTGTTCCATCGCCTCACGCAGCACCGCTAGCAGCATGGGCTGGTCGGCCAATGAACCACTCAGCCAGAAAGGCACCGCGGCATGAATGTGCATGCCCGTTTGTTTGTCTCCCCCTTGGGACAACTCCAGATTTCGCGCAATAATCAGTTCCTGCAATTCTTCAACCAGCCGCACGATCTTGTCTCCGGTTGTGGAAACAGACGGAAAGTCCAGCGGCAGCACACGCACTCTTTGGGGCAGTGCCCCATCTACAATGACCAGGGTCATGAGCATCCGTTCCAGGTCAACGAGCACAGCGTTTTGCTGGCCGGCCGCTCGAATCAAGGCCAGCGGCTTTAGGTCTACAGCGACGGGTTGAATGTCTGCCTGTTGCAGGGCGGTCAAATACGATTCCATTGTCACCCTTGGAATCACGAGCATAAAGAGATGTTGT
The DNA here is from genome assembly GCA_964455755.1 of uncultured Ardenticatenales bacterium. Taxonomy (GTDB): domain Bacteria; phylum Chloroflexota; class Anaerolineae; order Ardenticatenales; family JAADHH01; genus JAADHH01. Next base: position 7,959 of record CAYWAK010000089.1, on the reverse strand, counting down.
CTCCCGTTCTTCTCTACAATTTGCCAGGCAAGTTGCCCCTTATCAACCGGCAGCCATCGGGCGGCAATTTCGCGCGCGGCTTCGTCCGTCATCGCCGAGCCGTCTGCGTCCAAAGGGGCCAGGCGCGAGGCCGTGCCGACCCCGGCAATGCCCAACACAACACGATTGCGCGAGGCCTGGTGGGCCGCAACGAGCTTTTTGACGACCTCGGCCAGCGCCGCCGGATTCCGGACTTGGCCGCGTACAACGACACCTTCCGGAAGCGACGCGGATCCCCATCGCGCAACTTTTTCTCCCACTACGCCGGCCAACCGGACGGTATCGTCCTCGACCGAAAGCGCGGTTGTCTCGCGGCGAAAGAATGTTTGCAGACCCAACATCAACCCCTTTTTCCGTTATGAAAATCAGCGAACCAGCGAATCGGTCACGCTCGACTGTTACGTATCAGATGTCGCGTTGGAACGTTTCACGTCTTCACGGTTCACGCGCCGCTCATCATTCATCGTTATCAGGTCGCTTGACGCTCCACGCCCGCGTACCTATTTCGGATAAAGCTCCAACGTCCAGCTTTGCAGCGATCCTGTGCGGCCCTCTACTTGATCAAGTGCTTCCAAGTCCCAATCCCCCAGAGAGACCTGGTCAATCAGGTTTTGCAACGCCGGTGTGGTGGACGTTGTAAACCAGCCTCGAATCTCTGTGCGTTGCGTATCGTTCGGGCCGGCCTGGTAGAGCGTGATGCGCGTCCCTGCCGGCGATACCAGGGTCACGACAAGATCGCGGATGTCATCGTGTGTAATGTTGATGAGCACACGCACATCGCGAATATCGAAATCGTCCGCCACGGTCACGATGCTCACTGCTGGGCCGGCCGGAAAATCGGGTATCTCCAAATCTGGGGTCTCGTCCCGTGGGTAGGAGTATGGTTCCAGCGTCGGTGTCGGGCTAATCGTCGGCGTGTATGTGGGGCGCGGCGTGTAGGTGGAAATTGTGGTACTTGTGCCCACGGGCGAGGCCGTTGATGTTGGCTGATATTGGCCGATGGCCCCCTTTGTGCGCTGCCAGTTGATGGTCACAACCTGGTGTCCGGAACCTCTGTCGTTGCAATCAATGTCGTCTGTAAATACGGTCAGACGTTCAGAAATCTCCCAGCCACGATCTGGATCAAATACCGCCACATACCATTTCCCGGCCTTAGGATAGGGGGCCAAGGTGTAGTCATAGTACCCCGATGCTTTTGTGGGATCTGTCCCGGATGCTTTGGACAAGGGCAAATCTGCCGGCGCGCCGTCCCACCACACTTTGATTTGTGTACCCTTCAGTGGGCGGCCTGATTCGTCCGTAACATACCCTTGAATTGAGGTCAATCCGCAATTTGGCAAATAGGATACGTCCCCCTTGACGACGAATTCGTAGGGCGACGGCGTAGCTGTGGCCGTACCGGTGGCGGTCGGCGGACGGGTGGCGGTCGGCGTGCCGCTCGGCGACGGCGTCACCGGGAATCGTGTGGGGGAGGGAATCGCCGTGGCTGTATTCTGTGCCGGAAAAGCCGGGGACGGGGACGGCGCAGGCAGCGCCGGCCCGCCCGGTGTCACCGACACGAGCGGCGTAGCGGTGATTGCTGCTTTCACCTTGAGCAAACCAAGAACCGCCTCATTGCCGTTCGGGTCAATGGCCAGGGCGTTGACGAACTGTTCCTCGGCCAATTCGGGAGAGCCGTTCGCCAGCAACGCCTCGCCGTAGGCAACGTAGGTGTCGTAGAAGAGCTTGGAAATATCGGAGGCGTCAGGCTGCCGGGCCTTCAGGCGGATTAGCACACTCAAGGCCAATTCGTAATCGCTGGATGCCATCGCCGCTGCGTAGTCCGTGCGCAGGCTGGCAATCCGTTCTTCATTCCCCGGCGTTGGGCGCGGTTGGGGGATGCTTACGCGCGCTATTTTGCTGGCCAAGATACGCACCACACCGTCGAATCGGTACGTGTCACCCCGCGCGTGCAGGGTCGTATCGGTCAACTGTGTGCCGGGGGCCAGCTCGTTTTCCAGGCGGGTGATGAAGGTCATCAGAGCATCCAGGTCTCCCTCGGCGCGCACCTGATAGCTGAGCGCGTCGAAGGTCTCGTTTGCGATCGTTTCGGTCACCGCGTCCTGGGCGCGGAGCATGGTTACGTTCACGCCGCTGTCGTTGCCGGCCTGCAGGATACTGTCCACAACGCTCACGTTTTCGCCGCTGCCCGGCAAAGCGGCCTGTGCCGATACCAGGCGGAGCTGTGCGGCATTGAGGTCTTCGCGCAAGAGGCTCACTTCTTCGTCCAGCCCCGGCTGGGTTGTAGCCAGCAGGCTTCTGGCGTTTTCCAATTCAGCGGCCATTTTGCCCTGTTCCCCGCGCTGGCCCAGAAAAGCGTGGATGAAGTATGCGTAGAGCAGAATCAACACAGCGCCCACCGTCGCCAGCAGAAACAGGCGCGAGTGTAGCACCTCCCGAAACCGGTTGGGAGGCTCTCCGGGTCGAAGGTTATTCAGGATTTGCCGCACAGGTGATTGATCTTCCATAGCTTTCGCTGGAGTGAAAATCCCTTCAGAAGCAACCGGTCTGTTTAGATATCAACAAAATAGGCTTCGCAAGCCTGGTCAAGGAGTTCCTTGTCCAGGACAGGTCTGATTGCACGGTATGTTGCAATATCAATTATCTGGTCCAAGATGTCTCGTGGATAAACAGCCTTCAATTCCCGCCCCGCATCCCGGAAATGCTTTTGTAGCAAGTACGCAAAGCTCTTTTGGTCATACGGGATATTCTTGCTTTGACAGGCCCGCCGAAAGATTTCGTGAAACTCTCGCTCCGTAGGGTCCGTCACGTTAATCTTGTGCCGAATACGGCGCAGGAACGCCTGGTCTACCAAATCGGTGGGATTCAAGTTTGTGGAGAAGACTACGAGTTCTTCAAATGGGACTTCCAGTTTCATGCCCGTGTGCAGGGTCAAATAATCCACGCGCGTATCCAGGGGCACGATCCAGCGATTGAGCAGGGAACGTGGTGGGACCTGTTGCCTGCCAAAGTCATCAATGAGGAACATGCCGCCATTGGCCTTCATCTGGAAAGGGGCTTCGTATGTTTTTGAAACTGGGTCATAGATGAGGTCAAGGTTTTCCAGGGTCAATTCCCCCCCCACGACGACCGCAGGACGTTCTATCGTAAGCCAACGTTCGTCGGGCCGGCGCACACCCATTTCCCCGGTGGTCTTGCCCTTCGGTTTTTTCGAAATGACACGCCTGTGGGTCACCTCATCGAAAATGCGGATCATTTGCCCGTCAACGGTGATGGTGTAGGGTATATGCACCTGTCCACGGAGCATGCGCACGATGGAGGTGGCAATGCTCGTCTTGCCATTGCCTGGAGGGCCATACAAGAAAAGCGAGCGACCCGAATTGACCGCCGGACCGATTTTGTCGTAGATGCGGCGAGAAAATATATACGCCTGAAGCGCAGCTTCCACGTCCGCCGGGCGCACAACAATTGAAGCGACGGTTTCTTGCCGGACAACAATTGAATACTGCTCCAGCGTAACCGGTGCCGGCCCAACGTATTGATTGCGGTCGAGCGCTTCCTGCGTGCGCACCGTGCCTTTGGTGGACAGAATGTATCGAAAGGCCCGTTCTCCGAATCCGCCGCCCGAACCCGTGATTCGCACCAGCTCTTCGCGCTTCAAGAATTCCAGAATCGGCTCTACCACGCTGGCAAATGGCATGCGCAGAGAAGCCGCTACTTCCTGACCGCTAAGCTCACCAGCGTTATAGATTGTTTTCAGGGCCAAATTGACCAGAAAGTGCATGGAAAGGCCCGTCTCTTCTATTGAGCGAGGTTCCAAAAGAATCTCTTTGTAAGAAGTACCCATCTGACTCAACCAGTTCCGAAATCCACTATGCTTTTGCAGTTTGCGCGGGCTGATGTCCTGGGATCGTGAAGCAGAATGTGCTGCCTTGGCCCGGTGTGCTCTCTACCCAAATCCGACCGCCATGCAACTCAACCAGGCCCCGGACGATGGATAAGCCCAGTCCCAATCCCCCGTGGCGGCGCGTCAACGAGTCTTCCACCTGGTAGAATCGATCAAAAATCCGTTCGCGATCCGGCAGGGAGAGGCCTACGCCGCTATCCTGAACTTTTATCGTCACTTCTGCCCCTTCGCCGCTGGAGGCACTGACACGGATCTGCCCACCCTCCGGAGTAAATTTGATGGCGTTAGAGAGCAGGTTGCCTAAGATCAGTTCCAGTTTTTGCTGGTCTGCTTCGATTTCTTGCAGATCGTCCGAAATCGCCGTGGAGAGTTGTTGTCGCTTATCTTCCGCCAGGGGCGCAAAAGCCATCGCTGCCGTTTCGATGACATCGCGGAGGGCCACATGGTCGACATTCAAGGTTGCCTCCCGCCTGTCCAGGTAACGGAGGTTCATCATGTCATCCACGATCGTGCGCAGCCGCAGGGCATTCTGGGTGACCACGTTCAGATATTCTTTTGGCTCGCCTTCCGGCAGGAATTCATCGAGAAAGTTGCTATATCCCAAGACCAAAGCCAGAGGCGTCCGCAACTCATGGGACACGATATTGATGAATTCACTTTTCTGGTGGTCTACCTTGGCCAGCTCTTGGTAGGCATCTTCCATCTTGGCGAAGAGTCGTGCATTCTCAATCGCTGCGGCTGCTTGTCCGGCCAACACGGCGATAAGTTCCTGATCTCCGGCCGAGAAGAGGGAGGTTTCGGATTCATTGAAGAGAATGAGAAACCCGTTGAACTGTTCCTGAATTTGCAGAGGGTGCCACAGAATCGAGTCCAGCTTAAGATCCGAGGGAATCAGGTTGCGACAGAAGGCCGGCAAGGGGCCGCCGGAAGCATGCCACAAGACCGTCCCGGCTGACGCGAGAGCCGGGTCCTCCGAAATGTTGTCCAGCGCCACGAAATACGATTCGGGAGATTGGACAGGCCCCTGGCTGGCGGCGACCGTCAGGTACCCTTCATCGGGATCGTACTGCAGGAGTACGCCGGCGGTAGCGCCTGTCTCCGTAACCGCGGTATCCAGAATCTTGTGCAGGAGCAGGTCCAGGTCAATGTTGGTCATGAATGACCGGCTAATTTCGAACAAAGGAATGAGTGCTTTGAGGCGCACGTTTTCCCGGCGCAGTCGTTCCTGCATCAGGGCGCGGTTCACAGCCTGTACAAGGTCGGTGGGCGTAAAGGGTTTGACAATGAACTCAACAAAATCCAGCTTCAAGGCCTCAATGGCCATTTCCATCGTACCGTAGCCGGTCATCCCGACGCCAATGATATCCGGGTCAATTTTCCGGATCGCGCGGAAGGCCTCCAGCCCTCCCATGCCGGGCATCTTCATGTCTGTCAGAAGAACATGAAAACATTCAGTGCGGGCGATCTCCAGCGCTTCCGTACCATCCTCGGCGACCCGCACGGTGTAACCCTCACCCCTGAGAACGTGCTCCGCGAGGTCACGCACATCGGGTTCGTCATCGGCGATCAGGATGTGTTCATCGGCCACCGGCCTATCTCCTACTTTCGAATTGCTTTCGTCAACGTCCAGAGCATGGCCAGCGCTGCCGTGGCTGCTCCGGAGGTCAGGGCAAAGAATGGTAGCTTGGACCCGTATCCCGGGTTGATCGGGCCTTGACCATAGGTGCGCAACAATTCGCCCCATTCGGTTTGCAAAGCCCACTCAACTCTTGGACGACCGACGAAAGGATACCAATATACATTGTGATAAAAGTTCGATGCGGCGTATGACCATGGCACCAATGGGGTGCGCAACAGGGAGTGTTCTAAGGGTTTCAGGGCACCGTGGTAGATCATCTTCTGCCCTCTGCTGGCAAATGTATTCTCCACACCGGAGAAGTTCCAGTTTTGGTCGGCAGCGTCTTCGTCACCCACGATTTCAATTTCGCGGGGGTCTCCAACACCAAGCTCCTTCTCATGCGCCAGACGAATGAAGGGCAGGGAGAGGGGATCGAAGCCCATCAGTTTGGCAGCGGTCGCATCGAGGGCGACCTGGTCGCTGGAGGCAAGGATTACGTTCTTCACGTGCGGCCGCATGGCGCGAGGGCCTGGGCCATCGCCGGCGAACGTGCCGTCCATGACGGCAAGAATTCCAGGGTGAATATCCCGTTGAATGGTGAGCAAGTCAACCAGGGTCTCATGAATGACGCTGTGCGTCCAGTGTCGCCGCTCATTAAGCAGGCCGCCAAAAGCGTTCTTCATGGAGCCGGTCATTGTTGTAAAGACATGCGTTTTGGTTTGTGGCAAGTGGATGATGTTCTTCCCGATAAAGTCCTTGGGAATGCGGACACCGTCCCGGTAGATCTGGTCGAGCACCAGGAAGGGCTCCTTCGGTTCATAGACGGTCCACTCCACTTGTGGTTCGTAGATATGAAACTCGGGCAGGCCATAGCGATCCGTAACGAACTTTTGCCGGTTATTGACCTCGCCTTCATGCGCATCCACGACCACGGTGCGATTGTGTGTCGCAAATATCCGGTCCTTATCGAAGCCGTCGTTCAGCAAGGTTCGAATCACCCCTTCCAGTTGCCAGGGTGTCGTGGAGCAGCCGGGGTACCAAATTTGCCAGGAAATATTGATCTTAAGCAAGGTATCCAGCTCGGAGGAGAGCACTTTTTGGTATTCGGCCAGGTGCATCAAGCGTTCATAATCATCCAACACGGTTTGGGGGGACGTGCGCAAAATCGCTACTCGTCCCTTGCCCGGAAAGTCTTGACTGGTCACAGAATAACACTCCTTTTTCGTGGGTATCGTAAGGCGCTGCGAAAGTCTTCGCGCGCATGGCGTTTCGTATCAATCGCTCCCGTGGTTCAAAGAGAATGAGGGGGGACGTGATTCCCCCGCAACTCATTCATGGTAGTATACCACGCTTTGTGGCTGGTGGCAAAAAACGGAAAAAAGAGGCCGCCACGCCGGTGTAGACAACAGATTCTCGGTTTGCCATGTCTGCCGTTCAGCGGTATAATACGCCCGACCATGACCATCTTACGCGAGAAGACGAGACCTGCTGCTGTGGCCGCAACGACCACATCATCTCCACCGTTTACGCTTTTTGATTTGCGACTCAGGCTGGGGCAGCGACGCCTGTGGTTTGGGCCGGCTGTCGCCGGTATCTGCGGTGCGCTTGCTTCCGGCAAGGTCGGCTTGAACGCAGCCAGCGTAATCTCCCTGGTACTCCTCGTATTTCTGGCGGACCCCCTGCTGGGCGCGGTTTGGACTACGTTGGCTCCCTCTGACCAGTTCGCAACGCCAGTCGCCGCAGCCGCGGAACAGCCAATCCGGCATTTCCCCACGTTGCCCTACACCACTTCCGGCAGCCCCGGCGACCGTCTGCACCGGTGGCTCGACCACCTGGCCAACGAAACACCGATGCCGGCGATCCTGGCGGCGATTGGGGGAAAACTCCTGTTTGCCCTGGGCGTTTCTCTCGTTCTGGGACCCGCCGTAGCCGTGGTGACCGCCATCGCTTTGGCGTGGGCGCTGTTCTGGACGAGGGTCGTACATCGCCCCCACTCTGCTGGCGCGCGTGCGGTCTTCGCGCTGGGGCTGCCCTGGTTGCTGGGTTTCGTGACCTTTGCGAACAGTTCGCTGTTGCCGGCCGGCAGCCGGGCGTTGATCTCATCACCTGCCGGCGGCCTGTCTGCGGCCTGGGTGCTCCCCCTTCTTCCGGCTCTCGCCTACAGCATCGTCGGCGCCGGCCTATGGCGCGGCAAGTCACTTTTGGGCACGAACCTGGTGCAAGGAGCGTTGGTGGTCTTGCTCTTCGCCTTGAAGACACCCCTTCTCGCTGCCATCGTTGCCTACGCACTCGTCTTCCAGATTGCTCTGCAACCTCACCGGAAACGTTTTGGCCATCCCTGGTATCTTCGTCACAGCCAATGGTTTGTGCTACTCGGCATGGTCGCGCTTGCGGT
>CAYWAK010000088.1:0-10665 GCA_964455755.1 uncultured Ardenticatenales bacterium | reverse complement strand
TCATCTGTGTCCTATTTACACAGGAGCGGAACGACAATGGAAGCACAGGTGGCCGTGGCCAAGGTGGCCAAGTACGCGACCAGCGACAGCGGCGATACGCTGGAAATAATCGAACGCGCCAATGGCGGCTTCTCACTCGTGCTGGTGGACGGCCAAAGATCGGGCCGCGCCGCAAAGACGGTGAGCAACAGCGTGGCGCGCAAAGCGATTTCGCTATTGGCGGAGGGCGCACGTGATGGGGTGGCCGCGCGCGCCGCACACGATTACCTGTACGCCAGCAAGCGAGGAAAAGTGCGCGCCGACTTGCAAATCATCTCCCTGGACTTGACCACGAACACGCTCGTTGTGTCGCGCTGTACCGATAGCCCGGTGGCCGTTTCCCTGCCCGGCGAAGCTGTGCGATGGCTGAATGATCCCAGCCGTCCCATCGGGTTTTACGCCGGAACGAAACCGACCATCACCGAGATACCGGTTGGGCCGGGCCTGCTGGTTGTGGCCTTCACCGATGGACTGACCCATGCCGGGTCGCGCTACGGCGGAGAGCCGCACGTTGAGCGCTTCGTCGAATCGTTTCGCGCAGAGGACGACTCATCGCGGAATGCACAAGAGTTGGCAGACCATATTTTGGCCGAAGCCATTCGATTAGATAGAGGCCGTCCGCAAGATGACATCAGCGTGGTTGTGGTTTACATCCACCCGCACTTCCCGGATGATTCTGCCAGGCGCATGACCGTACGCTTTCCCATCCGGTTATAAGCGCACGCCCGTCCAGCAGTCTCTCATTCGATGGAGAGGGCGTCGGCGACGCCTTGTAATTCCGTCGCAATCGCACTCAGCCGGGCGCTTTGGGCGTCTATGTCCGTGCGCACCTGAGAGAGCGTTGCATTTGTGGTGTCGGACCAGTTGGCAATATCGAAGAGCTGGGCTTCCAGGGCGGCAACCCGGATGGCCAGCTCGTTATCGCTCGTCTCCCCACCACCGTCGGGAAGGGTAACGGAGACCGTCAAGACTTTGTGATCCGACGTAACACTGCCATCGGGCGATGTGGCCCACAGCTCAAGCCGGTTGCTGCCCGGAGAGAGGGGAACTTCCGAGAAGGAAAATTCGCCGCCCACTCCGGCTGTGACACTGAGCGGATCGGCCTCGCCAACTTGCAAGAAGATCGTGCTTTCGCCGGTGGAAACGTGGCCCCACAATTCGATTTGGTCGTTCGTCAGCTCGGCCTCGTCCGGAGGCCAGGTAATATCAACGTTCAGGGCCGTTCCCGGGAGAGGTGGCGACTCTTCCCAGGGCATCACGCGCACGAATCTGGGAGACATACGCAATGCCTCCACGGCGGGGAGAATGGAGTTCGGGTAGGCACTGCCGGCAATTTTGTTGTACCACCATGCGGCGTTGGCAAAACTATAGTTCCCTTTTTCGTAAATCTCGGCCAGCCACATGCAAACGCAAAACATGCTGGGCCGCCATTGGTCTTTGAACCCTTGAAAGATGTCCATGTTGTAGGATGCGTGGGTGCTTCCGGTAATGGCCGGATAGTCAGGATGGGTGGTATCGCCAATTTCGTAGCCCGCTTCTGTGCCAAACATGGGCAGCGAGTGACCGACGAAACGGGTAATCAGATCGTCAATCCACTCGTATTCGCGGAAAGCGACTGTGAGCGTGTCGGAGGCGGGCACAGAGCTGGGGATGTTGTGCGGACGGTTGTGGATGGCGACGCCCGCTCCTTCCAGGTCGCCGATGGCGTTGGCATTCTTCAGCTCTGTGAGAATGTCATGCAACATCTGGCGAGCGTCGATGTGGCCACCGGGGCTCATGGCGGGAAACAGGGGAATACCTCCTCCCGCGCGCACTTTATCGAAATTACGCCGAATCTGGTCGGCGACACGTTTGGCGCGGTGGCCCATGTCCCAGTGCTTGTCATCCCACTCGACGTACAAATTCGGCTCGTTGCCCCACTCGATGTAGTGGACGCCGAGGTCAACGTAGCGCTTGACCAGGTCTGGGTCGACGGTGAAGGTGGGGTGTGGTTCATGGGTGTACGTGCGCACGATGGTCTCGATGCCAGACTCGATCAGGGCACGGGCAAAGTGGAGCTGGCTGTCGCCGGCGGCGAGCAGCTTGAACCAGCGGATGCCGTATTCATCGTGCAGCATCTGCGCATAATCGCGCATGATCTTGCGCTTCTCAGGCAGGGTGAGGCTTCCAATATCACTGGCGGTGGAGAATTTCTCACGCCAGGCCTGCGACATCCAGGGTTGCTCGTATGCCCCTGAGGCGCTGTGAAAGCCCCAGCCGTTGTCGGTTGCCGGTCGCGGGTATTCTTGGAGTTCCATATCTGCCTCCTTACATTGCAATTTATTGCCAAACAGATACAATTATAGCATACTTTTTCGTCAAGTACAATGACCAGAGGTGGTAAGTGAACTACGTGCCTTGTAATATCTGTGGCTCATACGATTCAGAACAACTTTATGACAATACGTTGGAACAAATGGCCCAAACAGACCCGTCCAGCTACCGGTGTACATGCGCAAGGTATGGTAAGCACCCGCCGATTGTTCGCTGTCGCCGGTGTGGTTTGGTGTATGCCAACCCGCGCAAAAGGGACGAGACCATTCTGGCGGCCTATGAACAGGTCGTCGATTCGCTCTATGAGACGGAGCGCCAGGGCCGCTTGCTGACGTTCCGGCAGAATCTGCAGGCACTATTGCCTTTCGTGCCCCCCGATAGCAACCGTCGCCTGTTGGACATCGGCTGCTACACCGGTGTCTTCCTGGAGGTTAGCCAGCAAGCGGGCTGGTCCGCCTGGGGCGTTGAACCATCGCATTGGGCTGCGCATGTCGCGGCCAGCCGTGGCCTCCGTGTTCATCGTGGCACCCTCCGTGGTGCGGCTTTCCCCGACGATTTTTTTGATGTGGTTACACTCTGGGACGTCATCGAACATCTGCCAGACCCCAAGGCTACGATGAAAGAAGTCGCGCGGGTGCTGCGACCGGGGGGCTTGCTGGTCATCCACACGATCAACATTGCAAGTCTCACGGCCAGGTTGTTGGGCCCTCGCTGGCCGTGGTTGATGGAAATGCATTTGGTCTATTTCTCGGTCCGCACACTCAGCCGCCTGCTGCAAGAGACAGGCTTCTCCGTGACGCAAACGAATTCGCAAGGCCGCTTCTTGCGGCTGGGGTATCTGCTGTCCCGCACGAAAGCGTATTTTCCACGTTTGGCCGACGGCTTTCAGCGGGTTGTGTTTTCGGCCAACCTGAAAAACATACCCGTGGCTGTTGATTTGGGCGACTTGTTCACCTGCTACGCCATAAATCAGTCTAACCACCAAGGCCCGAAGGCACAAAGAAAAACAAGACTGAGCATTCCCGCGTGGAAATGTTCCCACGTTTGAATGTTTGGGACACGGGCGAACCATTACTTTACATGACTTAGAATCTGTTTGTACGACACCCCCCGGCGGGCCAGCGACCAAAGTCCTGCTCCGCTAAGCAAAGCATAGTTCATGGCGTGGAGCACGAGGATGGCGCTGAGCGCGCGATCGTGCTGTACGCCGAAAAATCCTAAAGCGACCACGCCGGCCCCTTCGAAAATGCCAACTTGCCCCGGCGCGGCCGGCACAACCATGCCCAACGCAACCACCGCCAGCGTGAAGACCGCTGCCGTGGGAGGCACAGCCAGGTGGAAGGCACGGAACACGAAGTAAAAGGCCGCCGCCGCATCGCCCCAGGTTATGACCGACCACAGGGCAACTTGCAAGCCGGCGGAGGGGGCGCGCAGCGTGGCGAAGCTGTCGAGCAGGGCAACCAGTCGCGCGGCCCATCGCTCGGCGTCGTTCGCCGCGAAGTGCATTCGCGCCAGCCCGGCAGAAAGCCGCCGCTGGACATGCTGTCGCCGGCCGGCCAGCCAGACCAGCGTCAAAATGCCCGCCAGGAACAGGGCGCCGGCCACCACACCGCTGCGCAACGCCCAATCTGGCAGGCGCAGGACGGGTAGCAGCAGGAACAGGAAGACAACCACGGTCAATGCGTCCACCAATCGCTCGCTGGCGATGGTGGACAGGGCCGAAGCCTTGCCCACGGCTTCCCATTCGCTGATCAAGTAGGCCCGTGCCAGGTCGCCCAGCCGGGCCGGCAGCACGTTGCTCAACAGGTAGCCGATGTTCAAGCTATCCAGCAAGTTTCCCAGGCGCGACGGCTTGGGCGGAGGAAAAAGGAGCCGCCAACGCAACGCGCGCATCCCCAGGCCCAGCAGGGTCAGCAGGGCCGCCGGCACCAGCCAACGATAATCGGCTGCGGCAAGAGCCTGTTGCACGGATGACCAGCGCATTCCGCGTGCAACCAGGGCCAGGGCCAGAACGCTAATCGTTATGCCGGCGAGCAGCCGGCCCAGTTGTTTCCTTTCTATGCCCATCATTCCCTCAACCTCCGTCGTCCGCGACTGCCAGCCGCCGGCGCAGTTCTTGTACGCTCAACTTCTCTACCCGCTGAAAGATCAAGGGGGTGGGATGGTCATAGACGGCGAAACTCTCGTCGGCGCGTCCCGGCGACCACGTCCAACGAGCCGTCGCGCGCGCCTGCCCCCCGGCCGGCGACGGCAGCCCGGCACCGGCGATGGGGTCTTCGTGCAGGGCAAAGCCGCCCAACTGCACTGCGGTCACCTCGGCATGTACCAACCGAAAACCGATCTTTCCGGAAAACAGCAAACGGTAGTAGCGGGCTGTGCGCGGGTAACGCTCCGGCCAGCGCGCCAACGTGCCGTAGAGTCGCCGGCTGGCCAGCACGACGTAGTCGCTTTGCGCGAGCTGCTCCGCCAGTTCATCGAATCGTCCCTCGTCCTCCAGATCGAACAGGGCGAGCTGCGGCTGCCGATAGCGGTCGTGGTCTAACACCTGGCCGCCGGAAACAAGATTGACCGGCAACGCCTGGTCCCAGTGTTCAATTGCAATCGTACTGCCGGCCGGCACGTGGGCATAGATCCAGGCCGAGGCCCGAATCCAGGAGTGTGGCTGGCGATAGATTTGCGCGAAAGTCAGCGCGTAGGCGAAGCTGCCGGCCAGTACGGTTACCGCCAGTGTCCGGCCACAGAGCCGCCCAAATCGTCCGAGCCGCCGGTCGCGAGAAAGCTCCGTCAGCAGCCTGGCACCCATCAGACACAGAAACGGGATGATCGGCAAGAGGTAGCGCATGAACTTTGCGTACTGGCCGCCGGTCACCAGAAAAAAGGGCACCACCCAGGCCAGGACAATCAGCTCGCCTCGTGTGGCCGTGCGCCGCCATGCCCTCCAGGCTGTCCACCCTACCCCGGCCCAGCCGGCGGTGCTGATGAGCGGGCCCAGTCCCCATCGCCACTGTTGGACCAGGGGATAGATGAAAGCGAGCGTGCCATGATACTGTCGCGTGTAGGGGTAGTCGAGCCAGCCATGCACAACGCCCCACTGAACAGCCATGCTTTCCAGGAACATGCCTGTATCCAGCACGGCAAAGGGGTTCGTCAGCACGAAAGTGGCGCCGGCCGCCGCCGAAGCCAGGGCAAGCGTACGGGCCCCATCCCGCCCCCACTCCTTGCCGGCAAAAGCGGCAAGCAGCGGGATGACCAGCAACACCATGGACAGCTTGCACCCGACGGCCAGCCCCATCGCGCCGCCGGCCAGCAGCGCGTCCTGCCGGTGGCCGGTTTCCGAGAGGCGCACCGTTCCCCAAACGGCCGCTACGCCAAAGAACGTGGCCCACGGGTCAACCGTGTAGAAGTGGGCCAACTGGATGGGCAGCACGGCCACGGCGAGCAGGGCCGCGGCCAGCAATCCCGTTTGCGTGTCGTAGAGCCGGCGGCCCAGCGCGTACAACAGGGCGACGGTCGCCGTGCCGGTCAGAGCCATCATCGCCCGTCCGGTGACGGCCAGTCGCTCCAGGTCGTCGCTCGCTGTGGCCCCCAGGAGAGCGAATAGCCGGGCGGGCCACGCCCCGGCCAGAGGGAGCGCCCTGTTCAAGGCCGCTTGCGAGAGGCGCAGCGCGTAGAGCGGAAAGTGCCCGTACGCGAACTCCCGCAAGTGGCCGGCGTCCGGGTCCCAGAATGGGTCGAGCGTGTGCAGGTTACCGTCGCGCGGCCCGTGGAGCTGGGAAGCTACGGTGAGAATCCAGCGCTCATCGGGATGGAAAAGCTGCCCTCCGTCCCAGAACAGGCCGGACAGCCGCAGAGTCAGGGCAGTGGCCAGGATCATCACCAGAATGACGGATGGAGTCCGTTGAGCTGTGCACAATATCATGGCTCATTGTAACATCAACGGAATTGTGTGGCAAGTTTGGTGTTAGAAGTTCAACGCCTCCAAGAAGTTGAACTTCTTTGAACGTCACGAACTGGCCAATTGCGCTTGCAGTTGCCGCAAGTTTGCGATGGCCGGTTTGCAATGAGGGTCCAGGCTGAGAGCGGCCCGGTACCCGGTCAAGGCCGCTTGCAGTTGCCCCTGTTTCGCATAACAGGTAGCCAGGTCCGAGAGGATGTCCGCGTTGGGGGCCATGGTTTCGAGGTAATGCTCCATGACCCGGATGGCTGTGGCATATTCGCCGCTGCCGATGCACAGATGCGCCAGTTCCGGGAAGAGGAGCGACTCGTTGACGTGGGCGCTCAGGAGGTGGAGAGCCGCGTCACGGACGGTGTGCGTGTCTCCGTGACGAGCGGAGATGTGGGTCTGGGTCATCCAGAGGCCGGCGTGGTTGTCCGCCAGCTCCAGGCCGCGTTTGGCGAAGGCGTCAGCCTCCTCCAGGCGATTCTGATTGAGCAATGAAATGGCCAGGCCGTTATACACATCGGCATTCTCCTCGATGCCCGTGGCTTCCCGAAACATGGCTTCCGCGCGGGCGTAGCGGCCCTGGCGGATGTAGAGGTCGCCCAGGAAGAAATGGAGCGGGGCCATGGTGATGCCCACATCCCGTGCGCGTTCCAGGATCGTAGTAGCTTCTGCCATGGCCCCTTCCTGAACGAGCAATTGCGCCAAGCCAATGTAGGGATTGAGAAGAAGTGCGTCGTATGCTATCGCCTGGCGATAACTGGCCACCGCCTTCTCCCGTTCGTTCAGCCGCTCGTAGCAAGCCCCCAGGTTCAGATACACGCGACTCTCAAAATCGTAAACATCCACGATTAGTTGACTGAAATGGGGGTGGCGTTCTTCGTCTCGTTTTACCTCCAGGAATTTCTTAAAATAGCGAATGGCTGCGTCCGTCTTCCCCCAGACCATGTATGTTGTGGCCTGGGTGAATATTGCATCCAGGAAAAAAGGGACTTCTTCCAATACTTCCAGACCGAGCGCTTCTGCTTCGCTATACTTTCCGAGTTGCAAATAAGCATAGGCCATGTCGGTCTTGATCTGCTGGCGATGGGTCGGCGTGGTGCGGGGAGAGTCGATACGCAGCGCCGTTTTCCCCTCGGCGATCATGCCCTCATAGTCTTCCACGCCCCGCAAGGCATGCACAAGGTTCTGGCGCGCGAATGTGTTCATCGGATCATCGGCGATTTGCCGGCGCAGCAGGGTGGTGGTTCGTTCGTACTTGGCCGACATCTGCTCCGGTGTCAGGTTATACCCGTAATGATAGAGGCGGATTTCTGCAACGGCGGTGTACCCGTCGTAGACCAATTGGTTGTGGACAATTCCTTCGTAATGGGCTTTGCCGCGACGAAACAAGCGCTGGAAGCGGTGCTTGCCCCACTGTCCGCCGGCAAGTTCGTTCAAGATGGTCACGAAGACGACGTCGTACTGGTCCGACTGGATGACCTGATGGAGTAAGGGCACGTCCTCCTGCTCCAGTTCCTCATCGGCGTCAATCTGCAGGATCCAGTCGCAGGTGGCGTAACCCAGAGAGACGTTGCGCGCCTCGCTGAAGTCGTTGTTCCAGGGATGAAAGTACACCTTGTCGGTGTACTGGTGGGCGATCTCCACGGTACGGTCGCTGGAGCCGGTATCCACGATGATGATTTCGTCTACCACGTTTTTGATGCTCTCCAGACACTGGGCCAGGAACTTTTCCTCGTTCTTGACGATCATGCACGCGGAGAGAGATGGTCGCGCTGGTGCTTTTTTTGTACTGTTCATTGTTTTATCCTCACATTATCGGTGACCGGCGATTGTCGCAGTTGCCCAACTGGCGATAGGCCGGTCACCGGCATGGCCCTTTTGCGGCGGGGCGTTGCGCGCAGCGGCAAAATCGTCGCGCCACCGGAACGTAAATAGATGCGCCCTTTCCATGTGGAAGTGTCACTTCCAAGCATTGACCTTGACCAGGCAGTAGGCATCATGACCAAAGTTCTCTTCAAAGATGGTCTCATAGCTGAATATGCGTGACATCTGTGTCATGAAGGGGTAGTGCGTGACGTCATCAACCAGGCAATAGAACGGTAGTGCCGCCACATCCTTCAACAACGGAAAGGCGATCGACCTTCCGTTTCCGTTAGGACCATCCAGTAGGATGAGGTCCACTTTCTTCTGAGTCTGCTTTGGAAGTTCTACATCATAGAATACGTTATGGAGTCGTGTTTGTGCATAAAGTTCCTTGGGCACTGGCACACCCATACCCCTGTAGCTCTCGGCCGGGTGGCTGGAGGCAAACAGTGTTTCGTACTCCTGATCAGACAACTGTTTTAGTTCAGTACGACGAAGGTTCACATTGTGAAAGGATGAGAGATGGTGTCTTAAACGATTCAGGAACACTTCCTGGTGTTCAAGAGTGACGATTCGTAGCGGCTTTTCCTTCGTCTCAAATAACTTCGCAAGGAATAGTGTAGAGTAACCAGCTCCAAACTCAACCACCTCCTCGATCTCTTCCGGCAGGTTGGCTATAAGGAGTCTGAGTGCACGCCTGGATAGGGACCACCCGGAATGTTCTATTCTTTGGTCTGCCCAAGTTAGGGCAAGTTCCACATCAGGAGACGAGACCTTCTCCTTGGAAGCAGTGGGTGGCACGATCGCCGGGCGTGTGTGGGACAAGGACTGAACGGGAACAATAGGTGCACCATCTCGGGACAGTTGCTGCTCCACGGCAGAGTAAAAATCGACAAGGCGATCTGTCGGTTGCCCCCCCATGTCGTGGAGCACTCCCAGTTCGATACCCGGCCACACCCGTTTTTTAAGGCTCAAATCGACGCTGACCAGTAGTGTTCTCAAGCGATCCTCATAGGTGTGGCCATCGTTGTGTACATGCGAATAGCCGGCGGCGGCGATGGCTTCCCGCTCTTCTTCATGGTCGAGATAGTAGCTGATCTTGGCAGTTAGATCGTCCACGTCTCCCGCCCGCCAGACGATCAAGTGCTCACCGTCACGGAAGAGGTCAGGTGACGATAGCTCCTCGCTGAGCAAGAAGCTGCCGGCTCCCAGTACCTCTGCCAGGCGAGTCTCAGTGTTGAGCAGGTCTGAGAGATGGATGTTGAGCACGATGCGTGCTTGATTGAACACGCGGTTCAGTTCCTCGTCCCCCCAGATTTCGGGGGCGTGGACTTTGATCCCTCGCCTGGCAAGTTCAGCCAACATTTGCACACGACGCGGCGTGCGCGACCCCACGAACACGACATCATACTCCTTGGGCAGATCGAGTTTACGGTGAATGGTCGGGTCAGCGGCAGCCGTGGGCAGCCATCCCACCCGATTGCAGCCCAGTTGATGGTAAACCTCAAGATTGGCTTGATCATGAGAGAAGACGTAGTCAAAAGCCGGGGCATTATAAGCCAGTTCGCGGCGACGTTGTGCAGCAGTGGGATCCACTCTATCTAAGGTGCCAACTTGCTCAGCGTACCACAGCACAGTAGGGCAGGGAGCTGACCGAACTACTTCCGGCGGGATCCCTTCCCCTTTGCAGACAAGAAGCAAGTCGGCGGGCTGCCGGAAAAGCCGGGGCAGATCCTTCCGATTCTTCCGAAAATCGGTGCTGATGACCGTGCAACCGATCGCCTTTAGGGCCGGAATTAAGCGGTTCTCAAATCCCCAGGGGTAGTTGGTTTCCTGCGCTCCAACGAGGTGAATCTTTAGTAAACCTCCCGTGCGTTGCGATCCCTCAGCAAAGGAGTGTTCTAAAGGGGTTTTCCAACTGTCACGGCCGTACCCATACAATTCGAAATCCTTTTTGGCCCACGCATAAATCATATCGGCAATTTCCTGAGTATAGAACGAATGCCAGTCATACGACGGATTCGCATTAATCTTTTCGAAGGGAACGCTACGGTCAACAAAAGGCAACCGATAAAACTCATCATCAGGAAGGTTCTCGAAACGTAGAAGCATGTCGATACGCTTACCCGCTAAATTCGTGCTCTGTGGATGATCATGTGGTTCCGTTGGCGGGGCGCTAGGATTTGTCGCCCACTGTGCATATTCTCTAAAGCTCCACTCCGCTGCATAGGGATACATATTGTTCTGCTTGTTGCGCCGCCTGTATAGATAGTGGGACACCTCCCGCGAATAAGGATTGCGAACACAGGCAAACGTGAAGTAGTCCTGACATCCATGAGGGATTTCCATACGATGATGGTTTAATTGTTGATAGACTGGACCGGCTACACCAGTTAGCGTGCGTCCCATTGCTCTCGAAGCAGTACGCGGATTTTCGAGGAAAACGAATTTCCTGGAGTGCGAGATTAGCATACCATTGACCTCCTGTGTAAATAGGACACAGATGA
>CAYWAK010000087.1:2683-10733 GCA_964455755.1 uncultured Ardenticatenales bacterium | reverse complement strand
ATTCATTCGGGGCCAATCTCGTACAGCACATAGTCCCCTCTCTGATCCCGATAGACCTCACGCAGATTGTCGCGCACAATTGTTTGTAACGCCGTCTGTGTGGTTGCGTCTAACTGACTCGGGTTGTTTTGTTCCAGGAAATGGACTCCCCACCAGTAGATGAGCACGTGGGTATAGCGCACTTCCCGCCAACGCTTGACAACCTGCTGTGGCGTCTCATAATGATACAACGCATCTCCGAAATTGTCTAGCAAGGCATCCGGCTGCGTGGGGCGCGGGCTGTAGTAGGAACGCGGTTCGTACAGGAAAAGCACCCGGGCATCCGCAGGCGTTTCCCTACCGATTGCCTGCATCGCCTCGTAGTGCGTGCCCAGGTTCCGTTGCAAATAATGGTCGCGTGTTTCCAGCCCGGCGAGGGCAGGAAGGGGATTATTGCCCAGCAGGAACACGGTCTGGCCGATCAATTGCAGAATGAGCACCAGGGCAATTGCCATTGTCAGAAAGCGCTTCAGTGAGAACGCCACGGTGTCTAATCGTTCCAGTTTCTGAAATGTCCAGGCCGATACGGCGGCCAGGGACACCAGCGCCGGCAAGAGCAGGCGGGTTTGCCACAACAAAGCCGATTGGATCACCCCAAAAGTCCAGAACGCAAAACTCAATACACTGAACAGGAGCAAGCCATCGAGGAAACTTTGATCCTTTTCAACGCGCGGAGACGAGTCGGGCAGATATCGGACGATAAGAACAGCCGGCAGAATGATCAGCAACAAAGGGCCGACCCGTCCTCCCCACAACGTTGCGTCCTTATATCCCATGGTGGCTACCCAAGGGAGGGTAAGCAGAGCCGCAGGATTCCAACCTATGCCGGTTCCT
Source organism: uncultured Ardenticatenales bacterium (assembly GCA_964455755.1). Classification (GTDB taxonomy): domain Bacteria; phylum Chloroflexota; class Anaerolineae; order Ardenticatenales; family JAADHH01; genus JAADHH01. Next base: position 9,860 of record CAYWAK010000087.1, on the reverse strand, counting down.
GGCTGTCGAAAAGCAGCCGCCCGAAAGGCATCCCAGAACTTACCGCCAAAGACGAAGGGGTAAAAGGGATTACCGGAGAGCGTCCAGCTTTTGGCGTACCATGGCAAGGCCACCAGCGCGGCCAGAATGGCCAAGCGTGTGATCATGGCCAGTCCCTTTCGCGGCGTTTTCCTGTGCCACCACAAGACAAGTATTCCCATGGTCAGGGGGACGATAAAGGCCGTGTATTTCAAGCTCATCGCAAAGGCTGCCATTACAGCAGATATGGCCCACCACCCCTCGCGATGTGTATGCCAACGTGCCAGTGCAACCAGGGCCAAGAAGCTATAGAAGGCAAGTGCCAGGTCGTTGTAGGCCCAAGTGGACAGAAGAGTCACCATCGGCATGGAGAGAACGAAGAGTACGGCCCATTGCCCAACGTGTCGTCCGAAGTAATATCTGACTGCCAGATAAACACCCGCTACCAAAAGCAAGCCAAACATGAAGTGCAACAATTTTGCCGCTACATCGGAATGAAGCGTCAACGCATCCAGATAGAGCGTTTCCATCAAGGTGGGATAATTTGCCGGTGGAATGTCTATGCCTGATACAATTCGCCCGGCCTGTACATAAAGCCTGGGGACGGTCAGGTGATAGAGCAACGCGTCAAAAGCGGTGGGTGGAGCCAATGCCAGCGGCAAGGCCAGCAGCCACGTCAAGGCCACAAAAGCTTGCATGGGGCGAGGCCAGCTAGCCCATTCGTGACCCGTAGCCCGCCAGAGGTCGCGCAATTCGCCACGCTGTTGGATGAGGGAGAAGCTCAGTCCCAAAAGTAGCGTACCCAGCAAGAGAGGGTGCAACAGTCCGGCCGCCCCCATAATCAAGGAGAGAATGGCTAATCCGCCCAATCCCACAGCTACGGCGAATAGCCAGCGCTCGCCGGTGGTCAGCGCGGTCAGGGAAAAGGCACGCAAGAGCCCCAGACCCAGCCGCGTTGCTGCGCCAAGCACCAGCAGGGCAACGACAATGCTCCAGACCAACTGGGCCATGGCCTGGGCCTGGGGCAGGCCGAACGGTTTCTGGACGACATAGTAGCCGACCAGGACGGCCGCCAGCCAGACGACAAACGAGGCGACAAATATGATTCGGGCAGTTACCGGACGCATGACTGCTTACCCGGTCGAAATAGCAGCAATAGAAGTACTGCAAATGGCAACGGTACAAACATGATATCTTGCTCAGTGTTTCCCTGGACTGTGATCAGGAAGAGAATCCAGGGAGCCAGGGTCAGAATCGTCAAGAGAATCGAGGCCACAATAGGACCTCGATTTCGCTGTGTCAGCCAATAAGCAACCAACGTGCAGGGAATAATAAGCAACACCTGATTTGTTGTTCCGCCGCGTGGCATGATGAGCAAGCCTACAACGATACTCAGCGAGGCAATCCACAAAAGGTTTGGTTCTGCACCTGTACGCTCTTGCCACAATTGATGGGCAAGGAGCACGAGCAAGAGGACGGCTACGACGACCGTGGTCCCTCGGTTGAAGGGCAGGCGAGCCAGGGCGACCTCCACCGGTGAGCCCACCGGCACATAACCGGCATAATCGGTCACCGCGTGGGCAAATTCACCGGGCCAAGTGGGTAGCCATAGCAGGGGAAGCGCGATCATCCCGAATAGGGTCAAGCCAAATGCGCGGAGCATGGCCCAATGCTTTTGGTTCACGCCCCACAATAGAAGAGCCGGGAGGAAGAAGATCACCATCTGTGGCTTTATGGTCGTAGCCGCCAGCGTCAAACCGGCCCATGCCAGGTGGCCACGATGGAGAAGGAAGAGACTCAGGGTCACCAGAAGAAACACGACCACTGCAATCTGCCCCAAGATCAACGCGCGTGCGGCCGGGTAGAACAGGATCGCCCACAGCGCAAGTCCGGCCAGGACCAACGGGTGAGGCGACCAGCGTACCGTCCGGAGCGTGAGAAAGAGTCCGCCCAGCAGCGCGCCGAGCAACAGGGTCAGCCAAATCGCCTCGGCCCAATCGTAGGGCAGCGGGGCGAAGGGGGCCAGCAGCGGCAATACGGTGAGGGGATAGGCAAAGGCAAACTGGTGCGTCCCTGGTGGGCGGGGGCCGCCGAAAAGGGCTTGCTGAATGTCGCGGGTGACCTCCGGCGCGTAGGGGTTGCGCCCCTCGACAACCAGCGCGCGGGTGGCCCGCCAGGGGATGTAGAAGTCGTTCGCGCCGGGGTGTGGGCCGGTGAACAGCGTGTGGAGGGCCAGCACGGCCAGTACCACAAGGAGAGAGACCAGGAGACCAATTGACAAGGAAACCAGGGGGCGTCGCCCTGCTCTGCGTTCCGGCCTACCCTCCTGCATGTCCTGCTTACCTCCTCGCTTGCTTTGCTTCCAAATTACGGCGAGTCAAAGTGCTGTCAATCGCCCCGGCTTGCCATACCGTCATACAAACTCAGCCCTTTCGCAGTGCGGCCCGTGTCGGGGGACTGATTCGAAGAAACTATTGTGCGCGCAACGCATAGAGATAATACCCACGCACTGCATCTGCGAAAATAACATCCAAATAGTGTTGGCGGAAATGTTGAAAAGCAATGTGCTCTGCCCGAAAGGCGGAATCAGGCATCACAGACGGTCTTACCACTTCATGACGCAATATATGTGTAACCCCCTCTTGACGCAGCCATGCAAACGTGACTCTGTCTCCGTCTTGTTGGTTCATGTGTGCCCACCATACCCTCAGGTACTTCGTTCCTGGCAGATAATCACGTTCCAGGTAATACCCACGATCTTCCCCTAACATAAGGAGGCGAGACGTGGTTGGTAGTTCCCGGTTAATGTATTCTGTTGTGGCATAGGAGGCCAGGTTCTCGGCCAGATACTCCCGTCGCGACTGCAAACCCAGGGCATACCGCCAGGGTTGAGTCTGCGCCACGTAGTAACCGTTCAACCCCACTTGCACAAGGACCAGACTCAGTACAATGACCTGCGCCCCAAACAGCCAGGGTTTCCAACGCCTGCCTCGCCGCACCGGTGTCTCCATAATGTATGCCACGGGGATGCCAAGCCAGGCAATCACCGGCAATAAATATCGGAACAGGAACGGGCCGGTGGGCCACAGGGCAGAACGAATGCCGGCCATGATCAACAAGTAGGTAGCAAAGCGACGCTTGGGTAGCAAGAGGTATAACGGAATGACAAGCGTTAAGACACTTAGTGGCCCAGAGGGAACAGTGCTCCGAAAAAGTGCGCCGTGTGCATAGAGGTCCCAAAAGATAAGCAAGGGGTTGCGCTGGGTATAAATACGCCACCATGCTTGTGCGGACAATGCTCCCCCGTATACCTCGTTTGTGAGAGTTGCTCCTTCGATTGCATACTTGTAGCTCTGAGTATCGAGAGGCGATGCTCCCTCACGGGAGGCCATGGCCGAAGGGTGAAACAGTGTGGCATAAAAAGGTTCCACCGGATTGCCGTACCACAACCAGTTCTTGCCATACCATGGCGCGGCCACAACGGCGGCAACGACCCCGACCAACACCACTCTGCTCACGGCCCCACGCCAGTCGCGATCCCGCCGCCACGTATGCAGCCCCACAACCATCACCAGCGCAATCAACGTGTATATCCCCAGGTACTTGATCGCCATGCTGACCCCCACGCTCACCGCCGCGAACACCAGCCAGCGACGCCCCCCGCGCCGTACCCACATCAGCAACATCGCTACCGCCAACACATCGTAGAACAGCCCTCCCAAGTCAACCATCGCTGTCGTGGCCAGCGCACCGACCACGACGTTCGTCCACAACACCGCGATGCTAACCCAGGCCGCAAAGCGGGACATCAGCCCACGGGCCAACTCAAAGAGCCCCACCGTTGCCAACAGCCCCATGGCAAGGTGTAAGATTTGCGCCGCGCTGTCGTTTCCCACCAGCAGCGTCAGTGTGTAGAGCATCTCCAGCCCAAAGGGAAACTGCCCTCCGTTAACGTCCGGCAAAGGTAGAAAGCGGTGCGCTTCGATGAACCGTTTCGGAGCCTCCAGGTGATACATCAACACGTCGTACTCCAGCGGCGGAGCCAGCGCTTTGCTCAACAGGAGCAGGACGAGGAGGGCAAACAGTCCCAGCATGGCCCGGTCGAACCAGGTCAGGCGAATGGACCTGAACACCGCGCCCCCCTCTCTGATTTCTCGTAACAGCAGTCGCAGTTCAGCACGGCTCAACCAGGTCAGGCCGAGCAAGAGTATGCCCCCCACCGGCCCGTAGTACAGTCCCAGCAGGCCCAGGCCAAACATCAGATAGGAGAGCAATCCCAGGCCGACTCCACAACTCAGACACCATTGCATTACCCGGCTCAGCTCGGGGGATAACCAGCGTTTCAGGAGCTTGCGTCCCGTGGCAGCAGCGATGCCCAGGATGACGAGCACCAGGGCGATGTTGTAAAGAGAGTTGAGTACGGAGAGGAGGCCGACGGTCTCGGACAAGCTGTTACTGACCAGGATATGCACCGTCCACAAAAGGCCACCCACCGCTACTAGCGCAATCCGGTTGGCAGAAAGATGTTTGAAGATAGGTAGCTCCGTCAGGTTCGTATCTGATAATCTTCCTTATGAAATTCAATAGGGTGTGGCCAAAATGACTGGGAAGGCTGGGAGTTGAAAGACATCGCTCCGTCCGGTATAATTGGGTAGGAGGTAAGCGGTGTCTTCTCACGCCCATAAGATTATACAACAAATTCAACAAGATTTCAAGGAGCCGATCGAGTACGTGACTGGTGAAGAGGCCTCAGTCGCTCAGTCGCTCCTTCTGCAAGCCGGACTCTGTGAGTAGGTCCGTCCAGCCCAAGCCTCTCTGCTGCACACCTAGCTGACGTACCTGCCATTCCAGCAATCCGACGTGCTGGGCCAGCCGCTTGTTTTCCTCGGCCAGGCGGGAGACGACGAGAGAGAATTGCAGGAGGATGAGCAAGACGAAACCGAAGCCGACGACGAACAGTGCCGTGGGCGGATAGTAGATGCCCACCAGTCCGGCCAGCAAGTCCAGTCCGCTGCGCCAGAAGGAGAGGACGAGCAAGGCAATAGCCGTGAACAGCCATAGCAATGCATATCCTACACGCAAATGTTTCCGCCGGATCAACTCCAACACGATCACCAGTAAGCTGACCGATCCCAATATCGCGACCACTTCAACGCGTTCAAACATCTGGCCCCTCCTCGACCTGCGGCACCTGCCGGAGTAATCCGATCAGGATCGCTAACAGAACTTTTATCATGTAGTACGCGGAGCGCAGGAGCGTAATGGACGACCGGCCGGCTTGCCGTTGGTCCATGTGCACGCCGACCTCTTGAACACGGAATCCGGCCCGGCTGGCCAGCACCAGGGACTCCGGTTCGGGATAATCGTGCGGATACTCCTGCGCGAACAACCTGATTACTTTTCGGTTGACCGCGCGAAAACCTGAAGTCGTATCGGTCATCCGTTGGCCAATGACCGACGAGATCACGCGGGCGAGAATAGCGATACCCAGCCGACGTGCGAAGGGAGCGCGATACCGTTGTTCGCCGACGAAGCGGGAGCCGATCACCATGTCGGCCGTGCCTGCCTGCAGGGAAGCCAGCAGTCGGTGGGTCTCGGCAGGGTTGTGCTGGCCATCGCCGTCCACCTGCACGGCCACATCGTAGCTCCCCTGCCAGGCATAGAGGTAACCGGTTTGCATGGCACCACCAATGCCCAAATTGTAGGGCAGGTCCACGACGAAGGCACCGGCTCGCCGGGCTACGGCACTCGTGTCGTCGGTTGAGCCGTCGTTGATCACGAGAACGTCGGCCTGGGGCAATGCCTCTTGCGCCTCATTTATCACAGCGGTGACGTTCGCCGCTTCATTGTAGGCAGGGATGATGATCAGAATCTGGCGCATCTCAAGCACCGGCCAGGAAACAGAGTCGCGTAATTTTCATCCTGCAGACCCCCCTTTTTCTCCGAGGAGACAGTGTTCTGAACTGCATTCTCTAATCTATGGCAAGGCAACTTCACCACGGGACCGGGTACGTATGAGGTAGAATACGCCCCCGAGCAGGCTGATAATGAGCAAAATAAGTTGACCAGCCAGAGAGTAGATGACCGATTGAGAGATAGACAACCCGCTCATGGAGAAAAGAAAAGCAAACGCCCCCTCCCGTAGGCCTAGACCGTTGACTGAGACGGGCAAGACGGTAACCAGGGTAGCAAGGGGGACAAACACGAGAATGCTCTCTACCGATACTTCCAGGTGTAAAGACGTCGCCAACAGGAAGTGATTCATCACAACCAACAAGTAGGCCGCCAGAAAACAAGCAAATGCTATACCCAATAAGTGCCCACGATTTCTGAAGGAAACCGGACTGTCGAACAGTCTGCTTTGCAGCCCAAGGTCGGCGGATAGTCTTTTGGCAAAAGCCGGCGACCATTTCTCCAGCGTTCGGAAAATTGCCAGGGGAAGAAAAGGAACGACCCACAAAGAATAGCGTAGGGTGGAATTCAGTCTTTGGGGACCCGGCCAGCCGATCAAAATCAACATACCTGTTGCTACCCAGAGTAGGGCATATAATGAAAGCAACCGAGAGATGACCACCGAAAGCATAGCATCTCTTCGTTGTCGAGACTGTTTCGTCAAAAAATAAATCCTGGCCAAGTCACCTCCTACTACACTAGGCAAGAAGTTGTTGAAAAACAACCCGATATGATAAAGCTCAAACGCTTCTGCAAGTGAAAGGTCTAGCCCAAGGCCATTGGTGATTACCTTCCATCCGGTGCTGTACAGGAGATTCACCAAAATAGAGGCCACAAAAACAGGGATGAGCAACCGCCAATTTGCACGCTGGACCAAGTCAATCACCTGTCGGGAATCAATGCGGTGAATCAAATAAGCAATGAGCCCCAGCACAACGACGATCTTGACAGGACGCAGGTCTTGACGACGGATCGATCTGATTTGCTTACCTGCTCCTCCTAAAAGACGACGCGCAGTCCGATACCACTGCCCGATCATGTTCTGCCTTTCCGCGCCGTTGCAACCAGATAATGACCTAGCCCCAGCCTCACATCTAAGTCAGGCCAGATCCGAAGCGCGGTTAGTGCTACCCGAACCAAGACACTCCGATGTAATACTGCAGAGTCTACACGTCCTGGCCCACCATAACCCTCCCGAAGGACATTG
>CAYWAK010000087.1:0-2583 GCA_964455755.1 uncultured Ardenticatenales bacterium | reverse complement strand
TTGCTAATTCCCTGGCGGAAAGGCAACAGGTAGAAGTCCCGCACAGGCCTGACGGTATCCCTCTAGTGTCTCGCGTGCAGTTCGTTGCCACGAGAAGCTCTGTACCCGTTGAAAGCCCCTCTTTTGCAGTGCGCTTCGCAGGTCAGGCTGCGTCAGAACGTGATACATGGCCTCGCTCAACGCATCGGAGGAACGTGCATCCACAAGTAGTGCCGCGTCGCCGGCTACCTCCGGTAGCGATGCAGCATTCGAGCAAACCACAGGGGCGCCACAGGACATTGCCTCTAACACAGGAAAACCAAAGCCTTCGTATAGAGAAGAGTGGACAAACAGGTCCGCACCTGTGTAAAGGGCTGCCAAGATATCTCGAGAAACATAGCCGGTCTGGCAGACCGTCTCCTCCATCTCCAAATCCGAAATCTTTGTCAGCAGCGACTGATGTGCACGTCGCGGTTGCCCCACCAATACCAAACGATGTGGCAGGCCAGCAGTCCGAATGTGAGCAAAAGCATCCAGCAATCGGGCCACGTTTTTGTGCGGATGTGAGAAGGCCACTGCCAGGACATAGGGACGGTCTAACCCGAGTTCCTTGCGCACTGCAGCTACAGTTTCTGGATTGGCGGGGGATAGATCCGTAGGTGTTGCCCACCGCGTCACGCTGATCCGCTCCGGTGTCACATTGAAGGCCCGCATTTCGCTGGCAGCAAACCCGGAAGGAACCAACAAACGCGCTGCCCGTCGCACAGACAGAGGCACCAGAACGTGCCAGGCAAGTCTCTCCAGAAACGAGAAGGTTTCGGGGTGTCGTATAAAGTTTGCGTCATGAACAGTAAGCACCGAGGGACACGGCAACACGAGTGGCGAGACGTAGCCCGGCGAGTGTAACAGGTCCAATTGGTGCCGGGCAACCAGCAGGGGCAACACAGTCTGCTCAAAGAGCAATCGGGCCGGACGCATACGAGCCCACGCTGGGCAAACTACGCGCCGCACATGGGAGGGTAGAGGTCCAAAAGTGCCAACACTTTCCCGACTGAGATACAGCACATACTCGTTATCTGCGCCAACAGTGAACAGCGCACTGAGTAGGCCACGTAATGCAGTTTCCGTACCCCCCACCTGGCCCGGGATCAAGAATAAGGTGTTGATACCGATTCGCATCGAGTGCTCGCTTTTCGAGAGGCAATTACGTCCTGCAAAACCTCTTCCATCCTATCTGTCACACGGGACCATGAGAATCGCGCTTCCATCAAGTGTCTGGCCCGATCGCCTTGTTCACGACTTGTACACACATCGCCCAACAGGCAGCCAACCTGGTGCACCATCTCCTCAAAGCTGTCCACATACGTCACACCATGCCCTGGTGGCACCAGCGACCTGGTACCTTCCAGGTTGAAGCAAACTGTCGGTCGTCCACAGGCCATGTACTCGAACACTTTCATCGTAATGTTGTAGCGCGAAAACTCGCTCGGGGGGTAGGTCGAGACGCAGACATCCGCCAGGTTGATGTAACATGGCACGCTGTCGGCCGGCTGCAGACCTGTGAAAATCACGTGCTGTGTCAGCCCTAGTTCGCGGGACAGCGCCTTTAGCCTGGCCAACTCCCGCCCTTTCGTGATCACGTCGTCGCCTACCACGACGAGCTTGGTACCCTTTGTAGCCAGTGGGCCAAAGGAGCGCAGAAAGTCATCCAGTCCCGTGTGCCGGATAAGGGTTCCTACAAAGACGATGACGCGGTCATCTATTGCTAATCCCAGTTTTTCACGCAGATCCCGCACATCAAGTCCAGGGCGTAGCCGCTGGAGATCCACCCCGTTGGGGATGGTTGCGACCCGGCGGGCACCCAACGCTTTAGCACGCCGTCCTAAAACTGGTGTGAGGGCCAACACGGCATCGCTCCCACGAATCAGGACTCGTTCTAGTGCCAGCCCCGGCCCAACCAATGCCCGGTTAGGAATTAACGGAGCCAACATATCAATACTATGAAACAGGAGCGGCACCTCGAACATCCGGCTGAAGAGCAGCGCCTGAGGAGCATTGCTCAGGGCATAGGTAACGATGGCGTCCACCTGTTCATGCCGCAGGATGTCGAGTATGGTCCAGGTGTGTGTCGCCAACGTGGAGAGCCGGCTAAGTCCAGGAATCTTTACAAACCCTGGTGAGATCACCCGCACCGGCGCGACCATCTTGGTGATTGATCGCTCCCGTCGTGGCGACCACCAATCGCTGGCACTCCGACGTTCCCACGTATCGTCGAAGTCTATGGCCCAAATCTTGTGTCCCCGCTGTGACAGGCGATCAGCAAAGTAGTGGATCGTGTAGGGGACTTTCTTCTCCCAGCTCTTCTCGTCGAGAAACAGAATGCGCACGTCCCCTTTTTCCTCTCAAACCGGCAGTGCCGGTGCAAAGTCCCCTCGCAGACTCGCGACTCGAGCCCCTCCGGAAATGGCCGGGGGCAAGGATCGGGTGTCAAGGGTCAGTTTCCCCTGGCCCCCGATCCTCCATTTCCATACCATGGCAACGCTCCATACCTCCTCAAAATTATACCACAGCCACGCCACATTTGCCATAGGACGGTGGTACTCT
>CAYWAK010000086.1:0-10836 GCA_964455755.1 uncultured Ardenticatenales bacterium | reverse complement strand
TCAACTGCCCCACAAGGGGCCACATTTCCCGAGCAAGGTCTCGGACAATGCGTAGATTCTTGATTTTGGATTACCCGTTACCTTGGGACGTACTGCGTACTGCGTGTTGCGTGAAGACGCACTTGATGCTTGACAATTGCTCATTGCCTTCATCGTGGGCGTCTGTAGAAGGGTCGCCGTACGGTTCGTGCTTCGACGGCCCGCCCCCGAACAACGACGTCCAGGCGGGAATCGGGTGCGGGAACATTGCTGTGGACGTAGCCGGTGCCGATGTTCTTCTTGAGCGTCGGGGAAACGGTGCCGCTGGCCACTTCGCCGACGCGTTCGCCATCACGCTGGATTTCGTAGTGTTGGCGGGCGATCCCGCGCCCGACCATTTCGAAAGCGACGAGCTTCTGGGCGGGGCCTTCATCCCGAATGCGCAACAAGGCATCCCGCCCAATGAAATCGGGTTTTTCCCAGGCCACATAGCGTGCCAGGCCGGCGGAGATGGGGTCAATGTTCTCGTGCAGTTCGTGGCCATAGAGGGGCATGCCGGCTTCCAGTCGCAACGTGTCCCGTGCCCCCAGCCCGCAGGGGAGCAAGCCGTCTGCTTCTCCTTCGGTGAGCATGGCCTCCCACAAAGCCAGGGCATTTTCCGGGGGGACGAAGACTTCGAACCCGATCTCGCCGGTATAACCGGTACGCGCCACGCGGGTGGCCAGGCCGGCAACGCCCCCCTGGGTGATGTGGTAGTAGCGCAATGCGCCAAGGTCCAGGTCGGTTAGGCGGCCAAGAATGCTAACGGACCGCGGACCTTGGATTGCCAGCAAGGCCCGGCGGTCTGAGCGATTGACCGCGGCCAGATCGCCAGATTTTGGCAAGTGTTCTTCAACCCAGGCCCAGTCCTTTTCGATGTTGCCGGCGTTGACGACCATGAGGAAGTGCTCATCGTCTATGCGATAGATGATGAGGTCATCTACAACGCCGCCGTTGGGATACAGCAACATGGAATATTCTGCCTGGCCAACGGCAAGCCGTTTCACCTCATTGATGGTGATGCCGTTCAAAAAATCTGCCGCTTTACGGCCAATGAACTCGAACTCGCCCATGTGGGAAACGTCGAACAGGCCGGCATGTGTTCGGACGGCCTGGTGCTCGGCCAGGATACCGCCGTATTGCACAGGCATTTCCCATCCCCCGAAATCCACCATACGAGCGTCTAGCGCCTTGTGCGCCTCAAACAAGGGCGTCCGCTTCAACTCATTCTCCATTTTCCTGCACCTCCTTCAAGGTTAACTGAACACCAAACATGACACAAAAAAAAGAGCAACGGAGATGCCTGGGAAACCAGTTCGTCCGTGCTCTTTCTTGTTCACAGCTTATTCCTGAGCGGAAATGCCTTCATGCCCACATCCTCGTGGCATAGTATTTACAGGAGAGTAATGCGACAATCATATTTTACCGCGATTCTGCGCAAATGTCAATATACTACTGGAGCAGCAGCCCCGAATGAATTCGACGGCTGTCATCACAAACCTGCTGAAAGGAAGCAGGTTGATCGTTCGGCAACGCGCCTGGGCGCGTTTTGGGTGGCAGGCCGCGAATTCATTCGATGGCTTTGACATTTCGCAAGGACACCCCATTCCGCCGGAAACTTGCCAATTTGTACGCTTTCTGTTACCATACCGAAATGTGAAAAGGGACGGAACAATAGGATCGGTGCACAAAGAGGTTGTAATGAGAAATAGCACACTGGTTGCCATCATACACCGGCGCCAACGACGAAGAACGCATAAGCTGCCCCTGCCGTTATGGCTGCGGCTTCTGTTGGGACTCCTCCTTGTCACCCTGACATCGGTGGCCGTGCCAACGACGGCCGGGGCCGTGGGCGTTCTCTACCTGATGGACCGCTTGCCGGCCCCCATGGTGCAACTTGTCGAGGGTACGATTAGCACTGCGGTCAGCTTCTATGCCACGCAAGTCTATGGCGACAAGTTGCCAGATCCGGCTTCCATCGCCACACAGACGCAGGAAACGTTTAAGACGACCCGCCTGTATGATCGGACAGGCCAACACCTTTTGTACGAGATTTACGACCCGAATGGAGGCAACCGTACGGTTGTGCACCTGGACGACGTGCCGCTCGCGCTGCGTGAGGCGACAATCGCCATGGAGGACCGCACGTTCTACCAGAACCCCGGCGTCAACCTGCGGGGTATCGTCCGCGCGGCCTGGACCAATTTCCGCTATGGCGAGGTTCAACAAGGCGGCAGCTCCATCACCCAGCAACTGGTCAAAAACGTGCTCATCTCGCCCGAAGAACGTTATGCGAAGAGCTACGAGAGGAAAATTAAAGAGATCATCCTCTCCATGGGAATCTCCCGGCGCTATTCCAAGGACCAAATTCTGGAATGGTACCTGAACACGATCAACTACGGTCGTCTGGCGTATGGCGCGGAGGCTGCCGCGCAGACCTATTTCAACAAGCCTGTCGGAGAATTGACCCTGGCCGAAAGTGCCGTGCTGGCCGCTTTGCCGCAGGCCCCGGCCCTCTATGACCCCATCACCAACCCCGAACCGGCTCTCAAACGACAGCACATCGTGCTGGACACGATGGTAGACGCCGGATATATCACACAGGCCCAAGCCGAAGCGGCCAAAAAGGAACCGGTCTTGGAGCATCTGGCTCCTCCTCGGCGGTTTGACATCGTGGCCCCACACTTTGTCTTCTATGTGTGGAAAGAACTGGAAAAAAAATATGGGCGGGATCTCGTCTATCATGGCGGGCTGAAGGTCATCACGACGCTTGACGTGGATCTTTATCGAAAATCTCAGGAAAAAGCACGCGCGCACGTTCAGGAGCTACAAGACGAGGAGCGCAAGAAGGCCAAAGACCCCGAAAATTTCGACCCCAGTGTCACAAACGCGGCTGTCGTAATACTGGAGCCATCCACCGGAAAGATTCGCTCGATGTTGGGGAGCCTGGATTATTTCGATGATGCCATTGACGGACAGGTCAATGTGGCCCTCGCGTCACGGCAACCGGGCTCTTCGTTTAAGCCTTTTACCTATGTCACGGCGTTTGCCCAGGGCTACACACCGGCGACAATGGTTTGGGACGTGCGTACCGTCTTTGACGATAGCCCCAATCCCCCGTACGTTCCCGAAAACTACGACCGCAAGTATCACGGTCCGCAGTTGTTGCGACCAGCCCTGGCCAACTCCTACAACATCCCGGCCGTGAAGGTTATGCAGTTGGCCGGCGTACGCAACGTCCTGAACACGGCCCACCGCATGGGAATCACGACCCTGCCCCGCGATGATTACGGATTGAGCCTCACCCTCGGCGGTGGCGAAGTCCGCCTGCTCGATATGGTGTTTGCCTACAGCGTGTTTGCCAACGGCGGCTTTATGGTCGGCCAGCCGGTACCCCCCGAAGACCGGCGGCCCGGCTATCGCGAGCTGGACCCCATCGCTATCGACCGCATCGAGAATGGGCAAGGCGACGTCATCTACCAGGCCAAACCGGAAAGTCGCGAAGTGCTCAGCCCGCAACTGGCTTACCTGATCACGAGCATTCTCTCCGACAACAACGCCCGCCTCCCGGCCTTCGGCGTTCACAACGCACTACATCTGGACCGGCCGGTCGCGGCCAAAACCGGCACAACCAACGACTATCGCGATGCCTGGACCATTGGCTACACCCCGCAAGTCACGGTAGGCGTGTGGGTTGGCAACAGTGACAACAAATCGATGATACACATCCCCGGGTCTAAAGGCGCCGCGCCGATCTGGCACAATCTCATGGAGGACATTCTAAAGCCGCTTCCTGTGGCGGCCTTCTCTGCGCCGCCGGGCCTTGTTCAAATTGAAATCTGCGCAGACTCGGGTTTGCTTCCCACAGAAAACTGCCCCAAGCGGCGTACAGAAATTTTTATTCAGGGGACGGAACCGCGCACCCCGGACAACCTGCACCAGGCTTTCCGAATCTGCAAGCCGTCCGGTAAGCTGGCCACCATCTATTGCCCGCCGGATCAGGTGGAGACACAGGTTTTCACAATCTATCCACCGGAAGCCGCCGACTGGGTCAGGGAGAACAACCTGCCCACTCCGCCCACCACCTATGACGTTACCTACGGGGCGCCTGTCGCGGCCGGCCCGGTCGCCATCAGCGACCCGCCGCCGTACGCTTATGTGCGTGACGTCGTGCCTGTTGTTGGCAGCGCCACGGCCCCCGATTTCCAATTGTACCGGCTGGAGTTTGGTACGGGTCTGGACCCCACGAATTGGACTCAAATCGGCGGCGACCATTACAATCAGGTAGACAACAACCCCCTGGAATTCTGGGATGTTCGGGGGCTGACCGGTCTCTACACCTTGCAACTGACCGTCGTCAAGCAAAACCAAACCTACGAACGATCCAGCGTGCTGGTGACCGTGGACAACATCTCCCCCACGGTTGATGTCACCTATCCGCCGCCCGATGCTGTCTACCAGATGGAAGATGCCGAATGGGTGAACGTCCAGGCCGATGCAACCGACAATGTCTCCATGGACCGCGTGGAGTTCTACCTCGACGGTGTGAAATTTGCCGAGAGTACGGTGGCTCCCTTCAACCGGCACTGGACCATTGCCATGTCCGACACTGTCCTTGTGGCCGGGCCGCCTATCGTGGAAACGCAGATGATCACCAACCCCGACGGCTCAATTCAACCTGTGGAAGTCATCGTTTCCCAGGTCACCGAGGAGCCGGGCGGCCGGCTGGTGCAGCAATTCGCCAACGGCATGACCATCATCTCCGATACGGGCGGCTATACCGAGACTCACCATATCAGCGTCATTGCTTTTGACAAAGCGGGGAACCAAACCGAGAGCGAAAAAGTGCGCATCCAGGTGACCCACAAACCAAAAGAGAACAAACCAACCGCGCTGTGGCGCAGGGAAGATAGAGGCCTCTTCTGATGGCAGACCCTTACATCCTGATTACCAATGACGATGGCGTCGAATCGCCGGGCATCCTGGCCCTGAAGCAAGCGTTGCAACGGCTCGGCGAGGTCGTCGTGTTTGCGCCGGAGCACAATTGGTCGGCAGCCGGGCACACGAAAACGCTGCACAAACCCTTGCGCGTGGACCGGTGCGCGCTGGCCGACGGCGACATGGCCTACGCGAGCAGCGGCGCACCCTCCGATTGTGTGGCCCTGGCCCTGCTCGGCATCCTGGACCGCCGGCCTAGCATCGTCGTTTCCGGAATCAATCGCGGAGAAAACGTCGGGCATGACATCACCTACTCCGGCACGGTGGCCGGAGCCATGGAAGGGGTCGTCTTCGGCCTGCCGGCTGTCTCCGTATCGTTGGCCAGCTACGATTCAGACGATTTTGGTCCGGCCGCTACGCACGCCGCAGGGGTCGTTGCCCAGGTGCTGGAACACGGCCTCCCACCAAACACCTTCTTGAATGTCAACGTGCCGAGCAAACCGCTGGACCAGATCGGCGGAGTGCGCCTCACCCGCCTGGGGCGACGGCTCTACTGCGACAAGTTGGTGACCCGTCAGGACCCCCGTGGCCGACCCTACTACTGGATCGGCGGGGATGTGCCTTCCGGTGACGCCACGATTGCCGGCACCGACATCTGGGCGCTGGCCCACGACTATGTGTCCGTCACCCCCCTGCGCCTGGATATGACCGACGAGCCGCTCATCAAAATGCTGGAGACATGGCGTTTTACGTGAGGAGGGTGAATCCACAAGAAGATGGAGAGCAACTGACATGCGCATCCTGGTTGTAGACATCGGCACCGGCACACAAGACATTCTGCTGTTCGACAGCGAAAAGGAACCCGAAAACAACCTGAAAATGATTATGCCGTCGCCGACGGCGTTGGTGGCCAATCGTATCCGCCAGGCCACGCAAAGTGGCGCAGCTATCCTGCTCGATGGCGTGACCATGGGGGGCGGCCCTTCGTCATGGGCCGCCGAAGCCCACCTGCGCGCCGGCCAGGCCCTCTATGCCACGCCCGATGCTGCGCGCACCTTCAACGATGACCTGGAAGCCGTCGCCAAGATGGGCGTCACCGTGGTCAGCGCAGACGAAAGTCGCCGGCTGAAGGACGTGCGTGTGATTGCCATGCGTGATTTCGATTTCGAGGTCATCGTGCGCGCGCTGTCTGCGTTCGACGTGCCGCCCCGCTTTGATGCCCTGCTCGTCGGCGTCTTTGACCATGGCGCCGCGCCCCCCGACGTCAGCGACCGTGCTTTCCGGTTCGACTACCTGGCCGGCCGGCTGGCCGAGGCGCAGCTCACTTCCGCGGGGGCGAACGGAGCAGGGATCGATGGCAGCCTGGCCGCATTCGCGTTCGACCGCGCGGATATTCCCGCAGCCATGACGCGCCTCCTTGCCGTGGCAGCCACCGCGCCCGATGATCTCCCCCTCATGGTGATGGACACCGCGCCGGCCGCCGTACTTGGTGCACGCGAAGATCCCCAAGTCAGGGAGGCGGCTACGGCTTTGGTAGTCAACGTGGGCAATTTTCACACGCTGGCCTTCCATCTGCGAGATGGCGCAGTGCAGGGCGTGTTCGAACATCATACCGGCATGCTCAAGCGCGAGGGCCTCGACCGCTGGTTGACCAGGCTGGCCGATGGCACGATTAGCAACGCGGAGGTCTTCGATGAACACGGGCACGGGGCCCTCGTCACGGGAACCCCAACGCCGGCGCCGGCGGCTCCGGCCCTGACCGCGGTCATCGGGCCTCGCCGGGGGCTGATGCGAGGTTCGGCTCTGCGGCCCTACTTCGCCGTACCCCACGGTGATATGATGCTCGCCGGATGCTTTGGCATGGTGCGCGCTTTTGCCGTCCTCCATCCCGAAGCGCCGATGAGACTGTAAGGGACTGCTGTCCGGTAACGAGAACAAAAACGGAGTGTGCTTTGAATCCAGAAAACAAAACGGTAATCCTAACAGGCGCGTCGAGCGGAATTGGAGAAGCCACGGCGCGCCGCTTCTATGAATCGGGCAGCCGCATCGTGTTGGTCGCCCGCTCCGCCGACCGGCTGCACGCCCTGGCCGTGGAATTGGGCGAGGACACAGACCGCGTGCTGGTCATACCCGCCGATGTCAGCGAGAAGGGCGTGGCCCAGCGGATTGTGGACCAGACGTTGCAGCGTTTCGACAGCGTGGACATCCTCATCAACAATGCCGGGCGGGGCATGTTCGCAGCGGTGAGTGACACTGACGAAGCGGAGTTGCGCCACTTGTTTGACGTCAACCTCTTTGGTCCGCTGGCCCTGATTCAGGCCGCGTTGCCGGTCATGAAAGAGCAGGAGGCCGGCGTCATCGTGAATGCCTCGTCCATCGTCGGGCAGGTGGCCACGCCCATGAGCGGCGGATATTGCGCCACGAAGTTTGCGCTGGTGGGACTTTCCGATTCGTTGCGCATGGACTTGCGCGGCAGCGGCGTGAAGGTGGTCACCGTGTATCCCGGGGCGACGGCGACGGCATTCGCGGCCAGCGTCCTGGGAACGACCCAGCCGCGCAAGGCCCCGCGAGGCTTCGCCGTGCAGCCGGAGCGTGTGGCCCAAGCCATCCTGCGCGGTGTGCAGCGTGAATCCCGCGATGTACACGTCACGCTGATGGACCGCTTGTTTGTAACCACTGGCCGAATGGTCCCGCGCCTTACAGATTGGCTGCTGCCCCATGTCTGGTGAACACTTTTCGCATCTGGCGGCGAGGCTCCCATGACCACGCAAGCCGAAAAGACCGTCGGCTACAGTGCGCTGATTCGCAATAACGGCGAGTTTCGCAAGCTGTGGATGGGGCAGGTCGTCAGCAACCTGGGAGACTGGTTCAACAACGTTGCCGTTCTGGGGTTGGTGTGGCAACTGACCGGTTCCGGTCTGGTGGCCAGCCTGGTCATCCTGGCCAATACCGTGCCTTCGGTATTGATCACGCCGGTGGCCGGCGTTGTGCTCGACCGCTTCGACCGCCGCAAGGTGATGATTGTGGCCGACCTGACCCGCGCCGTGGTCGCGCTGGGCTTCCTGTTCATACACCGGCCCGACCAGATCTGGCTTACGTATCTCTTCGGAGCTACCTTGGTGAGCATCTCGGCCTTTTTCCAGCCGGCACTATCGGCAGCCATTCCCCGGCTGACCACAGAAAAGGAACTCTTGGCCGCCAACGGCCTATCCAGCTCGACGTGGGGCATGATGTTGGC
This sequence comes from uncultured Ardenticatenales bacterium, assembly GCA_964455755.1. Taxonomy (GTDB): domain Bacteria; phylum Chloroflexota; class Anaerolineae; order Ardenticatenales; family JAADHH01; genus JAADHH01. The sequence continues at coordinate 2,642 of CAYWAK010000086.1, read as the reverse complement.
CATTGGCGCGGCGCTGGGCGGGTTGGTCACGGGCTTGCTGGGACGAGAGGTAGCTTTTGTGGTCAACGCCCTTTCCTTTTTGGCATCGGCCGGTCTTATCTGGGCCATCCGCACCCCGCTTTCGCCCAAGCGGGACGAGATGACTGCGCCGGTACTGTCTCCCTGGCGTGAGTTTCGTGAGGGTGTAGCATACGCGCGCCGCACGCCGCAGGTTTTGGGCTTGCTGTTAGTCAAAGCGGGATGGGGCATTGGCGGAGGGATACTCGTGTTACTCACCGTGTTTGGCGCACAAGTCTTCGCCGCCGGCGACTTGGGCATAGGCGCACTCTTTGCAGCGCGGGGTGTGGGCGTTTTGCTCGGCCCGTACCTGGTTCGCCCATTCGTGGGCAACAGCTTTCCCCGCATGAGAGCGGTCATTCCTGTGGCCTTCCTGATATCCGGTACGTTCTACATGCTCTTCAGCCAGGCACCTATTCTAATTGCCGGCATGATCATGGTCATCTTTGCGCACATCGGCGGAAGCATTTCCTGGACGCTGAGTTCGGTCATGCTCCAACAGGTGGTGCCCGATCATCTGCGCGGGCGGATATTCTCCTTCGATAGCGCACTGGTCACCGGGACGATTGCCCTTTCCACATTTGCTGTGGGCCTGAGCATCGAGAAGACCGACCCGCGCCTGGTGGCGCTAATCACGGCCACCGTCTTCATCCTGTTCGGGCTGACGTGGGCGTTGGTCACCCGGGGCAGCATCCGAAACAATCCAAACGCCTGGCTGGAACCTGTTGAAGAAGCTGCCGGCGGTGGATGAACGTTCCAGGCGAAAACAGTGGTCAGTCATCAGAATCCAGTAGGCAGACAGCGGTGTTACGCAGTGTTGCACAATACGAGAGGCAGACTATCCAAGAACCCAAGGAGGATACACCATGAGCATCAAACCGGATCAATGGATCGCCGAAATGGTACGCAAAGTGCAGATGATCGAACCGTTCACCAACGGGCTGGTCCGCGAAGGCAAGATTTCCTACGGACTGTCGTCCTACGGTTACGACGTGCGGGTGGCGGACGAATTCAAGGTATTCACGCCGAATCCATACAACACGATCGTGGACCCCAAGAACTTTGACGCGCGCGCGTTTGTGGATTATCAGGGCGAGGAGTGTCTCATCCCGCCAAACTCATTTGCGCTGGCCCGCACCGTGGAATATTTTCGTATGCCGCGCAATGTCACCGGAATTGTGTTAGGCAAGTCCACGTATGCGCGCTGCGGGGTGGTCACAAACTTCACGCCCCTGGAGGCCGGTTGGGAAGGCCACATTACCATTGAGATCAGCAACACTGCGCCGCTGCCGGCAAAAATCTATGCGAACGAAGGCATCGCGCAGGTACTCTTCTTCGAAGCGGACGCCGACTGCCGGGTGAGCTACGCCGACCGCAAGGGCAAGTACCAGGGCCAACGCGGCATCACCCTGCCCATTGTCCCGTGAGCAGCCAGTAGGCGGCCATGCCCACGATGACCGAGCCGCCGAGGCTGCGCGTACGCAGGGCGACCAGCAGGGTAGGCACAGCGGCAAGCAGCATCGGGTTATGCCAGCCGAAGGCCAGTTGGCCCGCCGGCGCAAAGAGGGCCGGCACGACCAACGCGCTCATGATCGCCGCCGGCACAAACTCCAGCCAGCGCCGTACCCGGTCGGGCAGGGCAATATGCGGCAGGAGCAGCAGCGGCGTGGCACGCGGCACGTATGTCACCGCCATCATGCCCAGGATAAGCAACACGTATTTAGTCTGCGTCATGGATTGCCACTCCTATCGTGGCCGCAACCACCGCAGCCACGATCGCCACGTAGTGACTGCCGGGCATGACCATCATCAAGCCCAGCGACAGGCCTCCGGCCAACACGACGACGCCGGCGTCAAGCCAGTGGCGCACTTGCAGGACAATCAAACAGATGAACATGGCCGGCAGGGCGAAATCCATCCCAAAGCCACCGGGCGGGATGAAATTGCCCAGCAGACCACCGCTCAATGAACCCAGCAGCCAGGCTGTCTGCGCGGTGACGTGCACACCCAGGATGTCGAGTGCCGGCAGTGGCGATTCACGCAGCCGGGTGATGTTCAGGCCAAACGTTTCGTCGGTGACGCCATAGGCCAGCAGCGCCAGAAAGCGATTGGATAGCCGTGGCAGGTGCGGGCTTAGCACGGAACTCATCAGCAGGTGGCGCAGGTTGACCAGAAACGTGGTCGCCACAATGGTCAACAGTCCCGCGCCGGCGCTGAGCAGGCTGACGGCGATGAACTGGCTGGAGCCGGCGTAGACGATGGCCGACATCAGCGCGATCTGCCAGAGCGACAGCCCGATCTGGTGCGCCAGCGCGCCGAAGGCTATGCCGATGGGCACGTATCCCAGCACGATGGGCAGTGCCGCGCGCATTCCCGCCCGCAGCGCAGCCATTTTTCGCATTCCGGTGAAATGTTGGAGGATGGCCCCCACTGACGTTTTCTCGATCTGCATGGTTTTTCCGGTCGTGAGGCTCCTACTCCGGACAAGCCGGAACCAAACAGTCTCACCACAAATTGCACAGATTTCTCAGATTATTCTTCGGTTCTCATTCTGTGTAATCCATGAAATCTGTGGCTGACTTTCT
>CAYWAK010000085.1:0-10844 GCA_964455755.1 uncultured Ardenticatenales bacterium | reverse complement strand
GGAGTTCCAGAATTTAAATTGTCCCAACCTGCTCGGCTTGGATTGCCAAATCCAGCGAAAGTAGCGTAGGATAGTTATTTTTCTGGAAACACCTAAGGGGAAGGAACGGTACTGACATGAAAAGCAATCGGGGAATAATGGTTGGGGTCATTGGAGCAATAGCTGTTTTGCTCGTGGCTTGCGTCTGCGTCGTGGGATTGGTGGCTACATCGCGTGCTGGCGGTCTATCGGCGCTCAGTTTTCAAGCCCCGGCACCTTCGCCGGCGCCCGGTGCACCCCTCATCGCACCAACGCCTACGCAAGGGCCACTGGCTACCCCCGTCCAAGGGGAGGCCCTGAGTGTCGTCCAGGCCCAGGAGGCCGTAATCAACAATGTGTATGAGCGCGTGAGCCCATCGGTGGTGAACATTTCCGTAGTCTCCGTTCCGCAAGACGGCGGCGTGCAGGAAGGAAGCGGTTCGGGGTTTGTATTCGACACCGATGGAGACATCGTGACCAACAATCACGTCGTACAGGATGCGCGAAGCATTCAAGTCCGTTTCTCCAACGACCTGGAGGTGGAAGCTACGGTCGTCGGTACCGATCCTGATGCCGATCTGGCAGTGATTCACGTTGATGTAGACCCTGGGATTTTACACCCCGTAGAATTGGCCGATTCAGACCAATTGAAGGTGGGACAATTCGTCATCGCAATTGGCAATCCTTTTGGCTTTGAACGTTCCGTAACCACTGGAATCATCAGCGCATTGGGGCGGTTGCTCTTACGCGAGAGCCGGTTCAGCTTGCCGGGTTTGATCCAGACGGATACGGCAATCAACCCCGGCAATTCAGGCGGTCCGCTGTTGGATGTGCGGGGACGTGTAATTGGCGTGACCACGTTGATCTTCTCGCAGACGCGCAGCAGTGCCGGTGTGGGGATGGCCATTCCTTCCAACGCTGTCCGCCGGGTAGCGCCGGTTCTTATCTCGAAAGGAAGCTTTGACCACCCCTGGTTGGGAATCCGAGGAACAACATTGACTCCCGCATTAGCGCAGACATTGGATTTGCCCGTGAAACAAGGGGCATTGATTGAGGAGGTCATCCCAGATGGGCCTTCGGATAGCGCCGGGTTGCGCGGGGGAACACGTGATGTCCAAATTGAGGGTGTAGGCCGCACGGTGCTCGCCGGCGGCGACGTGATTCTGGCCATTGATGACCAACCGGTGCGCCATTTTGACGACCTTATCGTCTATTTGGAAAGGACTACCGTGGGGCAAACTGTAGACCTGACCGTGTTGCGAGATGGGCAAGAGGAGACTCATGTTCAGGTTGAGCTTGGCGCAAGGCCGGAAACTGTTCCCGTACAACCATGAGGAGGATTCATGAAGACACTCTGGCACGGTTCCCCTTCGGCCTCTTTGGGTAGGGCGATAAGCGTGCGGAAGCCGTGGCGGCTTCTGCTTGGCAGTCTCTTGCTCGCAGGCGCTCTGTTCGCCTGTGCCCTGCCGTCGCTGCCCAGGCAGGGCCAGTCCCCGCCAGGTGCGGTGGAACCCACTGTGTTGGCAACGCGTACGTCCATACCGCCTACGGCAACAGCTTCCCCTCCCGCCAATACGGGGAACGTATCTGCCGATGCGCTGGCCGCTTTTGATGCGGCCGAACAAGTCGTCATCCAGGTTTATGAGACTGTGGGGCCGGCGGTGGTGAACATCACTTCTCGCACCTACACGTACGATTTCTTTCTCAACCTGGTTCCCCAAGAGGGTACAGGCTCCGGTTTTGTAATCGATAAGCAGGGCCACATCGTTACCAACTATCACGTGGTGGAAGGTGCCAAAGAGATCGAAGTTGCCATGGCCGATGGGAGCAAGGTGACCGGTCGTGTCGTAGGCACAGACCCTTCGAACGACCTGGCCGTGATTTCCGTGTCTGTGCCGCCGGACGAGTTACATCCTGTGACCTTGGGCGATTCGTCGAATCTGCGCGTGGGGCAAAGAGTCATTGCCATTGGCAACCCATTCGGCCTGGAACGTACGTTGACGACCGGGGTAATCAGCTCGCTGGGACGGACCATCCAAAGCCCCGACAACCGCTTCATCGGCGAAATCATTCAGACCGACGCAGCGATCAATCCGGGAAACTCCGGCGGGCCGCTACTCGATTCGCGGGGCCGGGTCATTGGGGTCAATTCACAGATTCTCAGTCCCAGCCAGGCTTCAGCAGGCATAGGATTTGCCATTCCGGTGGGCACGGTACGGCGCGTTGTGCCGGAGCTGATTGCCACCGGCCACTACCGGCACCCCTGGCTGGGCGCGGAATTGTTTGACATCACGCCAGAGGAAGCGCAAGCCTTGCGGAAGGCCAATCTGCCCATGCCTGTGGACCAGGGCGTGCTGGTGGTCGGCGTCTACGAACGCGGCCCTGCGGCAAAGGCGGGGGTACGCGGCGGCACCCAGCGAGTGCGGATGGGCAATCTGATCTTGCCCCTGGGCGGCGATGTGATCGTCGGCGTGGATGGCCGGCCGGTGACCAGCCAGAAGGATCTGACGGTGTATTTGGAGAGCAAGACAAAAGTGGGGCAAGAAGTCCGGTTGGACGTACAGAGCGGGAACGAAAAGCGCACCGTGACCGTCATATTAGGTGAAAGGCCGAGTAATTAGCCGACAAGGTAGGCTGGCACAGTTTCGAGAACTGCGCCAGCCGCGAGGAGAGTAAAACTGTGCGCAAGAATCTGGGTGTCCTGTTTGCCGTAGTTTTTTTGATGGCCCTCTTGGCGGCTTGTGCAGCGCCACCGGCCAGCCCTTCCCCGCCGGCAACGGCAGACCACGGAACGGTTGTGCCCCTGGCGCCAACGCCAGAGGGCAACATGCCGCCGGCCCCTCCGTTGGTTGCCGGCGGCGAGGACGTCGTCATCGTGCTTCAGAGTGAAGGGGGATTCGCCGGACTGTCCGAGACAACGGTCATACACGACGACGGCAAAGTGGAAATCACGGGCCGCGACCGGCCCCAACGGACGCTCCAAGCCAGCGCAGAGCAGGTTGCGGCGCTGGTGAGCATTTTCGAGCGAGAGAACTTCTCCAATCTGCGGCCTTCATATTTGCCCCAGGTCACCTGCTGTGACCGGATGATCTACACCATCACCTACTATCAAAATGGCAAGTCGAAGTCGGTCACGACAATAGATGCGAATCCGGAGGAGCCGCCGGCCCTGCAAGCAGTGATGCAGGCCCTGAACAATTTCCTGGCCGGCTTGCACTGAGGGAAACGCAGCGAAGCGTCACAGGTGAAATGGGAATCTTCGCCATCGTTCTGCTTCCATTCCAAAGCGCACCACAGCTACCTCACGATGGGGCGAATACAATCGGACACAAAAAATCTGTAGAATTCCAAGTTCCTCCCAAATGATTTGTATTTTTCTGCACTCTGTGCTATAATACCAAACATTCAAAGCTATTCAATCACGGGTAGTTCCATTCTGTCTCTAACCTGTCCCGCGCGAGTCGTTGCTATCATCAACTCGATGGAATGTAGGCTATTTCCGCCAGGCCACAACAGCAAGAAGTGGCAACCTTGACAGGACAGCTTGTCCTGTCCTAGTAGTTTGGACAGCAGGTGGTGAGTAAGAACCAAACTTGGCTGATTCACAGGGCTGCAAGTGAAGGAACACAACCACTGAAAAACACGCAGCGATGGATGCGTATTCCGAAGACATGGGCGTTGCCTGCTCTCCATAGCAAGAGACATTTCCCAGTAGAACAGGAAATGCTGTTTTCGGGATACTTTCTTTCTGCACCACTGCCCGGACAAACAATTCGTACTACACCCAAATTTGTAGCGCCGCCCGCCATCAGTACTTGATGGCGGTTTTTTTAATGGTCGCTTTTGGTTGAGAAGGCCCCGGGTGGGACCTTTGGCACAAAGCAAACGACAGATGTATATTTGCAAGGAGAATAAAGTAGATGTCCCAAGCCAACGGCAACAAGAATAATGAATTGGTGATTCACGTAGGAGGCGAATCAGGTGAAGGCATTGTCACCATCGGGGAGATTTTTACCCGTATTGCGGCCTTTACCGGACTGAGCGTTTTCACCTACCGGACCTTCCCTGCCGAGATACTGGGAGGTCACGTGACCTATCAGGCGCGCATTGGTAGCGAAGAAGTCCTGTCTCAAGGCGACGTGGTAGATGTATTGGTCGCCATGAACAAAGAAGGCTACCAAAACCACGTGGCCAATCTGCGTCCGGGTGGCGCCATTGTCTATGATAGCACTGCGTTTTCCCTGCCGGAATTTTCGGACCGCACGCTCTACCCCATTCCGGTGACCGAGTTGGCCAAAGAGCTAGACTTCATGCGCGGCAAGAATCTGATCATGATCGGTGCCTTGGTCGAACTCTTCGGCCTGCCCCTCGACCGGGCAGAAGCATTGGTGCACAAACGGTTGGGGCGGTTTAAGGATTTGTTGCCCAACAACCTGGCATCCCTTAACAAAGGGTATAAATACGCCTCAGAGAACTATCAGCGTTCGTCCCTTTCCCTGGACACGGAAGGCGTTACGGCGGATGAGGATCGCGTGATTCTGGACGGCAATCAGGCAGTTTCCATGGGCGCGCTTGCGGCCGGATGTCGCTTTTATTCCGGCTATCCCATTACACCGGCCACCTCCATCATGGAATTCATGGCCGGCGAGTTGCCGAAATTTGGCGGCACGCTCATTCAAGCAGAAGATGAAATCGCCGCCATCAACATGGCTATCGGGGCCGCCTTTGCCGGCAAGAAGGCCATGACCGCCACGTCTGGCCCTGGCGTGGCCCTGATGTTGGAAGCGCTGGGTCTGGCCAGCATGGCCGAAGTGCCGCTGGTACTCGTAGACGTTCAGCGGGGCGGCCCCAGCACCGGCTTGCCTACAAAAACAAGCCAGGGCGACCTGTTCATGGCCCTCTACGGCGGCAGCGATGACACGCCCCGTTTCGTCATGGCGCCCACGTCGGTCGAGGATTGCTACTACTCGACGATCACCGCTTTCAACCTGGCCGAACGTTACCAGATGCCGGTCATCGTTCTTAGTGACCAGGCCATGGCCCCACGTATCCGAAATATCCCTACATTTGAGACAAAGAATATTCCGATCATGGACCGTATTGTGCCCCTGGGGCCGAGCCGGGACGGCATCTTCCGCCGCTACGAAATCACAGAGACGGGTATCTCGCCCATGGCTGTGCCCGGTACCCCGGGAACTTACTATACCGCGGAAGGCCTGGAGCACAACGAAATCGGCGCCCCAAACTACGCTCCAGAAATGCACCGGCGTATGATGGAAAAGCGCTACCGCAAAGTGGAAACGGCACGCCGTGATCTGCGCGATTGGGATCTGGTTGCGCGCTGGGGCGACCCCGATGCAAAGATCGGCATCTTGGGTTGGGGTAGTACGATGGGGCCTGTGCAAGAAGGCATCGCGCGCGCCCAAAGCGAGGGAATTAAGGTAGATGCACTCTACACCAGGATTCTCTTACCCATGCCAGACCACGACATTCGCCGATTTCTGGAAGGCAAGGACGCCATCATCGTTCCTGAGCTAAACTATACCGGCCAATTTGCCAAAGTCGTTGAACATCGCTACAATGTAGAAGTGATCAAGCTCAACAAATACAATGGAGTTCCCTTCCGCACCAACGAGATCTACAACAAGATTGTAGACGTAGCTGACAACCTGGGGCGATAACCCCATTTGCACCTGGATTAAGGAGGTTTTTTAGACAATGGCTCAGAACAAGGCCCTGAAACTTACCGTACAGCACTTTCGAAGTGGCGTGAAACCAATTTGGTGTCCTGGATGTGGAGATTTTAGTGTACTGAGTTCGTTTTACAAAACTCTGGTAGATCTGAATCTGCCCAGTGAAAAAGTGGCCATTGCCTCCGGCATTGGCTGCTCCGGCCGTTTCCCAGCGTTTGTGAAAGCGTACGGGTTCCACGGTGTACACGGACGCGCCGTACCCCTGGCCACGGGGATGAAACTTGCCCGCCCCGATCTGAACGTTTTTGCCGTGGGCGGTGACGGCGATGGATTCAGCATCGGCGGAGGCCATCTCCCCCATGCGGCCCGTCGCAACGTGGACATCACCTACATCGTCATGGACAACGAAATCTACGGCCTTACCAAGGGCCAGCCTTCTCCAACCAGCCAGATCGGCATGAAAAAGAAGGCTTCTCCGTACGGCACGTTTGACCAGCCGCTCAATCCCTTGCTCATGGCCCTTAGCTATGGGACGACGTTTGTCGCCCGTGGATTCTCTTCCAAGCCCAAGCAACTCACAGAGCTCATCAAACGTGGCACACAGCACAAGGGATTTTCCATCATACAGGTGATCAGTCCCTGCGTCAGCTTCAACAACCTGTATGATCACTTCAAAGCTGCTACCAAGGAAATTCCCGAAGATCATGACCCGGCTGATAAAGCCGCGGCAATTAAGCTGGCGCTGGATACGGAAACGATCTACATAGGCGTGTTCTACGAAGAAGATCGCCCGACCTTCACGGACAACGCCGCGCGTCTGATTGAACAAACGAAAGACCCAGAGTACGGCATGGACGCTCTGGTTGAGAGGTATGCCTAGCAGCTTGCCGGAGAAAGAATAATGGGACACGGATTTTCCGATAATTTGGCCTGAACATCTGTGTTCTATAAGGAAAAAAACAGACCGCTCCGACAGCCTGCTAACCACCGGCAGCCAGAGCGGTAAGCGAGACTGGACAGGTTTTCCGGAAGGCATCGCAGCATCGGTGCGCCAATGAAACCTGTCCGGTCTTAGGCAAACGCATTTTCAAAGAAGTCGACATGAGCGCCCGGCGCGCGCCACCAAGTATGAAAATAACGTCGAGCGTGGAGCGTAAGGCACGCCAACGTGACACCTGACACGTGTCACGTTATTTTCAAGGCATCATACGGGTTCACGCACTCTACGATTTTGCGGCAAACGAGTTTTTGAATCATGAGAGGAAGGAGTTGTAAATATGTCTGGCAATGGGCAGCAAGGTAAGTTTCCCTATCCGGGGGTTCCCACGACAGCCGATGGAAGTGCGGCCGTTGTATGGGTCGATTCACATGTCACCACGGGCGCTTGCGCTTACCCCATTACCTCCTCTACCGCGATGGGGGTTGGCTATCAAATGGAGGTGGCAAACGGGAAGAAGAACGTCTGGGGCGAACCCCTTTCATTTATCGAGTTGGAATCAGAGCATAGTTCCGCATCTACCTGCGAAGGGTATGCCCTTGCCGGCGGGCGGGTCTCGAACTTCACTTCGGGCCAGGGACTTATCCTGATGAAGGAAGTCCTCTACGCCATTTCGGGCAAGCGACTGCCGGCCGTATTCCAAATTGGGGCACGGGCTATGACCTCTCACTCCCTGAACGTCCACGCCGGACACGACGATGTGATGGGTGTTTCTGATTGTGGGTGGGGCATCCTCTTCGCCCGAAACGCACAAGAAGCGGGTGACATGGCCCTCATTGCGCGACGGGCTGCAGAAGATTCCAAAACCCCTTTCCTGAACGTGCAAGATGGCTTCTTGACCACCCACACCGTAGAAAAAGTACTCTTGCCCGAACCAGAAATGATGGAAAAGTTCATCGGGGCGCCGGAGAAAAAGCTGGTCAACCTCATGAATCCTTTGGTCCCGATCATGAGTGGGGTGGTTCAGAACCAAGATAGCTACATGAAGGGCAAAATCGCCCAACGCTTCTACTACGATAACGTCCTCGGTGCCGTGCAAACGGCGATGGACGAATTCTATCAACTGACCGGTCGTCGCTACCAACCAGTAGATGCATACCGCCTCGACGACGCCGACTACGCCATTGTGGGCATGGGCGGCATGGTTGAGACGGCCCAGGCCACGGTGGATTGGCTGCGCCGGGAAGAAGACCTGAAAACGGGCACACTGCACATCACCTGCTTCCGGCCTTTCCCTGGCCCGCAAGTCGTGGAGGCGCTCAAAAACGCCAAAGCGATCGCCATCGTCGAGCGGATGGACGACCCGCAGGCGCAATCGAACCCTCTGGCCGCCGAAATCAAGGCCGCCTTCGCGGACGCAATGACCGGGCGTCCCGGCTACCCGAAGATCGACCGTATGCCGATCATCTACGCCGGGGCCGCCGGCCTGGGCAGCCGCGACGTGCGCGCCGGAGACTTCGTGGCCACGACCCACATGATGGCCAACGGGGACGATGCCCATCGCTACTTCGTTCTGGGCATCAAGCACGCGCTTTCGCTCCCTGTGGACAATGACCCGGACGTGCGACCGGAGGGGGCTTTCTCCATGCGCGGTCATTCCGTTGGCGGCTATGGCTCGGTCACCACGAACAAAGTCATCGCTACCATCGCCGGTGACCTCTTCGGCATGGACGTGCAAGCGTATCCTAAGTACGGCTCGGAGAAAAAGGGTCTGCCGACCACATACTATTTGACCATCGGCAAGGGCCACATCCGAACCCACTGCGAGCTTACCGACGTGGACTTCATTCCCCTGAATGACATCAATGCCTTCTATGCCGGCAATCCGTTGGTCGGTTTGGCCGATGGAGGTACAATCTTTGTCCAGATTCCATTCGAAGACCCCGCCGAAGTGTGGTCACGTATTCCGGACTACGCCAAGAAGCTCCTGCGAAAAAAGAATGCCAGGGTGCTTTCCTTGAACGCGGCGAAAATCGCTCGCGAAGTGGCTACCGACCCGTCCTTGGAAGTCCGTATGCAGGGCATTGTCTTGCTGGGCATCTTCTTGAAGACGACACCTTTTGTAAAAGAGTCTGGCGTCTCCGAAGAGGAATTGATGGCCAGCGTCGAAAAATCGCTGCGCAAATACTTTGGCCGGCGTGGTGAGCAAACCGTGCAGGACAACCTGACTTGCGTGCGCCGGGGTTTTGCCGAAGTGTTTGAGATTCCCGCTGAGGTGATGGCCTCGTAAGTACGACCTGTATAACCGTGGGCCTCCCCTTCGGGCAAGGATGTCCACTAGCGTAGAAAGGTGGAAAGCAACCATGGGTGTGACGACCGATAAAGTACGAGTAGAAAAAATCAGTGCCGGCGGCAATGGCGACGCCTATAGCAAGGACATCATAGACGTTGGCGAATTCTTTGAACGCGTCGTCGCCGGCTACAACGAAGGGTCTGCTTCCGGCCAGCTCGAGGCAGACTTGGGTGTGGCTCGCAGCTTGCTCCCGGCGGGGACAGCCGCACTGCGCGATTTCAGCTACATCTCGCCGGATATTCCTCAATTCCATGCCGAAAACTGCGTCGGCTGTATGGATTGCGTCACAGAGTGTCCGGATACAGCCATCCTGGCCAAAGTCGTAGAGACAGACGTTCTGGAACCGGCGCTTGCTGAAGTCGAAGAGGAAAACTCTCGCTCTTTCTTGCAGGAACAGTGGGCCGAAACGAACAAATACTATAAGCTGCCACAGAAGAAGGGGCACAAGGGAGGCCTGTTTGGCATCTTCATTGACCCGACCAAGTGTAAGGGTTGTGCTGAATGTGTGGAAGCGTGCGGCGACCACAAAGCGCTTTCCATGATCAAGAAAGAAGACGACACCCTGCCGCGCTACGAGAACGCGATCAACTTCTTCCGTAAGCTGCCGGAGACGCCGGGACAGTACATCCAGGAAAAGGTGCTGGCCGACATGATGCTGGCCGAACGCTCACTGCTGTATGTTGGGGGTGCCGGGTCCTGCGCCGGTTGCGGCGAAGCGACTTCACTCCGCATGTTGACAGCCGCGATGGGGTTCAAATATGGGGCCGAAAACCTCGGCATCGTCGCCGCTACCGGTTGCAACAGTGTCTACGGTGCCACCTATCCCTACAACCCCTATCTGGTTCCCTGGACCAATTCGCTCTTTGAAAACGCGCCGACCGATGCCATGGGCGTGCGGGTGCGCTGGAACCAGATCGGTTGGGAGGACAAGAAGCTGTGGGTGCTGGGCGGCGACGGCGCGATGTATGACATTGGCTTTCAGTCCCTATCCCGTATGATGGCCTCCAACCTGGATATCAACGCCTTCATCCTTGACACGCAAGTCTATTCCAACACCGGTGGGCAAGCCTCTACCGCCTCCTACACCGCCCAGGATGCCAAAATGTCCATCATCGGCAAGGCCGTGCGTGGGAAGGTTGAGCATCGTAAGGAAATCGGGCGTATTGCCATGATGCACCCCGATACGTTTGTTGCCTCGACCACTGCTGCCCACGTGAACCATTTCTATCGGACCGTCTTGGATGCCGCAAGTTTCCCCGGCCCCTCTGTGATTGTGGTGTATACAACCTGCCAACCAGAACACGGCGTGGCAGACAACATGTCCTATCACCAGGCCAAGCTGGCTGTGAACTCTCGCGCCTTCCCGCTCTTCATTTACGATCCGCGGAAAGGCTCCACAATTCGTGAGCGATTGAGCCTGAAGGGCAACCCGGCGATGAAGGACGATTGGTACAAGCACCCAAAGACCGGTGAGCAGATTGACTTCACGTACTTTGCTCGCACGGAGGGACGCTTTGGCAAGCAGTTTGACAAGAAGGGCAATCCATCCGAGATACTGATGGTGGCGCAGCAAGACCGGTTGCAAAACTGGCACCTGCTGCAGGAGATGGCCGGCCTCCGCTAGGAAGATAACGGTAGCCGGTAACCGGCAATCCGTAAACAGTGCGACACTATTGAAGGTCTCCCCGCCAGGCGCGTTTCGTCTGGGCAGGGAGGCCTTTGCGCTCAAAAGGGCCTCCATACATTGACCACTGGTACTCGTTTACCGCTCTCAGATACACTGCAGAGACGCGGAGAACGCGAAGAAAGTCATGGAGATCAATCAGCACACAAAGGCCATCAT
>CAYWAK010000084.1:0-10853 GCA_964455755.1 uncultured Ardenticatenales bacterium | reverse complement strand
GCGTTGAACTTCTTTCGCACTGGAGCAAAAGCCACACGTGGAGTAGCCTTTCCAGACTGCTGACAGGCTCGAAAGCCTGTTCCACGTGTCAATTTTACCGTAATGGCTTCTTTCTTTTTGTGCAAGAATTGGCCCTACTGCCAAAGGATTTATACCGATGTCTACTGGTCATCTTCGAGAGGGTCGTCCTCTCGTTCGGCCACATCTTGCTCAACGTCAACCACGGCCGTGGCGATAGCCCAACTGACGACACCCCACGTTCCCCCAGAGATAAGGGTCGCGATCAGGATGGAGCGCGCAGTTACCGGCGTGGTGGGATCGCGCACCAGGCCGACCACAGACATGATAATCGCCAGCAGGGCAAAAAACAATCCAACTTTCACCGGCCCACTCAAATGAGATAGCCAGTTCGATGACGGGGGACGGCCCGGCCGTTGGTCTTCTGCTGCCATTGCCTCTGAATTCATAGCTCACTCCTGTTGCCAGTGTGGCTTCTCATGCCACAGTTTCCGTGGACGTGCCCCTATTGTATCCGAAGGGTGGCGAGTCGTCAAGATTGCGGTGCGTGTCGTGGTGTCGGTCAAAGCCCTCGCTCGCGGCGGATGACAATTTGCCGCTTGGGGAGACGGGCTGTCGTCCGCTCTGAGCGAGTAAGGCAGCCCACACAGGTAGTCTACTCTGACGCGAGCACGACCGGCACCGGAAGCAACAAGCGCGCGGCCGGCAGCGGCTCGCCGGCGCGGTTGAACGCCGGCAGCCGCTCCCCCGTGACACCGTCGTAGAACCCCAGTTCGATGCTGTACGTGCCGGCCTGCATGGCGGCGGGCAGCGGCAGGCTGTAGCGATCCACGAGCATTTCGGGCGGCAGCCAGGTATCCGTAGGGCGCACGCCGGAAAGGGGCAGATTGTCGTGTTGCGAGACAACCCGGCCATCCGGCCCCAACAGGTGTACGAACACGGTGTAGGACATGTCGGTCGCTTGCAGCGAGCGCCAGAAAAGGCGCAAAGAGAGGGACGTCGCACGGTCCGGCGCAGGGCTGAGCACCAGGCGGCTCCCTTCCGACGATGCCGCTTGCCGGCATACCGGGCAAGAGAGGTCGAAGCCGGTCAGCGCGGCGACTTGCGCGAACCGCGCGTAGGCTTCGTACTGCGGAGCGGTCGGCAACGCGAACTGCCGCGTATCTATGTGCGGCTCCCCTTCGTGCAGACGTGCAAGCTGCAACGCCGTACCGCCAAAAGCATCGCGCACGACGGCCGTGCCGGTGATGACGTCAGGCGCGAGGCGGTGATCATGCCACCAGTCCTGGCCGTCGAGTATGCCCACGCCCACGTTCGACTCCGCGTCGACCTTCCAGGGCAGCGTAGCCAACCGCACAGTCTCGCCCGGCTGCCACCGGCTCGTCGGATACCACAGCAGGCCAACAAGGGGTCGCTGCTCCGTGTCCTCGGTGATGCGTCCCGATGAAGGGTCGTAATAGAATGGATAGATGCGATAGTCACGCGCCAGGGGGTGTAGGGCCTGCCAGTACGTCACCAGAGAAGTGCGGCCCACTTCATCTTGCTGGATATCGAAACCGCGCAGGGTGAGTTGCCCTTCGAAATTCGCTTCCGTGGGCCAGGCCGGCGCATCTCCACGAACAAACTTGTAGAAGGCATCGGGCAGGGTCTTGTTTGGCTCGCCCCGTTTCAGGAGGATAAACCCGTCGTTCGCATCGAGCACGCCGTAATCGCCGGCAATCAGCTCGTCGAAAGTTTTGCGCACATCGCTCGGATGTACAGGCCAGGAGTCGACAGACACATCGAACAGCACGTACTCGGCATCGGCGATCTTGGGGAACATGTAAATCAGCGAACGATTGCTCAGGTGCGGGTTGAGTTTGCTCTGCGCCGAGACGGGAACACCCGGTGGGATTTCCCGCACGAGTGTGTCGCCCAGACGCGCGTGGGGCGTGATTTCATACCAGCGGAAGCGCGCCCCCAGCGGCGTGAAGCCATGGCCGCCATGGTACATCAGGCTGGCCAAGAGTACCGCCGCAGAAATCCCCACGCCGGCGCTTTCCGCCGTCACACGCGGCCAGCGTTTGATCACGAAGCGAACCAGGAATGCGCTCCCGTAGGCCGCCGAAATGACCACGGAGGGCACAAGCGGGGCAGCGTAGTGATACTTTTCCAGCGTGTAGAGGGTGACGTTGTGGCTGAGCAAGTTCAAGGCCAACGTGGGGAGCATCGGCAAAAGCGTAAGCGGTGCAAACAGCGACGTGAATAGCACCGGCGTAAAGAGATTCCGCAGATAGGTGAGCTTCTCAGGGGTCAACACGACCGCCGCGATTTTGGCCGGGTCGGTAAAGAGAGTCCGCAAAATGCCGGCGGGGCTTCCCCCCACAGCGACATATCCACCGAGGTAGGGGGATTTTCCCGCTACGTTGAAGTGCGGGATGACTCCGTACACCGCCGTCAGGAACCAGAGGCCGCCGGCCAGAATCAGGGCCAGGCCAGCCACAACGCCGGCGCGTCGCGGCACAAAGGGGTCGGAACGAGCATTCCAGAACGCGCGAAGAATGGTGTACGCACCCAACGCTATCACCACGAGCGTCATGTCTTCTTTACACGCCATGATCAACAGCGCCGTAGCAAACAGGGCCCGGTGTCGCCGGCTCTCCACAAAGTAGAAGGCGAAAGCCAGCAAGGGAGCCACCAACGCCGTCGGATGGAAATCAAACATGTTGGCCGCTTCGAGCGCGGGAAAGAGCAGATAGCTCGCGGCAAAGGCCAGTGCCGGCAGCTCGACGGCCCGGCCTGTGTTCGAAGCGGCCGCCTCACCGGCGATTGCGCGCGAGAAGACTCGGCGGGAAAGGGCGTAGACGGGCCACGCGCCCAGGGCCAGGATGAGCGATTGCAAAATGAGCAGCATCTCTGCGCCGGCATGAAGAAGATAAAATGGAGACAGGAGCATCAGGATCGGGTCAACGTGATAGCCCAGCCGCGTTCCTTCGGTGTCCCAGTTGGTGTAGGGGAGCAATCGGCCGTGAAGGGTGCCCCACACGGCCTGGTCCATGTTGCCCAGGTCAAAGGCGGTGGTTTGATACGCGGCGTGCTTTTGCAGTGTGACGAGGCTGAAGAATAGCGCATAAGCGGCGATCAGCGCCCAAAGAAGGAGGTTTGCCGTGCGGATGCGAGTACGTTTTGTCAAGTGCATAAGATAGCACAATGATGATGTGGGGACAGATTTAGTTATCTGCCCCACATCATCATGTTTTAGACGTTCAACTTCTCTGAGAAGTCGAACGTCTTGGGCCAACTATATCCCTTGGTCCACCAGGAAGGAGACAAGGTCTGCAACGCGGCTGGAATAGCCCCACTCGTTGTCGTACCAGGAGACAATCTTCACCAAGTCGCCCATCACCATGCAAGAGCCCCAGTCAATGATCGAGGAGCGGGGGTCGCCTTTGTAATCGGTGGAGACGAGCGGCTCGTCCGAGAAGCCGAGGATGCCTTTCATGGAGCCGTTTGCCGCTTCCCGGTAGGCCGCTGCCACTGCATCCGCCGTCGCCGGCTTCTTGACCGTGGCGACGAAGTCCACGACAGAGACGGTCGGGGTGGGAACCCGCAGCGCATAGCCATCGAACTTGCCCTCGAGTTCGGGAATAACGAGCGACACGGCTTTGGCGGCGCCGGTCGTCGTCGGGATGATATTCAGAGCCGCTGCGCGAGCGCGACGCATGTCCTTGTGCGGCAAATCCAAGATGCGCTGGTCGTTCGTATAGGCATGGATCGTGGTCATCAATCCCGCAACAATGCCAAAGTTGTCATTGATCACTTTGGCTGCGGGGGCCAGACAATTTGTGGTGCAAGAAGCATTTGAAATCACGTGGTGGTTGGCCGGATCATACGCGTCCTGGTTCACCCCCAAAACGATGGTGATGTCTGGGCCTTTGGCAGGGGCGGAAATAATGACCTTCTTCGCGCCGCCGACGAGATGCGCCGCGGCCTTCTCCCGCTCACGGAACACGCCGGTCGATTCGACGACAACGTCAACACCCAGATCACCCCAGGGGAGCTTGGCCGGATCACGCTCGGCGAACGAACGCACCACCCGGCCATCCACGACCAGGTTGCCGTCAGCAACCTCGACAGTTCCCGGAAATCGTCCGTAATTTGAATCGTAGCGCAAAAGGTGGGCGTTGGTCTCTACGGGAAAGAGATCGTTCACGGCGACAACTTCGAGTGTGTCAGGGTAGTAGTCGCGAATGGCTTTGAAGACCTGCCGGCCAATACGACCAAATCCATTGATGCCTACTTTGGTGCTCATGAAGCTACCTCCTTGTATATAATAGTCATGTGACATTTGCTAAAACCGGGTGCCCCGGCGATAATTAGGATAGTTCGGCACGGGCCGGACTGCGGACATACCGGGCAAGCCTACGCCTCCTTGTATGATCTCAAGAAATAGGGCATAGTTCAAAATGGGACAAAACCAGCTTGACAAATCTTAGCCGCCAATGACGTACAAATATGCTGGAATGTGCTGTTTCAATGCTGGAATCGCCTTGGAGCGTCTATGAATTTGTCAACCAAGAATTAGCTTGAAATGAACCATGCCAGAAACAGTGATTTCACACGGGCAAAACAGGTACAGCCGCTACTCACATTATAACACAGAATGACACGGACCACCAAATTGCGAAACACGCCGGTGGGGCAGTTTGCTGTACCGGACAAGGTGTGGTAAGATACGGACAGGACATTACGCTATGTTCAAGAAAACCCGTCTGCTCGTGCTATGGCCACTGCTCAGTCTGCTGCTGGGTGCCGGCGGATTCTTGCTGGTGCCCGGCCTGATCGGCGATCCTGCGGCGGTAAGCGGCCAGCCGGTTGCAGCACGACACGATGCGGGCACAACCAGAGCGAACGACGCGGCCCGCCGGCAGCCGGTCCGTAACCCGATCCGCCCCGAAGCAAGACAACCTGTGGGTCTGCTCACACCGGCAATCTACCTGCCCATTGTCTCCGGCAGCACGGGCACATGTTCGCCGGTTGCCGGCGAAAGCTACGGTGACCTTTCCGTCACCCCTCCGCCCACCGACCGGCCCGCGGAACAGCACGCCGACCTGAACCTGGCCTTGCGCGGGTATACGCCCACAACGGCATTCCTGGGGCTGGTGGATTACACCGGCGGCACCGATTCCAAGGCCCCACAATTTCCCGGCCTATTTGCCGACCAACGCACGGCCACTTTCCGAGCTGCCTATCGCGTGTACGATTGGGATTGGGGCTGCAACTGCCGGGGCGCCTTGCTGGACACTTGGGCCGTGACTCTAGCCGGTCTCACCACCACGCCGGGCGAAACAATCCACGTGCCGGCGTCCGGCTACACCATCGGCAGCGGCTATGAGGTGTTGGTGCTGTACGCCAGCGCCACGCGCATTACCCTGAAATACACCCGCGAGGACAACGTCGTCCACGGGTACACGCTGCACATCGAAGGCCTGTGCGTGGAACCCCGCCTGCTGGCTCTCTACCGGTCGTGGAACAGTGCCGGCCGCGACCACTTGCCGGCGTTGCGCGCCGGACAGGCCCTCGGCCGGGCACAGGGCAACGAAATCGGCGTGGCCATACGCGACTACGGCACGTTCATGGACCCCCGCTCGCGCAAAGATTGGTGGCAGGGACGCTAGGCGATGGTCAATGAGCTATGGGCGGGGGCAATGGCAAGTGCCGGGTGTCAAGTGTCACGCAATGCGCCTCACGCTCGACGCTCTACGTTTCATATTCGGATAAGGAGCAGAGATGACAAGCAATTTGGCGATTACTTTGCGGTGTGTCCTGTGTGGGGCAGCGTATGCAGCGAATGAGGTAGCGTATGTCTGCCCGCACCACGGCAATGACGGCATCCTCGATGTGCGATATGACTACGAGGAACTGCGCCGCCGGGTGCGACGCCAGACACTGGCCGGTGACCAGACCGCTTCTCTCTGGCGGTACCGGGAGCTCTTGCCACTTGACCCGCAGTACCTCCGCGACGCGTTGGCCGGCGAGACACCGCTGAACGATGTTGGCTGGACGCCCCTCTTCCGTGCCCACCGGCTGGCCGACTTGCTTGGCCTGCGTCACCTGCACCTCAAGGACGATACCCGCCAACCGACGGCAAGTTTCAAGGACCGGGCCAGCGCCCTCGCCGTGATCAAGGCACGCGAAGCAGGGGCTGCGGTGATTACGACCGCCAGTTCGGGGAATGCGGCGGCGGCCCTGGCGGGCATGGCCGCCTGCGTGGGCATGCCGAGCGTGATCTTCGTGCCCGCTTCCGCCCCGCCGGCCAAAGTAGCCCAACTGCTCATCTTCGGCGCGACCGTCTTTCTCGTCGAGGGCATGTATGACCAGGCTTTCGACTTGTGCATCGAAGCGAGCCACGAGTTCGGATGGTACTGCCGCAACACGGCCTACAACCCGTACATGACGGAAGGAAAGAAGACCGTCAGCTTCGAGATCGCCGAACAACTGGGCTGGCAAGTGCCCGACTGCATCTTCGTACCGGTCGGGGACGGCTGTATCATAGGCGGCCTACACAAAGGCTTTCGTGATTTGTTGGGCCTCGGCTGGATCAAGCGCATGCCCCGCCTGATCGGCGTGCAGGCAGAAGGTGCGGCAGCGCTGGTGCACGCCTGGCAGTCCGGCACGGATGAAGTCGCGCCGGTGGAGGCGCACACGTTAGCCGATTCGATTTCCGTCGGGCTGCCGCGCGACCGCGTAAAGGCTCTGCGCGCCGTCCGCGAGACGGGCGGGATATTCCTGGCCGTGCGTGACGACGAGATTCTCGCGGCAATGCGCGTGTTGGCCCGCGAGTCCGGCATCTTCGCCGAGCCGGCCGGAGCGACCGGCCTCGCCGGCCTTCAGAAGGCGCTGCGCGATGGTCTCGTAGACCCGGAAGAACGTGTGGTCGTCCTGATCACCGGCAACGGGCTGAAAGACGTGCAGAGCGCCATGAAAGCCACCGGACCGGCCACGCGGATTGCGCCCTCGATGGACGCTCTGCGACGGGCGGTGAAAGAATCACCTGTGCCTGGGAGCCTTCGTTAGCAAGGACACCCCTGGTCGCCCTGCGGGTGTCAGGGTGTCATCCTGCCTTGACGCTGCCCACGCGATGTGGTAAACTACTGTTGAAGTCCAGTGGTCAGTAAGCAGTCGACATAAGCGCGCGGCGCACGCTACAGGGATGAAAATCTGGCATCCAACATCTGACGACGGGCTGCTATTTTCATAACAATATTCAGCGGTACGCGATGGGCGAAAGTCTCCCGACCAAGCCCGGTGTTGGAAAAAGTGACCGAACAGAAGGCAAAGAACATCATGACGATTACCGGCCCTACATTTGACGAAATGCTCCACCCGGAACGCATAGACACGGATGTGCGCGAACGTGCCCTGCGTCTGAAGACCGGTGATCCGCTTGACCCACTCAACTTGTTTAACATCACCTGGAAGGATGGCAACGGGCATATCTATTACCAGGTGTTGCCGGAGGAATTGACCGGTGTGGACACCCCAATCGTCGTCCTCTACGGCAAAGATTTCCCGACCGGATCACACAAAGTCGGCGCGGCCTATGCCGTCCTCGTCGAAAAGGAATTGTTCGGCGAGGTGGACCCACAGGAACACACCCTCGTTTGGCCGAGTACCGGCAACTACGGCATCGGCGGGGCATGGGTCGGCTGCCGGATGGGCTTCGATAGTATCGTCGTCTTGCCGGCGGGCATGAGTCGCGAACGGTTCGAGCAGATTGAGCAGTACGGCGCACGCGTGATCAAAACGCCCGGTTCCGAAAGCAACGTCAAGGAAATCTACGATAAAACGCGGGAACTGCGCCAGGACCCGAAAGTGCGCGTGCTCAACCAGTTCGAGGTGATGGGCAACTATCGCTTCCACTATCACGTCACCGGAAACACCATCGTCGAGCTGGCCGGCGTGCTGGAAGCGCGGGGCATCGGCGATGGGCAGGTCAGCGCGTACGTTTCCGCGATGGGGTCGGCGGGGACGATTGCCGCCGGCGATCGCCTCAAGCAGGTCTGGCCCGACCACAAGATCGTCGGCCTGGAACCGGTGCAATGCCCCACGCTCTACAACAACGGCTACGGCAGCCATGACATCCAGGGCATTGGCGACAAGCACGTCACCTGGATTCACCACGTCACGAACATGGATGCTCTGATGTGCATTGACGACCAGGAATGCAAGCAGGGCTTGCAACTGCTGACCGAGGAGGCCGGCTGGCGCACATTGTGCGACCGGTACGACATCGCCGAGGAACGGGTGATGGCTATGAGCCAGATTTTCGGCATCTCCGGCGTGTGCAATGTGTTGGGTGCGATCAAGACGGCCCGTTTCTACGATTTCGGCCCGCGCGACCTGGTCGTCACCGTATGCACCGACTCGATAGACCGTTACCACTCCGTCATGCAGGCCATGACCGGCCAGTACGGTCCGATGGACGAAACCGAGGCCGCTCTGCGGGTGGAGCGAATCTTCCACGGCCAAAAGCTGGATTGGATTCAAGAAGGCACCCTGGAAGCACGCACACGCTGGCACAACTTGAAGTACTATACCTGGGTGGAGCAACAAGGAAAATCAGTCGAGGAACTGGACGCACAAAAAGACCCGGATTGGTGGGAGCAACACCAGGCCCTGGTGCAGGGGATTGACGGCCGTATCCGTGCAGCCCGGTCGGGAGGCGCGGCATGAAGCCGGGCGCACGGGTGCTCGTCGTCCTGATGAACAACCCCCGCGATCTGCAGGCAGCCCGCGAGCAAGGCTGGTATCGCATTCCCCAAGCGCGCGCACCGAAGAATCTGGCGCAGGCCGATTACCTGGCCTTCTACCAGACCCGCGCTTTTGGCAACGAAAAGTGGTCTATCCACCACTACGCCCCTGTCCGAGGACAGGACACCATCCGGCGGCGCGACCTTCTGCCCGATGAGCCAGATCATCCCCGTGCCAATGCGCCCTACGCCTGTGTGCGCCTCGGCCCGCTGGAAACATTGGCCGAGCCGATTATCGGCGAGAAGGGCCGGCGACTCCTTTTCGTGATGACCACAGGACTGCAGTTCATCACCGCCCGCCACGTCGAGGACTTGCTGCGCAAGCATCCCATCGCCGGCGACCCCCTCTATCGCATCATCAAGGGGCAGATGGACGCAAACCCTGGCCTGCGCAGCCTGGGCGACCCGGAGGGGCCGCAACAATTGCGATTGCTGGAGCGCGATGATGAATACGATGGTGAATACGAGGAGGAAGAGTGGTGGGATTGAAAGCGGGAAGTGACATTTGGGGAGAGCGAATGATGCTCATCACAAATGGCACAATCATCACCATGGAAGAACCGAACCGGGTGATCGCCGGCGGCGCGCTCTACATCGAGGAAGGGCGCATTGCCGCCGTCGGCACGAGCGACGATCTGGCCGCGCGCTACCCCGCCACCCAACGGCTGGACGCCGGCGGCAAGCTGGTCCTGCCGGCGAACATCTGCGCACACACGCACTTCTACGGCGCGTTCGCGCGGGGCATGGCCCTCTCCGGCCCGCCACCGGCCAACTTCCTGGAGATTTTACAAAAGCTGTGGTGGCGACTGGACAGGGCGCTTACCTGGGAGGACATCCGCTACTCTGCCCTCGTCTGCCTGGCAGAGGCGATCCGCCACGGCACGACCACGCTGTTCGATCACCACGCCAGCCCCGGCGCCATTGACGGCTCGCTGGACGTCATCGCCGAGGCGGTGCAACAGGCCGGGCTGCGTGCCTGCCTCTGCTACGAGGTCACCGACCGCAACGGCGAGGCCGAAATGCAGGCCGGCATCCGCGAGAACCGCCGCTTCATCGAGAAGGTGCGCCGCGAGGGGGGCGAACGGCTGGCTGCCACGTTCGGCCTGCACGCCTCGCTCACTCTCTCCGACAAGTCGTTGTTCCTGTGCCGGGAGGCTGCCCAGGAACTGGATGTCGGATTCCACATCCATGTTGCCGAAGCCAAGGCCGACCAAAAGGACAGCCTGAAGAAATCGGGCCGGCGCGTGGTGGAGAGGCTGGAGGACGAAGGCATCCTGGGGCCGAAGACGATTGCCGCGCACTGCGTCCACGTGGATGCCTACGAGATGGACAGCCTGCGCAGCACGCACACCAACGTCACGCACCAACCCCGCTCGAACATGAACAACGCCGTGGGCACGGCACCGGTCGAAGCGCTGCTCAAGCGCCACGTAACGGTCGGCCTGGGAAACGACGGCTTCTCCAACGACATGTTACAGGAGATGAAGGCCGCCTACCTGGTGCAAAAGTTGGCGCGACAGGACCCGCGCGCCCTGCCCGCTGACCAAGTGACGCAGATGGCCTACGCCAACAATGCCCAAATCGCCGGCACCTTCTTCCCTCACCCGCTTGGCCAACTGGTGGCCGGGGCATCTGCCGACGTGATCCTGCTCGACTACGTGCCGCCGACTCCCTTGACCGCGGAAAACTTTCCCTGGCATGTGGTCTTCGGCCTCGACGGATCGTACGTCACGCACACGATCTGTGCCGGGCAAATGCTGATGGCGGACCGCCGGCTGCTCACGCTGGACGAAGAAGCGATCGGGGCGAAGGCCCGCGAACGAGCGCGCATCGTCTGGGGGCGCGTATGATCGCGCGACATCGTGCCAAGGTTGCGGAAAAACAGTCTGCGTGGTAAAATTTACGCAGCATGCAGTGAACCAAGAAGGAACAAGAATTTTACTTCTAAGCGAAAACGTCCTTATTACTGGAGTCTGGCGAAAATCAATTTTGTAGTTTGACAAGTTTTTTCCTTGACCACAGGTGGCGCAGATTACACAGATT
>CAYWAK010000083.1:0-10885 GCA_964455755.1 uncultured Ardenticatenales bacterium | reverse complement strand
ATTCTTCGCCCCTACTGATTGATCTCCACGACTTTCTCTGCGGTGTATCTGAGAGCGGTAAACAAGTACCTTAATAGAACTCGAGATGGTAGTCCACCACTTGCAAGTCGATCCGGCTGCTCTCGACGAAATTCATGGCTTTGGTGAGCAAGCCATGCGCGTAGCTCTGGTCTGTACTGACGCACACAACGGCCAATTCTGTCGACTGCCAAAGGTCCTGGTTGCCGACCTCTGATACGGAGACATTGAAGCGTTGGCGCAAACGTGCCGTCAGCGACCGGATGACTTGGCGCTTGTCTTTCAGGCTATGGGCCGCAGGCAGGTACAACTGGAGACTGCAAACGCCTATGACCATCGGGAGCTAGAGGCTGCTGCGATGCTGGCCGCCGTCAATGAGAATGCTTTCACCGGTGATGTAGCCGGCCTGTGCAGAGGCCAGGTAGACAACCAGGCTGGCGAATTCTTCCGTAGTGCCCATGCGCCCAACCGGTATGTTCTCAATGATGGCAGCCTCAGCTTGCTCCACCGTGATGTTTTGTGCTTCGGCCCGTTGCTTGAAAAGTTCGGCCACGCGACCGGTGCGCGTCCAGCCGGGACATACGTTGTTGATCGTTATGCCGTAGCCTGCGATCTCGTCCGCAAGCGTTTTAGCAAACCCTACCACGCCCATGCGCACGGCGTTGGAGAGGATCAGCCCGGTGAGCGGCTCCTTGACGGTGACGGAGGTGATGTTTATGATCCGTCCCCATTTGTGGTACGACATGTAGGGAATGCAAGCGCGAATCAATCGCACGCCACTGAGAAAGTTCAACTCGAACGCCTTGTGCCAGTCTTCGTCTGAGAAAGAGAGAGAAGGGCCGGCCGGCGGTCCGCCGGCATTCGTGACCAGGATGTCTATGCCCCGGTAGGTGTCCGTGGTTGCCTGGAGCATGTAATCCACCGAATCGGGGTCCGTCAGGTCTGTCGGCACGGTGAGTACACGAGCGCCCGTCTGGTCTCGCACTTCGTCGGCCGTATCGCGGAGTGTCTCCTCGTCCCGTGCACAGAGCACAAGGTTGACTCCTTCACGACCCAGCCCCATGGCGACCGCCTTGCCCAAACCCTTGCTGGAAGCGGCAACCAGCGCTACTTTTCCTTTGATCTTCATGTCCATGTTCGCATCTCCTTTTATGTAAGACTCAAGTTTGATCCAGGTGCCACGGCCACGTTAGAGCTTCACGAAATAGGCGCGGCACGCTTGGTCAAGCAACTCTTTGGTCAGATGTGGACGCACCCGGCGAAAGCGGGCGATATCTACCAGTTCCTCCAAGACGTCGCGAGGGTGTACAGCTCGCAACGGGCGTCCAAGTTTGATGTAGTGTTCCTGGAGCAAATAGGCCAGCGCGCGATCTTCGTAGGGGATACCTTTCACCTGGCATACCCGCTGGAAGATTTCTCTGTATTCCTCAAAGGTGGGATCAACAATGGGAATCTTGTAGCGAATGCGGCGCAGGAAGGCTTCGTCCACCAGGTCGCGCGGTTCCAGGTTGGTCGAGAATACGATGAGCAAGTCAAAAGGCACTTCAATTTTCTTTCCTGTCTGCAGGGCCAAATAGTCAACGCGACGTTCCAGCGGCATGATCCATCGATTGAGAAGTTCGCGGGGTCGTGCCTGTTGGCGGCCAAAATCGTCAATCAGAAGCATACCGTTGTTGGCCTTCATCTGAAAAGGAGCCTCGTGTGTTTTGGAAACTTCGTCGTAGACCAGGTCCAGGTTTTCCATGTTCAGCTCTCCGCCCACAATGATGGCCGGTCGCCGGATCTTGATCCAACGCTTGTCTGTCCGTTGGCGTCGGGTGGTTCCGTTTTTGTGCAAGTCGGCGGGGGGGGCGGCATCGGTCGAGTCTACTGGGCGGTGATTGTGCAAGTCGAACACTTTGACAATGTGGCCCTCCACGTGAACCGTAAAGGGGATGTAGACATCGCCGGGGAGCAAGCGTCCGATTGCTTCGCCGATTGCCGTCTTTCCGTTGCCGGGTGGCCCAAACAAGAACATGGACCGGCCTGAGTTTATGGCCGGCCCAAGCTGTGAGAGTGTTTCTTCGTTGAGCACCAGGTCGGCAAGGCCTTTTCGGAGCGCGCCGTCACTGATGATGTTTCCCTGCACGGATTGTTGGCGGATGGCATGTGCGTAAGCGGCGAGCGGGACCGGGGCCTGACCGACATACTGGTTGCGGTCCATGCTTTCCAACCCACGGTGACGTCCTTTTTCGGTCAGCACGTACCGGTAGCTCGATTCTCCAAGTCCGCCCGTCCCCGTTACTTCGCAAAGATGTTCGCGTCGCAGGTATTCCAGTACGGGGCCGGTGACGTTGGAAAAGGGCAGCCCCAAAGCGTTTGCCACTTCCGTGCCAGAAGTGAATCCCACGGAGTACATGATCTTGAGGGCCAATTCGGCAAGAAATCCAAGGCTGAGCCCGGTTTCTTCAAGCGTCTTCGGCTCGATGGGTACAAATGACGATCCAGGCGCGGGCGATTTTGCAATGTGTGTGGCTGCTTGTACGGTCATGAATAGCTCCGGGCATTAGGCGGCTTTGTCGAGCCAGGTGGAAATCACATTTCCCTGGCGGTCGTAGAGGAGGGGGCCGGCGTTTTCGGTGATGGTTTCGGCAGTGATCTCACAACGTCCCACATCAATGCGGGAAGGGATTTCATACATCACATCGAGCAAGATCGACTCAATAACGGTTCGCAAGCCACGCGCGCCTGTGTGGTACTTCATCGCTTGATGTGCGGCTGCCTCTATCGCTTCGGGGGTGAAGACAAGCTCCACCTGGTCGAGGCCGAAGAGTTTTTGGTACTGCTTGACCACAGCGTTTCGCGGTTCGGTGAGGATTTGTACCATTGTCTTTCGATCTAAGGGGTCCACACTCACCAGGACCGGGAGCCGGCCGACGAACTCCGGGATCAGGCCATAGTGTACCAGATCGTCCGGAATGATCTGCCTGAGCAGGGCCGCTTTGCGCTTCATATCATGTTCTATGCGGTCCAATTCTTCGTCCTCGGTCTCTTCCTGAATGGGAGGAGCCAGTTTGGGGCGCGGAATAGGCGAAGGAACGGACAGTCGCCGCCGCACAAACCCGATCTCCGATTTCGCTTCGATGCGTTCGCTGACGACTTCATCTAGTCCGTCAAAGGATCCGCCACAAATGAAGAGGATGTTGTTGGTGTTGATGTTAATGAACTCTTGCTGGGGATGTTTCCGTCCACCTTGGGGGGGGACGCTTGCGGTCGTGCCTTCGATGATCTTCAGAAGCGCTTGCTGCACGCCTTCGCCGGAGACGTCACGCGTAATGGAGGGGTTGTCGCCTGTCTTGCGGGCCGTCTTGTCGATTTCGTCAATGTAAACGATGCCCAGCTCTGCTTTGGGGATGTCAAAGTCGGCAGCTTGCAGGAGGTGCAGCAAGATATTCTCAACATCCTCACCCACATAACCGGCCTCGGTAAGGTTGGTCGCATCAACAATGGTGAGTGGAACGTCCAGTATCTTGGCCAATGTTTGAGCCAACAAGGTTTTGCCGCATCCGGTCGGGCCAATCAGGAGGATGTTGCTTTTTTCCAGTTCAACGTCATCGATGTGTGAGTCAACGTTAATGCGTTTGTAGTGGTTGTAAACGGCAACGGCTAGCACCTTCTTGGCCAGGTCTTGACCGACGACGTAATGGTTGAGCCGATGATAGATGTCTTTCGGTAGCGGGATGTGTTTTGTGACTGAGGAGGAAGAAGAGTCAGCGTTGTGAACATCGTCTTCCAAGATTTCTTTGCACAGGTCTACGCACTCATCACAAATGTAGACCGAATTGGGCCCGGCAATCAATCGGTTGACTTCGCGCTGTTCGCGGCTGCAGAACGAACAACGTTGCGTAGTTCGTCGTCCCCGTCTGTCCATGCTTCCTCCCACTGTTTCGTGAATCCTTTTTCGCCCCCCCGTCATTCTGGGGAGTAGGAGCAGGCTTCAAACCTGCCCCTGCCGCTACTACGCCCCGGCTCAGAACGACATCACTTTCGTTTCTGGCTGACCGGGTAGCATGTCATCCGCTTCGACCAGCAGGCTGTCGGAGAGACCTGTTCTTTCCCCATAGAACACAGATTTTTACAGGGAAACAGAGATGTTCAGGGCCAAATGATCGGAAAATCCGTGTCCCGTTATTCTTTCTCCGACAAGCTAGGGGACTTGCCCCGTGACTTGCGGCGCAAGCGTTAGCCCTCAATCATCATCGTTGGTCTCTTCCTTCTGGTCCGTCGGGATCGAAAGGACCTCGTCAATCAGCCCGTATTCGACGGCCCCGGCGGAATCTAAGAAGAAATCGCGGTCCGTATCTTGCCGGATGCGTTCCATCGGTTGTCCGGTATGTTGGGCGAGAACCTGGTTCAGTTTGTCACGCAGGCGCAAGATTTCTTTGGCCTGAATCTCCATGTCCACAGCTTGGCCCTGCATGCCGCCGAGCGGTTGGTGCAAGTGGATGGTGGCGTTCGGCAACGCATACCGCCGACCGGTGGCGCCCGCTGTAAGGAGAACTGTGCCCATGCTGGCCGTTGAGCCGACCGCAATTGTGGATACGGGAGCGCGCACAAGCTGCATCGTGTCGTAGATGGCCATGCCGCTGTAGATTACCCCGCCCGGAGAGTTGATGTACATCTGGATTTCTCGTTCGGGATTTTCGCGATCGAGATAGAGCATTTGGGCAACAATGAGATTTGCTACCTGGTCGTTGATGGGGGTACCCAAGAAAATGATGCGTTCTTTGAGCAACAAGGAAAATATGTCATAGGCGCGTTCGCCTCTTCCTGAGGTTTCGATGACCATGGGAACGAGGCTGTTTGTGGGGAAAGTGCTCATGTCTATTGATCCTCTTCTTCGTCGTGAGAAATGGTTTCCCCGCCCTCTGTTTCGATGGGGGTGGCTTCTGTCTCATTCGGGGCAGGTTCGTCTTCCGCTGTCTCTTCCGGTATTTCCCCGCGAGCCAGGGCAGCCACATGTTGCGCGGCCTTCTCGGTCAGCAAGCGGGCGTAAATCTCTTCCTGTTTGGTGGACAGGATCTTTCGTGCTTCGTCCATTCGGTCGCCAAATTTTGCCACAGATTCTTCAATCTCGGCTTCAACTTCTTCGTTGGTTACCTCAATGTTTTCCTCTCGTGCGATGGCGAATAGGAGTGCCTCCTCTTTGAGAGCTTGCTCTGACTTGGAACGCAATTGTGCACGCAGGTCCTCTTCATTCTCCAGACCCGCTTCCTTGATATACTCCTCCAGCGTTCTACCTTGCCGTATGACGTCAAAGGAAAGATCGTTGACCGCCCGGTCAACACGCCGGTCTATCATCAACGGCGGCAGTTCGGCAGTAGATATCTCTTGTACCGCCGCCAGATAGTCGCTAACCAACTTCCCTCGCGCACTGTTTTGTTCTCTGGTCAGCAACTCGCTTTCCACCTCTTTACGCAACTCGGCAAGGTTATCGTAGGGGCTCACTTGTTTGGCCCATTCATCGGTCATTTCTGGCAGTTCGCGTTTCTTGATTTCCAGCATGGTAGTGTGGTAGATGGCCGTCCGTCCGGCCAGATGTTCTGGCTCATAATCGTCCGGGAAAACGAGGGTGTATTCCTTCGTCTGGTTCACCATCATGCCGACCAGATGTGCAGCTGCCTTTAGGGGGTCGTCTTCTTCTGGCTCAGACAGAACGCCCTGGACACCATGATTATCCACAATAACAGTCCCGTCGAGAAGGTCTCCGCGCAGATCAATGGTTGTCATATCTTCAAACGCTGCCGGCCCCGGCGATGTTACCCAAGTGCCGCTTTGTTCCTGAATATCTTGCAGCACCAGATCTACCTGTTCTTGTTCGATGCTCACTTCTTCCTGGTCAATCCGTATTCCGCGATAGTCCCCAAGTTCGATGTGGGGTGACGATTGGAAAGTGAAACGGATGACAGGCGGATCTTCTTCCACCCACTCCGATTCGATGGTGTCGTCATCGTAGATGCTTATATCGTTCTCTTCTAGCGCATCCGTAACGGCCTTGGGTGTTAGATCGTCTACGGCCTCTTTGAGCAGGAGACTGCGACCGATAACGCGCTCGACAACAGGGTACGGGGCTCGTCCAGGACGAAATCCGGGAATCTGCTGGTGGCGAGAAATCTCGCGCGCTTTGGAACGCATCGCCTGATTGATCTCTTTGGCATCAAAAGCAATTGTAATGGCGCTCTGGCAATTCTCCAGTTGCTCTGTGGTAACTTCCAAGATGTTCCTCCTCAGTTTTTGGGTCATTACTGGTTTCGTGCATTCCCGGCCAGTCCCGGTATTTCACAGTTGTTCTGTTTTCTGTTCCCGGTTTCTGCAACCACTCCAAATTATACACAAATCCTACAGATAAGCAAGTTGCCTCCCCCGGTGGCGGCTCTGCGTAAATGACGGAGCCTGGGTGGCTGAACAACCCAGGCAGCGCGATTTATCCGCTGCCGGTCGGACGCAAGACTTTGGCGGCCACCCATGGTGGCAGGTCAATTTGACCAATCGCGTAGGCCCGATGTATAATGGGTTGCGACGATGTTTTGCTGGCCGGCGAACGCGCTGGCGATTCGACGGAGAAACGGTCTATGAAACGGGCTTCCCTTTTGGCCATCATTATGTTGGCGCTGATCGGTTGTGCCGGCGAGAGAATCGCCGCTGCGCCAACCTCTGACCCGCTGCGCTGGCCCTACCTGCAGAAGACGACGCCCACAGAGGTCACCGTCGTGTGGACGACCACGGCTTCCGGCACCAGCACAGTGCAATACAGCGTTGACCTCAGTTATTCCGCCGTGGTGACGGCCACCTCCCGGCTGGCGAACGTGAGTGCGCCGGCGCCGTACGATACCTACATGGTTCACTCCGCCCATATCGCCGGCCTGCTGCCCGATACTGCGTACCATTACCGGATATTTACCGGCGGAACGAATTTGCTCCCGGCCGAAGACCTCACGTTTCGCACCGCGCCAGACCCATCGGCGAACCGAGCGTTTACCTTCCTGGTGGTGGGGGATAGCGGCACCGGCGACCCGGCCCAGACGGACCTCCGTGATCGCATGCTCGAGCAGCCGGCCGATTTGATTCTCCATGCCGGCGACATCGCCTACAGCTCCGGCACGTACGCGCAATACGAGACCGAGGTCTTCGCAATTTACCAGGCCCTGTTTGCCCGGCTGCCTTTCTTTCCCACCCCCGGCAATCACGACTACCGCACCAATCATGCCGCACCCTACCTCGATCTGTTCGAGTTGCCCGAAAACGCCTGGCGCGCTGGCGACAAAGAACGGTACTACAGCTTCGATTGGGGCAACGTACACTTCGTCGCCCTGGATACGGAAGACTCGCTCAGCCAGGTCAGCGACGTCGCCACGGACGACATGGCCGACTGGCTGGCTGCAGACCTGGCTGCAACCGACCGTTTCTGGAAGATCGCCTATCTGCACAAGCCGCCCTATAGCAGCGGCGGCCACGGCGGAAACAGCACCGTGTTGCAAAAACTCGTACCCATCCTGGAACAGTACGGCGTGAATATGGCGTTCAGCGGACACGACCACGATTACGAGCGCACCTATCCGATCCTGGGCAACCAGGTCTCCTCCGTGGAAGCGGGCGGCGTGATCTACGTGGTCACCGGCGGCGGTGGGGCCTCGCTCTATCCGGTGCTGGCCGGCTGGTGGACTGCCTTTGTGCAGTCGGCGTATGAGTTTGCCCGCGTGGATGTGGACGGTTGCCAACTGCGCTTGCGTGCTATCGGCCGCACGGGAACTGTCCTGGACGACACCACCGTCAATCGCTGTGTTGTCCCCACGCCCACCGTTTGCGCAATTCCGCAGGACGTGGATGGCAGCGGCCAAGTGGATGTGGCCGACATCATGCAGGTCGTGGCCTATTGGAATGTCCCGGCCGGCGTTCCCCAGTATGACTTCGATAGCGATGGCGATGTAGACGTGATGGACGTCATGTGGGTGGCGGTGGCGTGGGGCCAAAGTTGCACGAGCGCGGCTAGAACCGGAATAAGTCCGGCGGGGTGAAGCCGACCAGCTTCCACCACAGAATCTGCACAGGCGGCAAAATCACGCGGGCCAGGATGGCTGTGCCCAGGAAGCGGTCGGCCAGCAGCACGAGGATGAAGAGGCCAAAAGCGACCAGTTCCATCCGCGCCGAGAAGTAGAACCACCAATCGGGCAGCACGCCGGCAACGATCCGCGAACCGTCCAGCGGGCCAAAGGGAATCAGGTTGAACACGGCCAGGGCCAGGCTGATCCACACGACGAAGGAAAGCAGCTCGCCGCTGGAAATCAGCACGCCGCCCACGCGCTGCGGCGTGAAGCGCGCCCAGTGCATGCGCAGGGGGATGGCGACCAACACGGCCAGCAGCAGGTTCGAGACCGGGCCGGCCGCGCCGACCAAGGCCATGCCCACTTTCGGATTCGGGCGCAGCCGGAACGGATCAACCGGCACGGGCCGGCCCCAGCCGAGGCCTACGGTCAGCAGCAACAGGGTGCCGAACGGCTCCAGGTGTGCAAACGGATTCAGTGTCAGACGGCCTTTCTCTTTGGCTGTGGGGTCGCCCAGCCGGTCGGCAACCAGCGCGTGGCTCGCCTCGTGTATCGAGAGGCTCACCAGCAGGGCCACAATCAGGTAAATCATCCACATCACATTGACAAGGCCAAGAAAGAGCATAACGTCTCCTTTTCAGATCGGAGATGCGTTGCGTAGGGGCAACGCGGTTTCAATCGCCGGCGAGTCCTGCACCCGCGTCTCGGTGCCTGGCGGTCATTCGCCCACAAGCTGCACGATGATTTGCCGGCTCCTGGGCCGGTTGTCGAAATCTACGAACACGATTTGCTGCCAGGTTCCCAGCGTCAGACGTTTGTTCACAAAGGGGACGGAGAGCGACGGGCCAAGGAGCGCCGCCCGCAGATGACTGTGGCCGTTGCCGTCGCCCCAGCGCAGATTGTGTTGGTATGGCCGGTCGGGCGGGGCGATCTCATCGAACAGCCGGCGCAGGTCGGCTACCGCCCCCGATTCGAATTCGATGGTCGTTAGCGCGCTGGTCGAACTGGCGCTGAAAACGGTCGCCACGCCGTCGTTCAAACCGGAAGCCCGCACCGCTTCCGCAACCGGTTGGGTGATGTCCCGGACATCACCGTGCCCTTCTGTTTGCAGCCCAATTGTCTTGGAAACAACCATCGTCTACCCTCCTGTAAGAACTCTTAGACCATGCAAAGCCCCTTTGATCAGCCGGTAGAAATAGTGGGGCAGCAACTGCCAGGGGTTCTCAATTTGGTAACGCTGGCGCATGTACGCCGGCGAGGGAAAGATATTGGCCAGGATGAATTGTAGCCTCTGCCGTGTGCCGGAGAGTTGGGACAAATCGTTGAGGAAGCGCTCGATGACGCCGTGGGGCGGGGCGACCATGAAGCCGAACACGGCCACTTCTTCCGGGTCCGGTTGCATGGCCGCAAGGCGATCCGTCACCTCATCCGGCACCGGCGCGTCGAACTGCTCAATCGTTTGGGCCAAGACGGTGCGTAGGGAGAGAACCAGCCGGTATGTTTCGGCACGGGCGATCAGTTCGTCCCAATCCAGAGATCCCCCGTGGTGACGAATGAGGCGATCAATGTCGCAGTACCACAGCAGTCGCTCGCCGTGGTGGTGAAGCGCGAGGTGCGTGCAAAGGTGCAAGAGTCGCGCTTCTGGCCCCAGCGTCTTCGTCGTCGTGTCCTCCAGTTGGAGCGGCACGGCCGTGTCCCAGAACCAGTCCAACGGCATGGTGCGCTGGTAGAAAGGTGAATCGAGCAGGTGCCAGTGCAGCTCGCAGACGTAGGTCATCGTTGTGACACTGTCGCGTCGCGCCAGCGAGACCTGGCTCTCGAACGCCGCTGCCGCGCCGGGAAAATGCTCTTCTTTTACCGGCACGTATCCTCGATGGCCGAGGGCTATGTGCGCCTCCGGCACCTGGGCCTGGTGGAGCAGCAAGTCGAGGTCTTGCATGGGACGCAAGGCGACATTGCCATAAAGCGTGCCGGCCAGCGCCGCCCCTTTGATCGCCAGCGTTTCGATGCGGTGTTCGGCAAGACACTGCACCACTGCGGCCCACTCTTCCAGGAACAGGGCATTTATGGCCGCGACATCGAAGTGGGCTTTGGCCAGGCGGTGCCAGACTTCCGGGGCCATGTCGTTGTGGTACGGCTTGAGCGTCTGATAGACGAGCGGCGTTACTCCCTGCGCGTCTGCCTCGTCCAGCAAGGGATCCCACGACCGGGGCGACGTGCGGGGAGCCAGAATCGCACGTAGCTGTTCCTCCGGCACGCCGGCACGGACCAGATTCAACAAATCTTGTGAAACCGAGGGCGTGTTGTTCGGCAAGTATCTCGCTCTCCAAAGGGTTGTGCGTTATCATCCGTGGCGCTCTCCGGCGCAATGCCGGCAGCGGATAGACCCTATTCTACACCGAATTGGAGTTTGTGTCTACTTTGACCCTGGCGAACTCTCCTGCGCGTCGGCGGTTCCAGGCTGACTGGTCTGGGGCGGTAGCGACCCCGCATAAACGACGGAGCCTGGGTCGTTCAGCTACCCAGTCGCCCCGATGTATCCGCTGCCGGCCGGAGGCAGAACTTTGATGGACACCTGAGGCATCGGACTGGTTTGATGGCTTGAATCTTTTATGCTATACTATAACGTATCTATCCCATAGGGGGGGATGGGGTATAACGATTTATCATCTCAATAATTTGGGGGCGCCCCCGGCCCCCAATTCTGGGGGCGCACATCCCCCAAAGTTGGGGGGGCGCGACGCTCTGTGCCTCCCGAATTATTGAGAAGGCACCCACAAAGGAAA